>JAEEXS010000106.1 GCA_016287855.1 Clostridia bacterium
AATGTATTTCTGCTTGGAATGAAATAGAAAATTGGCTAAAGGAACACACCTCTCACGCTTCTATTCTGGTAGGTGATTATAATTGTCCTACTGATAGACTTAAAACGTTTATTTCTAACTCTGCTGACACTTCTTGGTCTATACTACCAGTAAACGGTTCAAATATCTCTTGGTCTAAGGGTCTTAAATCTTCTGATATTGACCATGCCCTTGTTAATTCAAAAATGTTGGAACTAATTTCTTTTTCTCAATTTGTAGATTTCTACCCTGTTTCTGATCACAAGCCACTGATTATTTACAATAGTAAGAATTATCCATCGGATTCCTTCATTACTCCTAAGAAGATTGTTAAATGGGACAGAATTAAATGTAAAGAAAAAAGGAATTCAATTTTTGATAATAATATTTTTAGTGTCCTCGAGGATAATTACTTTAATGGTATGGATCAATCTACTGAATCACTTGTCAACAGTTTTATCGAATCTTCTTACTCTTTAGCTAAAGATCTCAATATCATCACTACTCAAAATGTCAGAAAACAGCAGTATAGAATGTCCAATAAAGTCTATGTGCTTCAAAAACTTAAGGTTAATAAATATAAAATGATTAAGGAATATGGCAAGCTTGAAAACTTAGACGAATTTATTAGAACCATCTCCTCCTATGAAAGACTTTGTCAAGGTATTAAAAAAAGATGTAACCAATTTAGAAAAGAAGAGTTTCAATATTGGATTGATATTGGATGCAAACTAGCTATTAAGAATGACCATAGAGGTACATGGAGCTGGATTAAAAGAACATCTAAATCAGGCGTATTAAATGCCCCTACCAACCAACCTGTGAAAGATTCTAATGGTAACCTTGTATTCTCAATTGATGATCAGTTGAATGTGTGGTATACTCACTACAAAAATCTCGCTTCTGATAATACACACTGTAGTCTTTATAAACCGTACTGGAACAATCCTTATTGGAAAAAACTACTCCTGTTTCGTAGGCATAAAGAATGGAATATTAACCAGGAAATTTCCCGAGAAGAAATTCAAAAAGCTATCCTTTCGATTCCCAACTTTAAAGCCTCTGGACCAGATGGAATTCCAATAGAATTTTACAAAGCAATTGTTTCCCAGCCCAACCCTGAAGACAACTCTAACCATGGTTATAATTTTTTACATTTACTATTCAACAAAGTATGGGATGGTGATTTCCCCGCAGCTTGGAACAACGCCTCTATAGTCTCGATTCCTAAAAAAGGTGATCTCTCTGATTGTAACAATTATAGAGGTATTTCGTTAATCAATAACGGAATTAAAATCATTGCAAAAATAGTTGCCTCTAGGATTTCAGATTACGCTATAAGACACAAATACATTAGACCAGAACAATTTGGTTTCCGTTCTAAGGAAGAATGCATTAGCCTGTATATTTCAATTAGAGAAATTTGTCAAAGAAGAATGTATAAAGGTCAATATACTTTCTTAGCCTTCTTAGATCTTAAAAAAGCCTATGACTCAGTTCCTATATATAATATCCTCACCAAGCTCGAAGAACTAGGTATAAGAGGAAAATGTCTTCAGTTCATTAAAAATCTTTATCTTACTTCGAAAGCAAATGTTCGTCTCAATATGAAGTATTCTGATACCTTCAATATTCAGAAAGGAGTTCGACAAGGCTGTCCCCTCTCACCTATATTGTTCAACCTGTTTATCAATGATGTCTTTAAAGGATGTAAAAAATATGGTGTCCAGATTGGAGATACCCAATGTTGTGGCGGTCTCTTTGCTGACGATATTGTTTTATGTGCACCTTCTAGAAGAAATCTTTCTAAACTCTTAAAGAAAGTTAACGAATGGGCCAAAAATAATCACATGTCTTTTGGTATTAATAAATGTGCAACAATGGTTATCCGTCCAAAGAACGATCCTGGTTCCTCCCCTGACCCGATCTTTAAATTGAACAATATTTCAATCCCCCAAACTTCTTGTTACACGTATCTTGGTGTCCCCTTTGACAACAAACTTTCATTAACACCAATCATATCCCATCTCCATAATAAAGTACAGAGAACGCTTTACTCTATCAAAGGTTTCCTCAGAAATACTAGTATTCCCCTTTATTTCAAAAAACTCTTAATAAACTCTGCTCTCATTAGTAGAGTTTCCTATTATGCACCTCTCCTAGGGTCTAATAAGAAAAGGACTGACAAAATACAAAAATTAATCAATTTAGCTCTTTATTGGATTGCTGGTTTTAATAATCCTAATTCATTCATCTCACTATATTCTATCACGAAAGAATTCAACATTCCTCCCTTATCTACTAAATGTGCTATTGCCCAGGTAAAATGCTTTAAAAAATGGAAAAATTCTCAGTGTATCATTGGCATACTCGTTAATAATATTCCTAAAATGAACTATTTTTACTCTTGGGCTAAAGAATCCAAATCACTTGATGGTAAATTCACTAGCCGTAAACTTAATAACGAAAAAGAGATCAAAAACTTTTATTGGGACAGGGATCTCTTTAATAACTCCTCTAAAGCTAAAATATACAAAGATAATCATTTTGAATCTACTAGATGCTATATCAATAAGTCGGTGCAATACCCGGAACTTACTCTTGGTTTCTTATGGTTACTTAGAATTCGATGTGGCTATAAACTAAACGCTGCTGTAGCAATTGCAGCTGGTTTTGTTAGCGAAGAAACTCCAAAATATTGTCCATGTTGCAAAGGTGGTACGCAATCTTTTATGCATTGGATTATGGTTTGTCCCGCATTAAATAGCATTAGAATTAATAGACTAGGAAATACAGTTAAGATTCTTGAGTTTTTTAAAAAATTTCATTCTGCTTCCAATCCTAACTTTGATCGACAATCAAGTTTTAGACATATTGGAGCAGCTAGATCATCCCCATTAGCTATAGAAAATCGCTATATACATAGTTTAGTAAATAGAAACTTTGTTTCTTCATATACAGTGTATGAAATTCGAACTGTTTTTTACTTCCTTCTTGGTGGAAGATTAGTTGATAATAATAAAATTTTCTCAAATGCGGAGTGGGCCAAAATATTCAAGTGTCAGATTGACTCTGGTGAATATTCTCACATCCCTTATATGATCAAACTTATCTCTTATCTCAATATGATGGTACCTATCGTCGCTGAACGGAAACGTTTACTGTTCGATAGGTATAAACTTGAACATACCAAGAGCGTCAAAGCTGATAATACAGTAAGACAGACCAGAAGGGTCAATGCAACCAGTAGGGATCACAATTTCTATCTGGAAGCTCGGTTATGTATTACAATATTATCTATCCTATCTTTTTATTGTATTCTTCACTTCTTTATTGGCTTTTGAGTTATAGTAATTGCATCGAAATTCTTACACTAATGGAAGTAATTCATACTAATTTAGGAACAACTGGAATCTATGGACTAATCTATCGTTTTTGGGACTCAGATCTACTAAGTTATCTTTCTGGAATTTGTGGACTTTTTCTTCCAAGCCGCCTTTTTGGTCTTTTTCTATATGCAAGGACTCCATTTCCATATCATGGCTTTTTAATTTTAGTTCTATTTTTAGTATTAGTTTTTTTTATATGTCTCCAATTAAATCCTTTTTTTACATATTTTTATTTCTATCACATGTATTCTTTTATTTCTATGTAACATCCTAAGTATTAAAATTCAATAAAGTAATGTCCTAACCGACTGCTATAAAAAAAAAAAAAAAAAAAAAAAAAAAAAAAAAAAAAAAAAAAAAAAATTACATTGCTTCTATAAAAAATTTTGGATTGGTCGTATTAAATGCGGATTCAAATTTGATGTGAACATCTATATCAAAATTAATAGTGTATCTCCAGATTGTCCTTCCTGTTGTCCTTGTTGTGGCTTTGGTATTCCTAGTTTTATCCATTGGGTACTTTCATGTCCTAAATTTAATGATTTAAGACCTCAATATATTAGTTTTATTGATGATCTTTTCATTAATTTTTCTCTTATTGTTGAACAAAAATCTTTGGATGTTCTCATTGAATCTGAAAAAGATTTTGAAGATAATATTAATTTTTACGTATTGTATATCCTTCTTGGCGGAAGCACAATATTTGAAATATTGGATTTTAATTCGGAGGAAAGAAGGCATTTAACTGAATATATATTTCATAAACTGAAGTCTTCTTTCCTGTATCCTTATTTTGTGGGGCTTGCGGAATTCCTTACCAATGCTATGCCTATTGTTAGTCGTTTTTTTTTTATTCGATGATCAATAAGTATAGCATTGGACCTACCGTTGTCAAGAGCGTCGACGTGGAAACGATAAGGCATAGAAACAATTC
>JAEEXS010000107.1 GCA_016287855.1 Clostridia bacterium
TAAGTTTATTGATTCGAAAATTCTTACGGAAGAAGAAAGAATAGATATATTGTCAGATATGAGATGGTTTTATAGGTTGAGTAAAGAGTTAAATGTTCCAGCTTGTCAAGAGTCATTAGAGTTAATAATTAATAAAATTATTGATGGTGATTATAAGGATGCTATTGATATTTGTAAGGTAATTGCAGAGGTTAGGACATTTATGCCACAAGAGATTAAGGAGAATATGTCAAAACCTCAACCGCAAATGTACGCAAAAATGTTAGAATAAAATAAACTAGGGGGAAACCTCTAGTTTATTTTTATGCATTGACTTAATTATGTAAACGTGATAAAATATAACATATGTTTACTATATGGAGGTCTTGTGATAATGAAAGCAGGAACAGTTGAGCTGGAGTTCAAGGTCAAAGGAGGCCGGATAACTAAAGCGGAAGTCTTAGAAGACGGGTCGTGCAAGTTGGTCGTCGACGTGGCGAGGAGAATGGATGAATTTGTCCTGATTAAAGCTTCAGAACTCTCTCTTCAGGATGATTTCATGGATTATGAACCCAAGAGCAGGCAAGAAGCAGAAGTTAAGAATGTTTTGACTGAGGCAATTAAGAGTGGGGAGTTGGAAGATTTCTACCGCCCCAAGTATGATCCCTCAATGGACGAGGATGGAGATATTCAGTTCGTGCCTGGAAAGAAACCGGCGGTTGGTTTCTCTTTTGCTGAATGGCTTGAGATTGCTGAGGAGTTTTGGCCGGAACGAGGAAGTCGTATCGGAACCAAGTGGGAATACTATGCTTTCCTTGGAGTCCTTATTAAAAAGATGGTAGAGTCTGGAGTGGATAAAGAGAGAGCGTGGCACATGGTTTGTGATGATTCAGGTAATCTTGGACATTATGGACAATTTGAAGAAAACCCCAAAATTATTGAAACAGGTTCTCATCTCTCCTATGGTTTTTGTGATTTAGCAAATACATTAAAACTCATATCTGTAGGACCATACGAATATGCTAAGGCTTCCGGTTCATATTTCAGGTTGCCTTATTGTGCTCCTCTTGCAATTTTTCGCATTCAAAAGTCTGGTTTTGAAGAAAAATATGATGACAGTGTAGGCTGGATAGTGCTGGAAAGGTAAAATAAATAAGGGTGTTCATTAGAAGACTATTTTAGACTTTTGATGGACACCTTTTTTATTCAAATAAATAGGTATTAAATAGTATTGTTTCGCATAAATTTGTTTTAAAGAGATTATGCGGAATGGAGTGTTTTTTATGAAGCTATATGTGTTTAATAAGTGGAAGATAATAAGATATATTTGTGCATTGGCTGTTTTTGGTTTTATTTTTGCACTTGCTGGAAGGGTGGCTACGAATATTATTGCGACAGTTGCAAATACTTCTAAAAAACTTCCTATTTATTCAATAGAAACGACTAATAACGATATTGCTCTTACATTTGATTGTGCTTGGGGAGCAGAGGATATGCCAAGTATATTAGATACTTTAAAGGAAAATAAGGTTAAGGCTACTTTTTTTGTTTTAGGAGAGTGGGCAGAAAAGTTTCCAGATATTATAAAGAGAATGGTGGAAGAGGGGCATGACGTTGCAAATCATTCAGATACTCATCCTCATATTGCTTCGCTTACTTATGAAAACATAAAAAAAGAGATTAAAAATGCAAATGATAAAATTGAAAAATTGACAGGTAAAACTAATAATTTATTTAGAGCTCCTTATGGAGAGTATAATGATAATGTTATTAGTGCGGCTGAGGAGCTTGGTTTTTATACTATTCAGTGGGATGTAGATAGCTTGGATTGGAAGAACTTGGGGAGTGAAAATATATTAAATAGAGTACTTAATAGGACTAAAAATGGTTCTATTATTTTGATGCATAATGGTACGGAAGATACGGCAAATGTTTTAGATAAGGTTATTAAGGAGCTTAAGAAGAAAGGATTTAATTTTAAACCAGTTTCAGAGTTCATTTATAGGGATAATTATGTTATTAACCATGAAGGAAGGCAAATAAAAAATTAAAATTTTTGTTAAATATATTCTCAATTAATATTTCAAAATGTTATAATTAATAATAAAAGTTAAGAGAGGATATATTTATGGAAAATCTACTATATGTTGTTAAATATTATTTTGTGATGCTTGTTTTGGGAATTGTGTTTTTCCCAATGACCTCAATAATTTTTAAGAAGTTTTATGATAAAGGTTGGATGTTTTCTAAGATTATAGGACTTGGAATTTCTGCTTGGTTAGTTTGGTTTTTATCATATTTAAAAATATTAAAATATACAAGTCTTAATTGTTATATTATTGTTTTTGTTTTGGCTATTATTAATTTGATTGTTTTCTTGAGAAACAGGGAGAAGATGAGTTTTGATAAAAAGTTTTGGATTAGGATATTAGGACTAGAAGTTTTATTCTTGTGTGTACTTATTTTTTGGGGACATCTTAGAAGCTTTTCACCAGGAGTAGATGAGAGTACAGAAAAATTTATGAATTATGGATTTTTAAATCAATTTCTTCTTACTGAGTATTTGCCCGCTCAAGATATGTGGTTTTCTGGATATATTATTAACTATTATTATTTTGGCCATTATGTTGCAAGTTTTATGGCGAAATTATCGTTATCCAGAGTTAACGAAGCTTTTAATTTATATATAGTTTTAATAAATTCATGTACTTTTATTTTGCCACTTTCTATAGGGTATAATTTAGGAAAGTTTTTGGTACAGGATGATAGTAGAAAGATAGCAAAGTTTATTCCAGGTATAGTTGCTACCCTAACTGCTTTAGCAGTATGTATAGGTGGAACATTATATTTCCCTATATATAATCTTTTTGTGGATAGAACTAAGTTATTTCCTGAAGGTGAAGATACTATGTATCTTTGGACTGAGGATACTAGGTATATAGGGTATAGACCTGAAACTGATGATAAGACGATTAATGAAATCATTCCGGCCTCTAATGTAACAGCAGATATGCATGCGCATCATGCAAATACAATTTTTGTATTTTTGATGATTGCATTAGCTTTGGAGATATTATTGGACGATGAGAAAAGAGGTATAAAAGGCAGATTATTGTGTCCTAATTTAATATTAATTGGGATTATTATTGCAATACAAAAGATGACTAATTATTGGGATTTCCCTATATATTTCGTATTTGTGGGTATTACACTAGTATTTGCTAATTTTAGGAAATATAAATTTAGTGTGGAAAATATTTTTATTACATTGACAGAGTTAATGGAAATATTTTTGATACAATTTTTGGCATCGTTACCATTTACAATGGATTTTTATACGAGTGCTACAAAGGTTCATTTTGCTAACTTACATTCTCCATTATATAAAATGCTTGTATTGTGGGGGTTACCTACATTTTGCGTGATAATATATATTTCTTATTTAATTTTAAATTTCATAAAAAGTAAAGGAAAAGGGAAATTTTTTAAAGAAGGCTTTTCGTATATAGATAAATTAAAACCTGGGGAAATATTTGCTTTTATAACAGGCTGCTGTGCTTTTGGACTTGTTTTAATATCTGAATTAGTTTATGTAAAAGATATTTATGGAGATGATTTTGCAAGAGCCAATACAGTTTATAAATTATGCTACCAAGCAGATATTTTGTTTGATATTGCGGTTAGTTATATTATTGTTTATTTAATTTTACAAAAAGAAAGCAAGGCATTTAAGATTCTTAATATTGTTATGTTAGTTCCTTTTTTAAGTACTTTTGGGTATGGAATAAATGCTATAATTCAAGCGCAGACTGTATATAGTCAAGGAGTACCTAAGAGTTTGGCAGCTACAGAATCTTATATGGAAAATTATCATCATTCTGATTATTTGGCGATGCAATGGATTGAAGAGAATATTGATAGAAAAGATATTATTTTGGAAAAAACTAGTGGAAGTTTTAATCATTATGGAAAAGTATCTGTACTTACGGGTAATCCAACTGTATTAGGGTGGCATGGGCATGAATGGCTATGGAGAGCTGGTAGTGATTATGTAGTGCCTCCAGAAGAGGATGAAAGGTGGAATAATGTTTGTAAATTTTATGATTCTACTGATGTAGAAGAATTGAAAGCTATAATTAAAAAGTATAATATTTCGTATGTTTATTATGAAACCGGTACGAATTTGGATACATGGTTAGAGCTAGGAAATCTTGTATATGAAACTCCAGGCGATGAAGAGCCGCATATTTATATAATCGATGTTAGAGGTATATAA
>JAEEXS010000108.1 GCA_016287855.1 Clostridia bacterium
GTTTTGCAAGGTAAGAAAGATACGATAGCTAAAGGTGTACTAATCAAGAATATTGATATGTCTAATTTGACCAAAGAAGATGCTACTAAGAAGTGGATTGATAATTTGGTTAAAGAATTAAATGTTAATATTAATTTGAAATATGAAGACTTGATAGAAGAGTGTTCATCTGAGGATATTGCATTTGGATATAATGTATCAAAAGCAATAGATTTGGCATATTCAGTTGGTAGAAATGACAACATTTTCATAGCAAATTATGATGTGGTTAAAGCATATTTAATGGGCGACAATATTAAAGTTGAATATGGATATGACAAAGATAAAGCTGTAAGTAAAATTAAATCATTACAATCCAAAATAACAAATTCAGTAGTTGAACCAGCTTATGAGATAGATGGTGCAACACTTATAGTTAGCAAAGGAAAGGATGGGTTAGCAATAAATCTTGATCAAGTTAAAGATGAAATTGTAAATAATATAATTGGTAGAAATTATAATGAAATAAAAGAATCTCAAGAACCATATACTATAACAGTAAATACATATCAAAAACAAGCTGATAAAATTGATATGCAAAAAATTGGAGAAGCAATATATACAGAACCAGTAAATGCAATTTATGTAAAAGAACCATTTTCTTTGACAAAAGAAAAAAATGGTGTAAAGCTAGCTATTTCAGCAGAAGAAGCACAAGCTCAAGTAGATGGACAAGATAAACAAGAATATAGTTTTCCACTTACAATAACAAAACCAGAGATTACAATAAATGATATTGGGTTAGAAGCTTTTCCATATAAGATATCTACATTTTCAACAAATTACGATGCATCAAATGTAAGTAGAACAAACAATTTAAAGATTGCTTCAAACAAAACCAATAATGTTGTTATAATGCCAGGAGAAGTTTTTTCTTTTAACCAAGTGGTTGGAAAAAGAACAGTTGAAGAAGGCTATAAAGATGCGAAAGTATATGAAAATGGAAGAGTTGTAGATGGATTAGCAGGAGGTATATGCCAAGTATCTTCAACAATGTATGATGCAGCATTACTTGCTAACTTAGAAATAGTAGAAAGATATAATCATCAATTTACAACTTCATATTTACCAGGTGGAAAAGATGCAACAGTTGTATATGGAATAAAAGATTTTAAATTTAGAAATTCTAGAAAATATCCAATTAAGATAGTTACTTCAATGGGTGGTGGCACAATAACATATAGTATATATGGAATTCAAGAAGAAAATGAATATACTGTTGTTATAACACCAGTTATTACTTCAAGAATAGCAGGAAGAACAATAACGGAAGTTGATAAATCATTAGCACCAGGAAAAAGCGTTACAGTACAAGCAGGACACTCTGGACAAAGAGTTACTACATATAAAGAACTATGGCAAAATGGTACAAAAATATCAAGCGAAGTAATTACAAATGATGTATATAATGCTATGGATACTATTGTACATGTTGGACCAGCTGCACCAGCACCTGCACCAGCTCCAGCCACACCAACACCTGCACCAACAACTCCACAACAACCACAAACACCGCAAAATCAACAACAAAATAAACCAAATTAAAATATATAAGATAAGGTCTAAATATCGCGATAGTATTTAGACTTTATTTTTTATCTTGACAAACAATGTAAAACAAGCTATACTTGTTGTTGTACAAATAAGGGCCATTAGCTCAGCTGGTAGAGCAGCAGACTCTTAATCTGACGGTCGGAGGTTCGATCCCTCTATGGCTCACCAAAAATCTATACCAATAGGTATGGATTTTTTTTGTTGGCACTTTTAGCTTGAAAAAACCACCAGTTTACTGGTGGTCATGATTTTGTCTTAAACCAATTTTTTATTTTGTTTAGTATTCTTTTGAAAAAAATACTTTTGTGAGTGGATACAATTAGAGATGTAGTTTGAGTAGTTGGCTCGTTATATACACTTTCGTTAGTGTCAAATTTAAACTTATATGGTTTTTCATTTTGGAATTCTTCCTTTTCTTTTTGAAGCATTTCGTTTCGCTTATCAGGAGAACACAAACAATCCCTATATATTAACGCAAGCCATTCTTGAGTTTTTTGACTTAATTGTTGATTTCTCAATGGAATGGTTTTATTAATAGTTGACACATAATCTGAAGATTTGTTGTTTTCTATAAATTCTATGAACTTATCATTTATTTTTTCACGCATAGAGATAGGCATCATCTGAATTATAATACTTATATCAGTTAGGGCCTTGCGGTCCTGTGTAGTTATCATCTATTATCGCCTCCGGATTGTTTTTTAAAGGTGTTGAAATAATGTTTAAGTATAATTGTTGAAGAGAATGCTTACTAGCACTAGAATAGTACTGTTGCATATCTTGCATTGTAATTAGAGCGTGCTCATCTTTGAAAAAAGTAGATACTCTTTGTGCTAGTTTAGGATTGTCTTTTGGAATAGAGTCTTGTTTTTGGATAAGCAATCCTGCATAGATTGAGTATAAATCTTGGTAGTTTGATGGAGCGGTAGATGCTTTTTGATCAAATTCATCTAATAGTGTGGCTATATCTTTTTGATTTCCATCTGTATTATATTCAATTTGAAGTATTGGTTCATTTTGTATAATTTGAGGATTGTTTTTAATCAAAAGTCCAACATAATCTGTAATACTAATTGTTTTTTTATTTCCAATAGGAAATTTTTTCTGAAAATCAACATCTATTCCATGTTTTTCCTTTTCCTGAGCTATTTTAGCCTCTAAATAGCTTTTTACATGATTATGTAAATCTGGACATGATGTTTTTAAAAAATCTAAAGTGCCCTCAATACCACCTATTCTTGCGTCAGTTTCTACAAAAAAAGATTCATAATTTTCTTCATAGAATTTGGAATCAAATTGCTCAATAACATCTTCTTTTATGAAGTTATATGTTAAAAAGTCAATTTTTCCAATGGAGATATTGTGATATTGAATAGCGTGTTTCATTTCATGAAACATTGTTATAAGAGTGGATATTTTGTCAGAATTATTTTTTGATTTTAAGTATTTTTCTAGTATGGAATCATTTATCCAAATTGCTTTGGCTACTTTATTATGGTATCCACGAGTGCTTGTATCTTTTCCAACGAATACTTTGTTTTGAATATCAATTCCATTATCGTTTAAAATGGAACAAATAATGCTTTGCATGCTTGCTCTAAGAACTTCTTTACTGACGATTGGATTGGTATTTGACAAATCATCGGATATTATTTTCTGGGCAAGTTCTACTGGAATTAATTGACCAGCGTATAGAGATTGTTTGATTTTGGTTTGGGTTTCGGTTGGAGTATCAGATTTTTCAAACGAATCGGGTTGGGGCAGATAGATATGATTATGACTTAGAGTAGTACTTATACGGGATTTCTCGTCTTGTGAATAAAAGTCGGAATTCATTAATGTAGATATATTTATTAACAAGATGGGATCAATGGAAGTGGAAGAATCGGATGATGTCACTATATCCAAAGAATTACATTCATTTTCTATTCTTCTCATATAGTATTCGGCAGGCAAGAATGGGAATCTTCCATTTTCAAGCTGTGATTGGCATTCTTTTAGGCTATCAAAAGCTGTATATTCTTTTAACCAAGGAAATTTTTTTGAATGAGGACTTTCACTAAACACAAAGATATCATTTGGCATATCTATTTGTGTTAAGAATAGTGCATAATGATAAGGAATGGCTTTTGATTTAAATACATGAGTCATTATAATTGCGATACTTTTATCAGACATACCAGTGTCTTGAAAATGTTCAGACAAGCTTTTAATAAAACCATCTCTAGAAAAATCTTTTTCTGCATGTAATAAATCCATAAGTGAGTTAATGGAAGTATTTTGTAAAATCAAACTCAGTATTTTAGGATTTTCAATTTTACCATTCCAAAATTGCTTAATAACTTCATCATCTCTTAATTCATCGGGAGTAATAATAGATTTGATTTTTAAGACGGTTTCACAATATTGGTAGATAAAATTACACTCATAAGCATCCATTTTACTATAAGGCTTCGAGGTAAGGTCTTTAAAAAAAGAGGAGCTGTTTATTTCGCTTAGCAAATGAGAAACATCCTCAGATGGTAGGTGTAAATAATTATTTTTAAGAAACATTAAAGCATGACCAAATAAACTTTGTGCAAAATGGCTTTTTTCATAACTTCGAGCTGCTGGCCCATTTAATT
>JAEEXS010000109.1 GCA_016287855.1 Clostridia bacterium
TATATGCTTTTAGATTAATGTCAACAGTTTATTTTATGAATTTTTAAACATTTCTAATATATCGTTAAATTCTTTTTCAGGGTCTTTATAAAACTCCATAAATTTCCCTGTAATTGGATGATTAAATCCTAAATATTCTGCATGTAACATTTGACCATAATCATTTATTAATTTTCTTTTTCCATATAAAGGATCATTTACAATTGGATGATTAATATATTCCATATGTACTCTAATTTGATGAGTTCTACCTGTTTCAAGAATACATTCTATCAAAGTTGCATTTTTATATCTTTCAAGCACAGTAAAATTAGTAATTGCATTTTTACTATTTTCATCTGTAACACACATTTTCTTTCTATCAACTTTACTTCTTCCAATCGGAGCAACTATTTTTCCTTTGTTATTATCAATTACCCCATGTACTAAAGCAAGATATTTTCTTTTAATTCTTTTGTTTTTAAAATCATCACTTAGTATTCTATGAGCTTCATTAGTTTTAGCAATTAAAAGAATTCCAGAAGTATCCTTATCTATTCTATGTACTATTCCTACTCTATCTAGACCACCTTCATCAGATAAATCTTCAGTATATCCAATTAAAGCATTAACAAGTGTTTTACTATAATTTCCATTTCCAGGATGAACTACCATACCACTTTTTTTATTAACAATTAAAAGATATTGATCTTCATAAACTATATCAAGTTTAATATCTTCTGGTTCTATATCTATATCGTAATCAAGATCTGATAATACTTCAATATTATCACCAGTTTTAACAATATAGTTACAGCTAATTTCTTCACCATCTACTAAAACTTTACCTTCTTTTATAAGTTTTTGTACTTTACTTCTTGATATATCAAGACTTCCTGCTAGATACTGATCAACTCTAATATTATCTTTATCTGCTATCATATTATTCACTCCTTTTAATAAATGAATCTATAATTAAAAGAATTATTCCAACTACTATAAATGTATCTGCTATATTAAATACTGGAAAATCATAAGAGAATATTTTAAAATCTAAAAAATCTACTACATATCCTCTAATTATTCTATCTAATAAATTGCCTATTGCTCCTCCTACAATAAGCCCACCAAAAATAAATTCAAGTTTGGTTTTGCATATTCTATATACAAAAATTATTACCACTATTATTAGTATTGGAGCGAATATTTTCAATATCCAATCGTTACCGGAAAAAATTCCCCATGCAGCTCCTCTATTTTGTACATACGTTAATGAAAAAATGTTTTCAACTATGTCTATGCTTTTTCCGTACATGTTATTTTCAACGAAAAATTTTATTATTTGGTCTATTATAAGGGAAACGAGTATTACGATAGTAAACAATAGCATTTAATCACGTCCTTTTTAAATTAAAAGTCAAAGAACTAATGCTCTTTGACTTTTCAAATTAAATATCCAAATTAATAACATTTTGAGCATTTTGTTGAATAAACTCTCTACGTGGCTCAACATTATCTCCCATTAGAACAGAGAAAATCTTATCTGCCTCAATAGCATCTTCTATAGAAACTCTTAACATTGTTCTAGTCTCAGGATTCATAGTTGTTTCCCAAAGTTGCTCAGGATCCATTTCTCCAAGACCTTTGTATCTTTGGATATTGTCAGCTTCTCCTCCTACATTCTCCATTGCTACAGTTAAATCTTCATCTGTATTACAGTATATATGCTCTTTTCCTTTTGTTACTCTATATAGAGGTGGTTGAGCTATATATACATGTCCTTCTTCAATAAGTGGTCTCATATATCTAAAGAAGAATGTTAGTAGTAACGTACGAATATGAGCACCATCGACATCGGCATCGGCCATTAATACTACTTTATCATATCTTATTTTGCTGATATCAAATTCCGGACCAATTCCTGCCCCTAATGCTGTTATTACCGGATGCATTTTATCGTTATTATATACTTTATCTATTCTTGTTTTTTCAACGTTAAGCATTTTACCCCAAAGAGGTAATATTGCTTGGAAACGTCTATCTCTTCCTTGTTTTGCAGATCCTCCTGCAGAATCTCCCTCGACAAGATATAACTCTGTTCTACCAGAATTCTTTTCAGAACAATCGGCTAACTTTCCAGGTAGTGACATAGACTCTAACGCACTTTTTCTCTTTACTAGTTCTCTAGCTTTTCTAGCAGCTTCTCTAGCACGAGCAGAGGTTAAACATTCATTTAATATAGCTTTAGAAACAGCTGGATTTTCTTCTAAATAAGCTGCTAATTTTTCATTCATTACAGTTTCTACTAATCCTCTTATTTCGCTATTTCCAAGTTTTGTTTTAGTCTGTCCTTCAAATTCAGGTTCATGTAATTTTACACTAATTATAGCGGTTAGACCTTCTCTTACATCATCACCTTGTAAGTTTTTATCTGCTTCTTTTAATATATTATATTTTCTTGCATAGTCATTTAATACTTTTGTAAGAGCAACTTTAAATCCCATTAAGTGCGTTCCGCCCTCTAAAGTATTTATATTGTTTGCAAATGAGTAAATACATTCAGAAAAGCCGTCGGTATATTGCATTGCTATTTCAACATTTGCATCTTCTCTTTCCCCATAGAAATACATAGGTTTTTCATGTAAGAAAGTTTTTCCTTTATTTATATACTCAACAAATGAAACTATTCCGCCTTCATAGTGGAAAACTTTTTGGTAAACGTTTCCCTCTTCATCAACATGGCGTTTATCTGTTACAATAATCTTTACTCCACGAGTTAAAAAAGCAAGCTCTCTCAAACGTTGAATCAAAGTATCAGTTACAAATACCGTATCCTCAAATATTTCAGGGTCTGGTTTAAATGTAACTTCTGTTCCGTGTTTATCTGTTGTTCCTAACTCTTCTAATTTAGTTACAGGTTTACCTCTTTCATATCTTTGTTTATGGATTTTTCCATCTTTATATACAGTAACTTCAACCCATTCAGATAGCGCATTAACAACAGACGCACCAACGCCGTGAAGTCCTCCAGAAACCTTATATCCATCTCCACCGAATTTTCCGCCGGCATGAAGTATAGTATAAACTACCTCAACAGTAGGTATTCCCATCTTAGGGTGGATTCCTACAGGAATACCACGTCCATTATCTATTACAGTTACAGAATTATCTTCGTTAATAGTAACATCAACTGTATCACAATATCCAGCTAAAGCCTCGTCAATACTATTATCTACAATTTCATATACCAAGTGATGTAGTCCTCTTAATGAAGTTGAGCCAATATACATTCCAGGTCTTTTTCTAACAGCTTCTAGCCCTTCTAGTACTTGAATTTGCGATTCATCGTAATGATCTTCTTTTTCCTTTGCAAATTCTTGACTCTTTATTTCTGTATCTAAAATTTCGTCACTCATTTTTAATTAATCCTCCTTGTATTATATAAGCATACTATTTTCTGACCTTTTTACCAAAGTGCCAGAAGAAATATTAGTAAGATATACTTTGTCTTTGTCTTTTTTTCTAGACACAACAAAAGTTTTAGGAATATCTGTACAAACTGTTTCAATCAAATGAGCTTTTTCACATTTTTCTAAATAAGACTTAGTATATCTAGATACCGTTGCAGTGTCTAGATTTCCTATCATAATTATATCTTTTTCAGAAATATATACATCATTTCCTAAATGTAAAAACATATTCTTACCCCCAAAAAATCTATACCTCATGATATCATAAGAAAAAATTTAAGTCAAATTTTAATCAAAATATTCTTTTAACGTTTCTGAAATTTTTACTTGCCCTTCTTCACTCATATCAATAAGTGGTAATCTGCATTTTCCTACGTCAAACCCAAGCTGTCTTACCGCTTCTTTTACTGGAATAGGATTTACCTCTGAGAATAATGCATTTATTAATGGTATTGCTTTTAGCTGTATTTGCTTTGCTTTCTCTATATCTCCTTCTAAAAAGCTTTCTACCATTGTATGTACATCATTTGGTGCTACGTTTGCCCATACAGAAATAACACCCTTTGCACCTAGCGCAAGCATAGGTACAACTTGATCATCATTTCCAGAGTAGATATAAAAATCGTCTCCACAAAGACTTGCTATTTCAGCAATTTGAGTAAAGTTTCCACTTGCTTCTTTTATAC
>JAEEXS010000110.1 GCA_016287855.1 Clostridia bacterium
GGAGAGTGTTGGCTTGAGATTACTATAGTATCTATTCTTTTTGGTTTATCATTTTCATCGTATTCAACTGTAACTTGAGTTTTCCCGTCTGGACGCAAGTAATCTAATATCTTATTCTTTCTAACATCAGCAAGACGTTTAGCTAATTTATGAGCAAGTGAAATAGGCATAGGCATAAGTTCTGGTGTTTCATCACAAGCAAATCCAAACATCATACCTTGGTCTCCGGCACCTAAACTTTTAAACTCAGAATTTTTTTCTTCTAAACTTTTATTTACTCCCATAGAAATATCTGATGATTGTTCGTCTATATTAGTAATAACTGCACAAGTGTTTCCGTCAAAGCCATATTTAGCTCTATCGTATCCAATTTCTAAAATTGTATCACGCACGATTTTAGGAATATCTACATAGCACTCAGTAGTAATTTCACCCATAACATGGATCAACCCAGTAGATGCAGTAGTTTCACAAGCTACTCTTGCATACTTATCTTCCTTATATATAGCATCTAGAATTGCATCAGAAATAGCATCACACATTTTATCTGGATGCCCTTCTGTAACAGATTCAGATGTAAAAAGTTTCTTTGTCATACAAATTCCTCCTTTATAATACTTTTATATTTTACTACCTCATATTCCTTTTGGCAAGATGCGCATAGCTTGAATTTTATTACTTTATTAAATTCATAAATTAAATACTCATTCTTTACATTTATGTAAACCTGTGATATAATGTATGTGGTTTTTAACTATGGGAGGGTATAGGTAATAGCATATACGGACGTAAAATACAGAGAGAGGGAGGAAAATACATGAAAAAAACCGCTCAGCCATCCGGCAAAGAAATAGCCGACTTTTTTGCCGGAGAATCCATCGCGGAAGCTTTACTGCCCAGTTTGAAAGAAAAGATTCAGTCAATTCAGGGAAAAGGCAAAACTGCATGGATAGGCGTAGGGCCATGCAACGCATGGATCGGCTCCAGTGATGTGGGAGCATCTTCTCCGTATCTTTCTGATACGAGGAGCGTGCCTTACTTTACCCCACGTGAAAACCCGGGGAAAACGTCCATCGCCTTTCAAAACGGATTCTGGTGTGGACTCAGCAAAGAGCTCCAAATCAAACCCTCGCGCTACATGTTTAGGGAAGTAATGTAAAATAAGACGTCTATCAAAAAAGGAGGATAATAACAATGAGTGACAACTTCAAAGAGTATTTCAAGGCAGAACTTTCCAAGGAAGTAAGCCGCGGTAATCTGGCCGGAGTCAGAGCTGCCAGGGCCTATATGCAAACGGCATTTGAATCCGCCTATCAGACCCTGCGTCGCTATGGAACCTGCAAGCTGAGGTTTGAAGAATCTCCGGAAAATGTTGCCATCTGCATCACTTCTCCCTCCGGCGACATGTCCTGGAAGCTCGATGCCTCGAACACCCCGGAATGGCAGGAGTGGATTGCTATGAAACCCTCTGAGAGAGAGATGAACGAATTCAAAAAGGGCTTCATCTCCATCCTCGCCAAGGGATTCCAGGTGACCCCGAATGAAGCCGGTGAGGCCACCCTCTCGGCTGAGAAAATGTAAAATTTACCCCTGTACCAGTCTAACTGGTGCAGGGGTATCTTTTTACTTTTTCAATTCTTGAACTTCTTTATCCGTAAGAAATCTATAACTACCTTCTTTAACTCCATCTACTGTTATTTTTCCAATAGCTTGTCTATGTAAAGTTATTACCTTATGACCTATCTCTTCGCACATTTTCCTTACTTGCCTATTTCTTCCCTCGTGGATAATAACTTCTACGATTGAATTTTTCTTTGTTTCTTTTACTATTCTAATTTTAGCTGGGTACGTCTTTTTACCATCAATAATAAGACCCTTCATAAAAGAACGCATTTCTTCAGCAGTTGGACAACCTACTACTTCAGCTATATATGTTTTACTAACTTCATGCTTTGGATGAGTAAGATGAAAAGATAAATCTCCATCATTAGTCAATATTAAAGCACCGGTTGTATCTTTATCTAGTCTTCCTATAGGGAAAAGTCGTTCTTTTATATCTTTTAATAAATGAAGTACTGATGGATTATCAAACTGATCTTTAGCTGCAGAAATATATCCTGCTGGCTTATTAAGTAGTATGTAGATTTTTTTCTTTTCAACTTTAACTACCTTACCATTAAACTCAACTTTATCTTTAGTAGTATCAACTTTTACACCTAATTCAGTTATAATCTTACCATTCACCTTAACTCTTCCGTTTTGTATAAGCTCCTCTGCTTTTCTCCTCGAAGCAATTCCAGCATCGGCAAGATATTTTTGCAATCTAACTTCCATAAGTAAGTTCCTTTCAAATTTAATCTTCTTTATCTAATTCGTCTGCCTCTTCACCAGTAACACAAATTTTTACTTTTGTAATACGTTTCTCAACAACCTCTTCAACCTTAAACAAAAGTCCGTTGTATTCAAATTGTGGTCTATCTCCTTCTTCAGGTACAAAGCCAAGATGCCCCATAATAAAGCCACCTAGAGTATCATACTCGTCATCAGGGAGCTTTTTATCAAACTTCTTTTCAACTTCAATTAAGTTAACAGTACCATCTACTAATTGAGTATTTTCATCTATCTTTACAAAATCAACTGGTTCCTCAGCATCATATTCATCAAATATATTACCAACTAATTGTTCCATTAAATCTTCTATTGTAAGTATCCCAGCAGTTCCGCCATACTCATCTACAACGGCTGCCATGTACATTTTGTTCTTTTGAAGTTCCCTAAAAATATCATCTATCATTTTTGAATCAGGAACAAAATATATAGGTCTTATTATATCATCAATTTTAAAACTCAATTTATTTTTCTCATTTAAGTATTTTATAACATCTTTAGAATGAAGCATACCAATAATATTATCTATATCCTCTTCATATACAGGAAACCTCGTATATTTTTCCTCTTCCATAAGCTCAAGAATCTCATCTAACGTAGCATCTTTAGATATTCCTACAATATCTTTTCTATGAGTCATAACTTCAGCTGCAGTTATATTATTAAAGTCAAAAACATTTTCTATCATCTCTTTTTCGCCGACTTCAATAGTTCCTTTTTCTTCTCCTAAATCTACCATCATACGAATTTCTTCTTCTGTAACATTTTCAGAAGTTTCGTTAGGGTCCCCACCAAACAACCTTATTACACCATTTGTAGATGCTGTTAAAAACTTTACAAATGGACGTGCAATCTTTTCAAACACCGTCAAAAAACCTATTACTGCCATAGATACGCCTTCACAATGTTGCATAGCAAAACGCTTTGGCACAAGTTCGCCGAATACCAAAGTAAAATAAGATAAAATACAAGTTATAACTACCAAAACTATTACCGCTAAAACATGCTCAGATACGTATTTATCTACTAACGGATGAAGTAACTTTGTAACTCTTCCTGAAAAACCTTCAGCAGCTACCGCACTCGCTAAGAAACCAGAAATAGTAACACCAACTTGAATTGTAGCTAAAAATTTACTAGGTTCAGAAACAAGTTTTGCAATCTGCTTCGCTTTTTTATTTCCTTCCTCCGCAAGTTTTTTTATTTTTCCATCATTTAAAGAAATAATTGCGATTTCTGATGCTGCAAACAATGCATTTACCGCAATTAAAAATATCAGAAACAAAATACGAACAAATATATTGTCTTGCATTATAAAAGTTCCCCTCTCTTTTGTAAAACTTATTACGCTAAAAATATACTATAATATTGATATGATGTCAAACCAAAAAATTGTTACAAAAAAACAGCTCAAATTTGAGCTGTTTTACTTTCTATTATTTTAATTCGCTACCACCCCACTCAACGGCTGCAAAACCATTTCTTTCAGGGGTAACTAATTCTTGTTCTTTTACTTCTATTGGCTTATCTAACCCTTTATATTGCATCAAAACTCTTATTATTGTATCTGGTTCAACTGAAAATTCTAATGGCATATTTTTATTTATCTCTTCCATTGTTGCAAATCGTATATAGTTGTATTTATTACTTTCTAGTTTAGGTAACCAATATACTATAAACTCTTCTGCCTC
>JAEEXS010000111.1 GCA_016287855.1 Clostridia bacterium
CTCCTTGGGCACTACCGTATATAAAAGGTGTAGTTAGAGCTCATATAATTAATGGCTATCCAGACAATACAGTAAGACCAAGAGATAGTATTACTATTGCTGAAGCTATTTGTATGATTGGTAATTTATATACCACAGATTATATTAAAACTGTAGAGATTTTTGCGGGAAATTTAGAGCAGGGAAGTAAAAATGGAGAGTTACTTAAAGCTTCATTTTCTTCCCCTTTGGGTTTGACTAAACAAGATGATACAATATTTGTAGTAGATAAAAATAGTAATATGATTAGAAGTATAGAGAGTGGAAATGTTAGTACCTTTGCTGGCAAAGATATTGGTAGAGATGAGTACAATAAAGCAATCGGAAGTTTTAAAGATGGAACAGACGCTTTATTTGATTCTCCCTCGTATATATCTAAAGCCGGCAACGGTTTTTTTGTTACAGACAGTAATAATAATATGATTAGATTTATTAATAATGAGGGCTATACCACTACATATGCTGGAACAAAACAAGCTGGTTATAAAGATGGAAAAGCAAGTGAAGCAAACTTTTATAATCCAACGGGAGTAGCAGTAGATTTAGACGGAAACGTTTATGTTGCAGATACAGGTAATAACGTAATTAGAAAGATTGATTTAAATAGAAATGTTACGACCTATGCGGGCAGTGTTGGTGCAGGCTATAAAGATGGGAAACTTTTAGACGCGAAATTTAATTCGCCTTTAGGTTTATTATATGCAAATAATACATTATATGTATGTGATTCAGGAAATCAAAGAATTAGAGCAATAAAAGATGGAAGTGTTACTACTGTTGCAGGTAGTAGTTCTGAAAAAGACGAGAATAGCGGAGAATATATAGGGGATTTTATTGACGGAAATAAAAATATTGCAGAATTTAATTTTCCTATGAGTTTGGTTGCGGATATAGATAAAATTTTATATGTTTCAGACTATGGAAATGGTGCTGTAAGAAAGATAGATTTGGAAGGGAATGTTAGTACGTTAAAAATTGATGAATTAAAAAGGCCGGGAGGACTTTTACTTGCAGATGACGGACTATATGTTTCAGATATGCTTTTGAATGCCATATATAAAGTGGAAAATTATTAAGGTGGGGGAACACAGATGAGATTAAAGAGTTTTTTATGTATGCTTTTTGCAATTCTACTTTTGTGTAATTTTTCTTTTGCAGCTGAAAAAGCAGAAGGAAAGGTTATTAGATTAGAAAGTTTTACTGGGAAAATATCTGTAGTTAGTGGAACTGGAAAAGAGCAGAGTGTAAATGAAAAAATGAGAATTTTTGACGGATATACAGTTATAACTTCTTCTAATTCTAGTGCATATTTGTCTTTAGATAATACGAAATCAATTAAGTTAGATCAAAACACAAAGATAAGTATTTTAAAGAAAGACAAAGTTAATGAAATTCAAGTTGTTTCTGGTTCAATATTTTTTAGTGTAACTGAAAAATTAAAGGATGATGAAACCCTAAATGTTATGACTTCCACTATGTCAATGGGTATTCGTGGTACGACTGGTATGGTTAGCGTAAATAAAGAAGGAAGCAGAGGACAGCTATATAGCGGTAGAGTTATTGTAAAAGATTCGGTTGGAGTGGAAAAAGAAGTTATTGCCGGAGAAGAGGTAAAAAGTACAATAGTAAAAAATGAAGTTTCAAATGAAGACACACAAAATTTAGAGGTTATAAAAATAAATACTGCTGGTGAAGATATTCCGAGCTTTACATTAAACGAGATTAATAATAATGAAGAAGTAAGAGCACAGATAGAAGAGGAGCAAGTTTTTGAAGTTGAGAAATTTGTTGAAGCAGAAATAGTTAATAAAGAAAAAGAGGAAGAGGAAATTAAAGAGGAGCAAAAATTAATTGAAGAAATAAAAGTTGAAGCTGAAACTCAAAAGGAAGAAAACGAAATTGAAGTAACAGAAGAGATTATTGAAACACCTGTTGAAGAGATAATATTAAAGAAAATGAACAAAGTATATGATAACTTAAGTAGTACAAAATTAGATAATTCTCAAGGTAAGGTATATGTTTTTGAGGTTGATCCTGAAACTGGGATAGCTAGACTTAAAGAGTCAATTGATTTTTCTGGAAATTTAGAAGTTAATAAACAAGGCGATTCTATTGATGTTTTGGAAAATGGAGAAAGTAAAAAGAGTATTGATGCAGATGGTGGAGCAGTTTATACAATAGTTGATTAGGAGGGCGGGCCTATAAAAAGGATTAAATATGATTTAATGTTTTTAATATTGTTAATAGTATTTGGTACGACTTTAGGCTTGAACTCGTTTTATGGACTAGAAATGCGTGCCGAAGATTTCTTATACCAAAAAGAAAAAGTATTAGATGACAATATTCGAGTTATTGGAATAGATACAGAGAGTCTTAACGATATGGGACCTTTTAATACATGGACTAGAGCAGATATGGCAGATTTAATTTCTGTGCTTAATCAAGATGAGGAAAGTAGACCTGCTGTAATTGGAATAGATGTTATGTATTTTGGAGAAACAGATGAGGCAAACGATAGTTACCTCGCCAATGTCACTGGTGAATACGATAATGTAGTTACTGCAAGTTTGGTAAATTTTGATTCTAAATTAGAAGTAAAAGAGAATGGAGATTTTTATTTAAATAATTCATATATTTCTAAGTATGAAGAGCCTTTTGAGGAGCTTAAAAATAATACTGTTCAAGGGCATGTAAATACATTTTTATCTAAAGATGGGATGGTTAGAGATTCCATTCAAAAGATTGATGTTAATGGTAATGAGGTTAATAGTTTTGCATACGAGATATATAAAAAATATATGGAGTATATTGGAGATTCAAATATTGCCGTTCCTCCAGTAGATAAAAATAATACTTGGCATATTTCTTATTCTGGAAAGTCAGGTAGTTACTATGACGGATTATCTTTTTCTAAAGTTTTAAATGGAGATATTGATATAGAGAATTTGGCTGGAAAGATAGTTTTAATAGGACCTTATGCAACAGGTCTTACTGATGATTATATAACTCCTATTGATTATAACTCAAAGATGTTTGGAGTAGAAATTCATGCAAATATTATTAATGCATTATTAAATAAAGATTTTAAAACCGAAGTCCCAGTTTATTTACAAATTGTATTATTAGTACTTAGTTCAATTATTTTGTATTTGCTATTTTATAAATTAAAAATAAAACAGTCTTTACCAATATTAGTTTTATTTATAGCTTTATATTTAGGAATTGCTTATTTAACATATTCTGCTGGCTACATATTAAGAGTAATTTATTTGCCGATTTTCATAATTGTTTTATATGTTGGAGTTTTGGCAATTAAGTATGTTACTACACTTATAGAGAAGAAGAAAGTAGAAGGTACTTTTAAAAGGTATGTTGCACCTCAAGTTGTTGATCAGATTATAAATACGGGAATGGAAACAATTCAACTTGGGGGAAGAAATACAGATATTGCAGTTTTGTTTGTAGATATTAGGGGATTTACTCCTTTATCTGAGGCATTAAGACCAGAAGAAGTTGTTGAAGTATTAAATGAGTATTTTGATTTGATTACTGCATGTATTTTTAAGCATGAGGGTACATTGGATAAATATATAGGGGACGCCGCGATGGCAATTTTTAATGCACCTATTGAGGTTGAAGATTATACATATAAAGCAGTTCTTACAGCGATGGATATAGTAAAAGGTGCAAAGGACTTGGAAGAAAAATTGTTTGAAAGGTTTAATAAAAAAGTTAGTTTTGGGGTTGGTGTAAATAAAGGAGAGGCTGTTGTTGGAAATATTGGTACAAGCATGAGAATGGACTATACAGCTATTGGGAATACGGTAAATACAGCAGCAAGGTTAGAAGCTAACGCAAAAGCAGGGCAGATTCTAATTAGTGAGAGTGTATATAATGAAGTAAAAGATAGAATTAAGGCAGAATCTATTGGAAATATTCCGCTAAAAGGTAAGTCAGAAGAAATAGAAGTATTTAGTATAATACTTGATTAATAAAAGGAGAGAATACTTATGAAAAAGCTCTTAAAATTGTTTTTA
>JAEEXS010000112.1 GCA_016287855.1 Clostridia bacterium
CTTATATAAATCACTTGGTTGTTTTATAAAGATAAAAATACATGCAAGTCCTATTACTTTAACTATTGTATTTCTAATTACAGTCTTTTTAAATTCTTCCATTCCTTGATAAAACCATGAAATATCAATCATATTAGCAAATAATTCAATTAATAATATTTTATAATATATTGAATATTCACGATTAATACAGAAGAATATAAAGAACACAATTGTAGATACAAGCATAGTTAAACACTTAAATATGAATAATTCAAAGAATACCTTACTTCTCTTTTCTTTATCATCTTGGTTATATGCAATTTCTCTTTGTCCATACATATTTATTCCAAGTGATCCAAATAGGATAAAATATGTAGCCATTGAGATAGTATAACCATACGTACCAATACCTTCAGCTCCAAGCCTTCTAGCTAAATATGGCGTTGTAATTACTGGTAGAATTACTACTAGCATTTGATATAAAACATTATATATATAATTTCTTTTAACAGACTTATTTTTACCAATATTTTTTTTCTTTAATTCTGCTTTTTCTTTTCTTTTACGAAATAATTTATTAACAATTTCTCTATAATTAATCTTACAGAATACTAGTGTACAAAAACTCCAGATTATTATTTTTTTAACAAATCCCATAGAGAATATATCTTCATAGAATTTATCTGAGAAAAATGATAACGCAAGGCATCCAAATATAACACCATATATTAAAATGCTCATTTTAACCTTATCAAGGTTCTTCATTCTTATAATATGTTCATATACAAATCCACTTATAAGTCCCATTATCAAAACAAGTACAAATAAACCTAAATATCCAAAATCATAAATAAATGCATAAAAGGTTGTATAAACATTTCCAAGTTCAATACCATTAACTCTTCTAAATGGTAAATCCATTCTATATTCATTTACACCTAAAAATGGTAATTTACTTCCAACAGTTTGTAATGCAGAGTGAAAAGTTTGAGAACCTAAAAATTCGTTTTTAAACAAATAATTATTTTCTTGTAAAAATGAATCTAGGTTTTTTACTTGAGCTCCACAATATATAGATAGATATTCAAATGAACCCATTTTAACTTCTCTACCTAATAATTTAGCTAAAGGAGCAAATAATAAAATAAATGACACACCAAGACAAGCTACTATAATAAATGTTTTCTTCTTAAAAATATTTTGATAATTCTTTTTCTTGAAGTATAAAACAAAATAATAACTAACTCCTGCAACTATCATCATAAATACAGGTGTTCTAGATCCACATAACATTGATGAAGCAATTGCTCCTAAAGTTATTAATATTTCTATTGCTCTTACTCTTTTTTCTGCTAAGAAATTATTAATAACAACATATAAGAACCAATATCCTGCTGCAACAACAGCAAAATTTATATTATTAACAATAAACGGTAACTTATCAATATCATCACTAAATTTAGTAAGCGAATCATATGCAGATATTGCATTTTTTATTGCGCCAATACTACTAAAATTACCATGTACTGCTCTTACAACATAATATAAATATACTGCTCCAACACATAGAATAAATATAAAGAATAATACTTCTAAAATATAACTAATTCTAATAGGTTTTAGTACAATATTAGTTTTATCTGAATCTTTATATTTCTTCTTAAAAAATAATTTTACTAAATAATTAACTAATATAAATTCTGCTACACCCAAAGTAATAACCAAGAATGTATTCAAATGCATATCTAAATTCCATTGTTTATGAAAAAATAATACCCATATCCCTTGGAAAAAGAATCCAAATGTGAATATAAATGCAGGTGAAATATAATCTTTTTTATTAATTATAAAACTAGTGATTAATAGTAGCAATAAAATTATAAAGTATAAATAAATCACTTTTATCCCTCCAATTATTTTATTTTATTTAACGCTTCCTTTAAAAACTCTCCATTTTTAAGTTTCTTTGAAACTGCTTTTATATTGTCGCATATTTCATTATACTCTTTATCAGAAAGATTGTTAATCTTTTTCTCTATTTCATTTAAATTGTTAACAGCAATTCCTAGATGATTTTTTTCAATATAATCCGCTAAAGCAGATTCTTTCCATACAATTACAGGAATACCTGCAGTTAAATATAATGATACTTTATGAGGGTTATTATATCTTAAATAATTACCAAATCCACCTTCAATAGTATCAATTGATTTACCATCCCAAACAAGGCCAAAACCACCTTCTAAATGGTTTAATAATTCATCTGGTTTAAACTTGCCTTTATATGTAATATTTTTTCCAGCTACTTGATCATTAAATCCTACTCCAAAAAGATTAAACTTAACATTTAACTTTTTAATATCAGATAAATACTTTGCTTTATCAGGAGAAAGATTACCTGCGATTATTACTGGATCATTTTTAGTTCTTTTGAACTTTTTAGGTTCAAAATCTAATAGATAATCAAATATCTTAAGTTCAATTAAATTTTTAGGATCATTACCAAGTTTAACTAGTTCTTTCTTCATAGAACTATTATGGCAAATTATATAATCCATTTCATTTAAAACATATTTGTCTTCGTAGCAAACACGTTTATAAAGCATAGAACTACTTTCTTCTTTATTTATTCTAAGAGAATCCATATCGTGAATAATAGCTACAAATTTGATACCTTTTTCTCTATATTTTTTAATTACATCTGCAACCTTTGTTGTTGCATTTAATATAGGATATTGTAAATATAAAACATCACCACTATTCAATGAACTTAATGCTTTATCCCATATTTTTTTATTTTTTCTATATACAAAAAATTGCTTCCATTTTAATAATTTATTTTTTTGAACACCATATATAGATGGAATATAGAACTTTTCTATACCTTGATTAACTAATATTTTTTCAACGTCTTCTCTTGCTTTTGTAGCTGCATTATAAGCTCCATCAGGTGTGCCTTCTACAATATAATATTTCATGTTTAATTCCTTTCAAAAAATTTTTCTATTTTTTTAGCTTCAGTTTTTATATCATAACCTTTACTAATAATAGTTTTAGAATTATCTATTTTTTTAGTTCCTTTAAAATCTAATACTGCATCTCTCCATGTATCTAATGAATCGTTCAATGATAAAAACTTAAAATTATCAGACATCTTAACTATTTTTGGAGTTTTATCACAAGATGAAACAACAGGAATACCAGCTGCTTGAGCTTCTACTAAAACTAAACCTAATCCCTCAAACACAGATGGAAATAGGAATACATCCATCGCCTGTATTACTTTATTAACATCATCTCTTACACCAAGTAATTTAACTGATGATTTTAAATTTAAATCTTTTATTTTTTCTTTAATCTTTTGTTCATCCTCACCTTGACCAACTAATACAAGGACAGAATCTTTATCTTTTTCATGTATTTTATTAAATACATCTAGTAGGAATAATTGATTCTTTTGAAAATGAAATCTTCCAACATGGCCAATTACAAATTTGCCATCTAATCCTAAATCATTTTTATACTTTTTACTTATAGATTCATTATATTTAAATCTATCAAGATCAACAGCATTATTAACTATTAATATTTTATTTTCTTTTCTAACTTTTTTAGTATAAAACCAATCTGCTGCTGTATCAGAGCAAGCCCAATAATCAGTAGCATATTTATTAATTAATAGTCTATTTAGTTTATGTATCAATAGAACTAGTTTTGAAGCCATATTTTGATTATTATGGCTATGAATAATTCTTTTGTTTATGCCATATTTTTTTGCTAGTTTAAAGTAATCTAAATTTGTAATATTACAAAAATTAACCCATATTGCATCATAATTTTTTCCATTTTTTTCAAAGAACTCTTTTAGTTCTTTTTTATATTTAGAATAATCACTATGTTTAGCAGTTATTTTATAAGTATTACCACCTAAAGATTTAATTTCATCATTAAACGCAATAGTATTAGTTGAATATAAAAAATCAAGTTGAACTTTTTTTCTATCAAAGTTTCTATAATAATTCATTACAACATTTTCTATACCACCAGGATTATCAGTAAAACAAACAACTAAAACTATTTTCATAAAAAAAC
>JAEEXS010000113.1 GCA_016287855.1 Clostridia bacterium
TGAAGGAGTTCTTGGTCATGTTGTTCCACGATATTGCGGAAGTGTGGACGGATGATATCCCGAGTCCGATTAAGGATGGGTTTACTGTCCCCTGGGAAGGGGAGGTGGTTTTCTTCCGTAAGATTACGGAGGCTCAAGAGATGGAGGCTGTCGAAGAGAATTTCATTGCCAATCTGGCGGATGAGTCTAAAGACTTCTTTAGGGCTCATATGATGGACTCTGAGACTGATGCAGCCAAGCATAAGCGGTACAAGAATGCCGATTACTTTGCTGCGGATTGGGAGGTGTTCTGGAATATTACCGCTGGCGCGAAAGAAGATCGGTATTACGAAATCCTTCATGATAGCTCTGTCTTCCAGGATTCTCGTACCGTTGGTCAGAAGAAGGCCATTGTTAAGTTCCTCGAGAAGGCTGCGAGGTAGCATAAGAAAAATAATGTTTAGGAGGAGGTCTCTAGGGACCTCCTCTTATTTTTTTAAATTTTGTTGCATAAAAATATTCACTTATGTTAAAATGAGAAAGCAGAGGAGATGTAGTAAATGAAAATAGAAAAGAATGCATCACTACTTTTAGGAGATACTGAAGTATCTGACATATTTATAAACGAATATTTAACAGAAGCAGATGGCGACTTTGTTAAGGTTTATTTATATTGTCTTTTTTTAGCTAAGCATAATAAAGACATAGCTTTAGTGGATTTATCTAAAAAAACAGGTTTGCAATTAGATAGAGTAAAAGCCGCTATTGAGTATTTTAATAAAGTTGGAATTACTATTCCTACAGAACGTGGAATAATATTATGCGATTTAAAAGAAAAAGAAGTAAATAGGCTTTATACTCCTAAACTTTCTACCTCTCCTGAAGATGCGGTTGAAAAGCTTAATAGGAATCAAAAACGCACGTCTGTTATAAATGCTATAAATAATGCATTTTTCCAAGGTATAATGAGCCCTGCATGGTATAACGATATTGCTACTATTTTTGACAAATATAATTTTGATGAAGAGGTTGTATATTCTTTATTTAATTATTGTTACGACAAACGTGCTCTTCATAAAAATTATTTGTTTACCGTTGCAGAAGCTTGGGGGTTAAATAAAATACAGACAATGAGTGATTTGGATGTATATTACCAAAAGTATGAAAAATGTAATAAGTTAAAAAAATCTATTAGTAAAAAACTTGGAATAACTAGAAAACTTACTGAGTATGAGGAAGCTTATGTAGATAAGTGGTGTATTGAATTTGGATATGACATGGATATTATAGAGGTAGCTTTAAAGAAAACTACTTCTAAAACAAATCCTAGTTTTGAATATATTAATAAGATTATTTGTTCATGGTCTGAAAAAGGACTTAAGAGTAAAGATGAAATCTTAAAATATATTGAACAAACAAAAACTAAAAATGAGTTTATAAAAAATAATAAAACTGCTACTAGTGCGTATGTTAATCCTGAACAAAAGGAGTTTAATGATTTAGATAAATTTTACGCTAATTAGTTAGGAGATGGTTATATGCAAAGTATTTATACTAAAATTCGACAAGAATATGAAAATAATAGAAATAGCGCATTACAAGAGGTTGAAAAGAAAAAAGAAGAGTTATATAAAAAAGAACCAAAACTTTTAGAGATAGATGAGAAAATAAAAAAAATAGGAATGGAAATGAGTAAGTCAATAATTTTTATTGATGATGATACTAAACGTGAAAGTACTGTTAAAGCTTTAAATTCTCAAATCGATGCTTTAAAAGACGAAAAAAATAAACTGTTAAAAAAATTAAAATTACCAGAGGATTATTTAGTACCTAATTTTAAGTGTAAAATCTGTGAAGATACTGGTATTGTAGGTAGTATAACTGGCTCAAAAAGCTGTTCTTGTTTTAGACAAAAATTAATAGATTATACATATAATCAAGCTCAAATTTATAATATAGATAAAGAGAATTTTGATACTTTTGATGAAAATGTTTTTTCGGATAAAGTAGATGAAAAGGCATATAATAGCAAGAAGTCTCCAAGAGAGAATATATTAGTTATTAAAGGAATAGCGCAAAATTTTGTTGAAAATTTTGATGATAAAAATACAAAAAATTTAATGTTTACAGGTGGAACTGGGTTAGGAAAAACGTTTTTAAGTAACTGTATTGCTAAAGCGGTATTAGATAAAGGAAAAACTGTATTATATCAAACTTCTGGAAGACTCATGGACTTGATTATGGATTATCGTAAGGGAGATAATGAGAATTTTGATGAAACTCAATACGAGGAATTATTTAATGTAGATTTACTTATTATAGATGATTTAGGAACTGAAAATATGACTGAGGCAAGAAGATCGGAATTATTTAATATTTTAAATACAAGATTATTAAAGTCTTCAAAGAAACACACAAAAACTTTAATATCTACGAATAAGGATTTAAAAGAACTAGTTAATTATTATGACCAAAGAATCGTTTCTAGAATTTTAGGAAATTTTGAAGTTTGTAGATTTTTTGGAACGGATTTAAGATTATCTAATAGAAAGTAACAAAAAAGAAGACATAATAATATTATGTTAATGTAGTGTAAGAATTTAAACTCTTTGCTATCATTAACGGGTGACTATTGCTAAATGAAGTAAAGATGAATTTACTTTATTGTTGGCAATAGTTTTATTTTTGCACTAAAAATTGTACGTAAAAGGGTGAAAATAATGATTATTGTACAAAAATATGGAGGAAGTTCTGTTGCGGATAATGACAAATTATATAAAGTGGCAAAAAAAATACAAAAAACTGTAAATGCCGGAAATAACGTAGTAGTCGTTGTATCAGCGCAAGGAAAAACTACAGATTTACTTATGAATATGGCTAATTCAATAGATAAAAAATGTTCGCCTCGAGAGATGGATATGCTTCTAGCTACTGGAGAGCAACAATCTATAGCACTACTTACTATGATGCTTAATCATATTGGTGTACCTGCGATATCGCTTACTGGCGAACAGGCAGGCATTTTTACTATTGGAGAACATATGAATGCGAGAATAGATGAAATTAGACCTTTTAGAATTTTTAATGAAATAGAAAAAGGGAAAGTAGTGGTTGTTGCAGGTTTTCAAGGGATAGATGAAGAAGATGATGTAAATACATTAGGACGTGGTGGTTCAGATACTACTGCAGTTGCATTAGCTTATGCACTTTCAGCAGAAAGATGTGATATATATAGTGACGTTGATGGGGTATATACAGCAGATCCCCGGATAGTAAAAAATGCAGTTAAAATAGAAAATATAAGCTATGATACTATGTTAGAACTTGCAAGTTTAGGTGCTAAAGTATTGAACAATAGAGCTGTTGAATTAGCGAAAAAGTATGAAGTAAAACTTACTTCTAGAGGAAGTTTTAGTGAAGAGGAGGGAACGAAAATAGCAAGGAATAGTTTAGAAAATGCGAGTGTAACTGGTTTTACGGCAGATAAAACTGTGGCAATAGTTACGGTATTTAATACTAATGGTGGGTATGATGTTTTTGCAAGGTTAGCAGAAAAAGGGGTTCAGGTCGATATTGTTGGGCAAAGTATAGATTTAGAAGAGGTAACTTTTACAATAAAATCATCAGATATTGATAAAGTTAAAGAATGTATTGGAAATAGATATGATATGGATATTTTAGATAATTATGGAAAAGTTTCTGTTGTGGGAAGTGGTATGATAAATAAAACAGAGATGGTTAAACAAATATATGAAGCACTATATGAAAGTAAAGTCCCAATAAAACTTATAAGTAGTTCAGAAATAAAATTTTCTGTTATTGTAGATGAAAAATATGTGGATATTGCACTAAATGCAATGCATAACAAAGTATTTAATAATTAATTGACATTTTTTAGTGAATATAGTAAAATAATAAATGGATTAACATAATGTGTTTCGTGGAAGGGCGAGGAAGTACAACAGGAAGGATAAGGATGTATATGAATAGGGTTGTTGAACATAGGACAGGAGGCTATGAAGTGGAAGAAGCAAAATTCTTTGATACCTTTTTCTTAATGGGTTTGCCC
>JAEEXS010000114.1 GCA_016287855.1 Clostridia bacterium
ACTCCGGAGCTTCTTCATACCAATCTCTAGAATTGTAGCCAACATACTCTCCCATATTTAATAATGTGAATGTAATATTAGTACCATCTTCTTGCTGCATTTCGTATACTGCTTTGTTTTTGTCTTCTTTTTTTAGATTCATAACTATATATCCCTCCTTAAAATAATAACTACAAATACTATATCGACAAAATTTATAAATTTTTAATCTCTACTCCCTGGCCCTTCTTTACTACTCGAGCTTCTCATATGTCTTATTACGTCAATTTCCAACATTTTTAATTCATTAGCAATTTGAGAAGTTGAAAGTCCTCTTTTAGCTAAATCACGAATTTGCTTTTGCTTTAATTTAGAATCAATTTCAGATTTAAAATCTCTTAATGCATTAGTATACGTAGTATTTTTATATGTATTTAAACACTGATTTATAAACTTGATTGCTGAGGAGAGACTATCATTATTTACATATTGCATTATAATGAATTTTAAATTTTCAGCAGACAATAACTTAAAATTCATTAGTATAATGTCTTCCATAATTTTTAATTCGTCGTTAGATAATGCTCGGCCGTGTTTTCCATAAAACTTTAACATTTCAAAAAAACTTGCCTGTGAAAGTCTATTTGAATCCTCCTTCGCTCTTTCTTTTAATTCTTTATATTCAATTGCAGATTGTATTTTATAATTCTTTATATCATTATATGTAATCCCATATTGCTTTATTGTTGGTGTAATATATCTATACATTCTAGATACAGATAAATTAAAATATTTTGCTATTTCTTCAACAGAAAATCCATATTTAAGCATAGTTATTAGCTCATTATCAAAATCTCCTGGGAATGTCGATTTACTACTACGAATCTTAAAATCTTGTAAATTTCTTTCCCTTATTCCTTCATTAATTTGCTCTTTAGTTATTCGCCCAGAAGTTAGTAGTCTTTGTCTAGATCTAAATATTTCCTTTTGACTTACTGGATACTTAGTATATTCTTTAAAAATTTCTTCTTGAGATTTTCCTAATTTTAATTGCCTTAATACAAATTTATCTAATTTTCTTTGTCTTACTTCTTCAGCTTGTTTTCTATAGTCCTCAATTTCTGACTCTGTAATTCTTCCCTTTTTAATTAATCTTTCTATTGAATCTCTAACTCTTCCTTCGGTTAACAAATCAGATTCTCCAGATTCCATTATTTCTTTTACTATTTTCCCTTGTTTAAGTCCTTGAATTACTAATGAATCTATAAATCTTTGTTGTCGCTTTAATCTACTTTCACGATATGATGCAATCTCTTTCTCTGTGATTTTTTCAGAACTAACTAATAGTTGTTTCGCATTTTTAATACGTTTAAGTGAGAGATATCCTGACTCATCTTCGTTTATCATATCATTATAGCTTTTTCCTGCTCTTAACCCTTCTAAAACTATATCTGCTATATCATTTATTCCTTGTGGAGCTTCTTCTCTGTATTTTTTATATTTTTCAGGTGTTATTAAGCCTTTACTCATCAAAAAATCGGCTTGGTGTTTTACGTAATTTTTTTCATAAATACCTTCCATTTCATCAAATATTTCTTGATATGTGTAGCCTCTTCTTAAATAAATTAAAATTTGCTTTCTGTCTTCTTCAATTCGTTGTTTTCTGGCGGAACGAATTTCTTCACTAGTGATTCTATTCTTACTTTTTAATAATCTAATAGTTTCCGTTACTTGATCTGAATCAAGATTTAAAATTCGAGCAATATATTTATATGTAAGCCCATTTTTTAAATTGCGAAGAATTTCTTCTTGAATCTCTTCTGATTCAATTGGTGCTGCTTTTTCTTTAGGGGCCACTTTACTTTTATCCAATAGATTTTCACTTACCCATACTACATACTTTACATATACACCTGCCATTGATGCAACTTCAAATTTATTGTATTTACCAGAATATAATAATTCAAGTACTTGCTTTTCTTTTTCCGGATCAGTTTCAGAAGTTGCGTTGTTTCTATTTCCCCACATTTCTCTAGTTATTTTCCTTTCTGAAATTAATTGTTTAACATATTGATTTAAAGTAGTTTCTGCTATACCTAAATCTTCTTGTATTTGTTTGGCGTTTATATTTCCTGCTAGTAAACGTTCCAATACCAGAGCCTTTTGTTGCTCTTTATTTTTAGCTTTTCTCTCACGACTATTTTTGACTGCTTCTTTTCCCTCAACAAGCCTATTTCCCGCTATTAATCTTTTTATAGAGTTTCGTATAGTATCTCTAGAAATACCTAGTTCTTTTGCTATGGAACTTATATCGAATTGTGCATTCACTAGTTCTAAAACTTTATTATCTAATGCTATTTTTCTATATTCTTTTATTTCTTCATCATTTATTAAACCTTCTGCAACTAATTCTTTTTTTAAATTATTAATATACTGAACACTTCTTCCAAGCTCTCTTGCAATATCGTGTTGCGAAAAGCCGTCTTTTAGCATATCCAAAGTATCTTTTTTATCTAGCTCACGTTCTTCAACTGTAAATCTTGATCCCATATTCTCACCTAATTTCTTTTATATCTAGAAGATAAATTAATATCAGTCAATATTATATCATATATGTTATGTAAATTCAATGATGCGCACAGTATAAATTCTTATATAAAAGTTAAAGAGTGGCTATATTATTAGCCACTCTTTTAGGTTGTTATGTGTTTTATTTTTTAGGAATTTTATTCCTTATAAGCTTTGATTTTCTCTCTACATACATACTCTTCTTTTCAATCGGCTTATTTCTAGGTTATTTTTTTCAATTACATCGTCATACATTTTATTTAGTGCTTTTAAATTCTTTAATGATAATGTATTTATTAATTGAGGATTTTTATCAACAATAGCTAAAATATCTTCTTTTATTTCTATTTGTTTAGTTGCTTTTCTCATTTTTTCAAATATATTTTCTTTATTTGTAACTGTGTTTTGCATAATACTAACCTCCTATATTGAGTGTATTTTTCTTTTCAGCTTCTTCTATTTGTTCACTTAATTCTTGTTTTTGCGTTTCTTGTTTGATTATTGTTTCTCTCTTATCAGCTATTTGTTTCGCTAACATCTTTTCTTTAACTTTTTTATCAAGTGATTCTATAATTTGATTTACCGCTTCTATACATACCGCTTCCGTGCGTTTGTCATTTGGTATATATTGTAATGCAAAGCCATTTTTCTTTACTGCTTCTAAACATATTTTTTCTGTGAGTTTTTCATATGGCACATACATTATTGCATTATTAAAAACAGAATGCTTTACCCCTTCTATACACATTTTCTCATATGTTTGCTCATCGAAATTCTCTATTGGAACAAATTCCAGTGCCTCAATACGGTGTTTTACCGCTTCTAAGCATATTCTTTCATATGTTTTATTATCAAAATTTTCTGGAGGAACATTTTCTAGCCATCTCCCGTCGTGGCTTATTGCTTCTAAGCATATTTCTTCTGTACGCATGTCTTCTGGTACATTGTTTAACCATCCACCTTGTTTTACATATTGAAAATATATTGTTTCTGTACATTTTTCTTTTGGTACATATATTAGTGCATACCCATTTTCATACTTATGTTTTTTTAGGACCTCTATCCATACCTCTTCTGTACGATATTCTTCTGGAATATCATATAAATCTATTTCTTCATTTTTGAACATTTCTAAATAATTTGCCATATTTTTTCCTCCTCTACATTGTACATTTATGGTGTTAATCTCCTATATTTGGTGTATTTTTCTTTTCAGCTTTTTCTATTTGTTCACCTAATTCTTGTTTTTGAGCTTCTTGCTCTTCTATTGTTTCTCTTTTACCAAAGATTTTATGTACTAACTCTTTTTCAATAAATGTTTGCTCTATTTTGTCTAACATCTCATTTACACTCATATTAGGGATTTTGAAATTAGGATTTTTATTACCACCGGCAACTATCATTTGTTTA
>JAEEXS010000016.1 GCA_016287855.1 Clostridia bacterium
ACATTTGAGCCAAAGAAAAATTTAACAAGAGCACAGATAGCAACGCTTATGAGTAAATTGCTTGATGAATCAAAAGTGTATAAAATGTATAAACTTGTGTCCGATACTCAGGAAGGACTGATACGAACAAAATATGGTTATATAAATAAAAAGGGAGAAGAAGTAATACCATTTATATATTATGTTGCTAATGATTTTTCAGAAGGATTAGCAGCGGTAAAAAAGAATGGCAAATATGGTTATATAAATGAAAAAGGAGAAGAAGTAATACCATTTATATATGATGTTGCTAGAAGTTTTTCAGAAGGTTTAGCTGCAACATTTAAAGATGAGGGGTGTGGATATATAGATAAAGAAGGTAATGAAATAATACCATTTATATATTGGGATGCTTATGACTTTTCAGAAGGTTTAGCTATAGTAGGGGGGAGCAATGGTTATGGCTGTATAGATAAAGAAGGTAGAGAAATAATATCTTGCGAATATAAAATTATTGGAAAGTTTTCAGAAGGCTTGGCTCGAGCAAAAAATAGTAATGAAAAGTGGGGCTATATAAACAAAAAAGGCGAAGAAATTATACCATTTATATATGATGATGCTAGTGATTTTTCAGATGGTGTAGCTAGAGTACAAGACGGTAATGGCAATTATATTTATATAGATAAGGAAGGGAATATAGAAAAATAATTTTTGCTTTATAAGAAAACAGGACTATTGCAATATTTGTCTTACAGTAGCCCTGTTTTTTTATTATTCATTATCATCAAGTAAAATCTTGCTTTCTATTTCCTCTAAACTTGTTACTGAAGTTAGTTTTCTTTGAATTTGTCTAGTACGAACACCTACTAACTTATCTAAATTGTCATTTGCTTGTTCAAGTCGTTTTTGAGTATCACTTAATACTGCGGCAAACGTATCAAATTCGGTTTTAACGGCCCCAAGTATTTTCCAAACTTCACTAGACCTCTTTTGAATTGCAAGGGTTTTAAAGCCCATTTGTAAGCTATTTAATAATGCTGCCATGGTAGTAGGCCCTGCAATTACAACTTTATATTTGTCTTGAAGCTCCTCAATAAGCCCGTGCCTTAAAACTTCTGCATATAGTCCTTCAAAAGGTAGAAACATTATACCAAAGTCAGTTGTATAAGGCGGATATAAATATTTTTCTTTTATATCTTTTGCACAGTTTTTTATTACTTGAATTAAAATTTTTACACAAGAATCTATTCTTTCAGGATCTCCGCTTTCATAAGCATCAACTAAATTAGCATACGCGTCTCCTGGAAATTTAGAGTCTATAGGTAAATATACAACTCCATCCTCATCGCCAGGTAGTTTTACAGCAAATTCTACAAAATTAGAAGAGTTAGGTTTAGTAGTCACGTTTATTTCGTATTGTTCGGGAGATAGTATTTGCTCTAATATAGCTCCAAGTTGAATTTCTCCTAAAACCCCTCTAGATTTTACGTTAGTTAAAACTTTTTTCAAGTCCCCAACACCTGTTGCTAGATTTTGCATTTCTCCAAGCCCTTTATATACTTGCTCAAGTCTTTCACTTACTAATTTAAACGATTGGGAAATCTTATCTTCTAATGTCTTTTGCAATTTTTCATCTACTGTAGTTTTCATTTCATCTAATTTTTTATTGTTGTTTTCCTGCATTTGATTTACTTTTGTATCTATTTGAACTAGCATATCGTTTACAGTTTTTTGGAGAGTATTGTTACGTTCAGTTAATTGAGCATTTAACTCAGATAAACGCTTGTCTTGCATTTCAGCAGTCTGTTTTTGAGTAGAATTTAACATATCTCCTAAAAGCTTTATTGCAATAAGAACAAAAATAATGATAATTAGTGCTACTATTGCAAGTCCTATGTATATTTCCATCAATTTTCCTCCTTTGTGTGAGTTTAACCTATAATATCCTTTATTTTTGAATAAATTTCTTCATGAATGTCTTCAATTGTACGTAGTTCCCCATTTTTTGTGCAATTTATTTCATCCCAACCATATTTATTTATTAAATAACAAGCATTTTCGTAAGATTTTTTTAAGTGATTTGGATCTTTTTCATGAATATCTTTTTCTTTTTTGTGGGAAAATTTATTTTCGCGAGCTTCCATTAGCTTTTGACTAATTTCTACCGGAATATTTAAGAAAAATACTTTATCTGGCTCTGGTATTCCAAATAATCCATATTCAAAATCGCAAAGCCATTTTAAGAATTTTTCTTTTTCTTCCATATCTTCGATTTTTCCCGCTTGGTGTACCATATTTGCTGTAACATATCTATCTAATATTACTATTCCACCATCTTTATAAAATTTCTCATAATCTTGTTTATATGAAGCAAATCTATCTACAGCATAAAACGTAGAGGCTATATATGCATTTACATCGTTTGCGTTTTCTCCAAATTCACCGGATAAATACATTTTTACTAACGAAGAAGAAGGATTATCGTACCTTGGATAAGAAATCTTCATTACCTTTTTCCCTTCTGCTTTTAGCCTTTCAAACAACTTGTCTGACTGAGTTTGTTTCCCTGAACCATCTACACCCTCTATTACTATAATCTTCCCCATTTTGTTAATTCCCCTTTCGTGTTGTTAACATTTCGTAAATATGATACAATATTGAAGTGAAATTGTAAAGGAGTGATGAATTATGAGAGTAAACAATATTGGAATGAATACTTCAAATATTACATCAACTTCTAACGAAGGAAAAAAAGTTGCAAAATCTAGTGAGAGTAGTTTTTCAAATGCTTTTAATCAATTTGAAAAAGAAAATGAAAGAGAGCAACTTGAACAACAATTAAAAAAGATAAATGAAAAAGGCCAATTTATTAAGGAAAGAATGGAAATGAGAGATCTTGTAGAGTACAAAGAGATGATAAGAGGCTTTTTAGAATATACGGTAAAATATTCTCATAAATACTTCAAAGAAACGAGGTTTGGACGAGATGGTTCATATAAAGTTATGGGAATTGTCCAAAAAGTAAATGAAGAATTAGATGCTCTAACCCAAGAGCTTATGAGTGCGGAAAAAGATAAAATAAACATTGTCGAAAAAATAAGCGGGATACAAGGCTTACTTGTAGATATGCTTATGTAAAAATGAAAGGAGGACATATGGAAAAAGAACTTCAAGGGGATATAACTAATGATAGAATAAATCATGCATATTTTTTAGAGTGTAGCGATGAAGAAAAAGGCTTAAAAGAAGCAAAAGAGTTTTCTGAGAGGTTGCTAAATGGTAAATTGGATAATAATCCAGATTTCAAAATAATTGAAACTAATGAAAAAATAATAAAAGTTGAAGAAATACGTGAGCTTCAAAAAGAAATTCAGAAAAAACCAATTACCGGAGATAAAAAAGTATATATAATATACCAAGCTAACAAGTTAAATATTGCGGCACAAAATTGTTTATTAAAAACACTAGAAGAACCGCCAGAATATTTGACTCTTATTCTTGTTGCACCATCTATATATAGTGTAATTAGCACAGTACGTTCTAGAGTAAAAACAATGAAAATTTCATCAAATGAAGCGGTTGTAGTCAAAAAAGAAATAGTTGAATTTTTAGATACTTTAAAGTATAAAAATAAAGTTGAGGTTCTTAAGTATGCCAACTTTTTTGAAGAGCATAAGGATGATATCCTAGAAATTCTTCATGAAATGATGGTATATTGCGACAAGAAGATTTTAGAAAATAAGTTGTCAGACGGATATAATTGTGATACAATTACATTCGCAAAGTATATTTCAATAATAGATGCTACAGAAAGGAAATTACTTAATAGTAGTAATTTTTCTATGGCTATTGATAAAATGTTATTAGATATGAGAGGATAGATAAGATGACAAAAGTTATAGGAGTAAAATTTAGGGATAACGGAAAAACGTACTATTTTAATCCTAAAGGTTTAAATATTAATAAAGATGATTGTGTAATAGTTGAGACTATACGTGGGTTAGAGTTCGGAAAAGTTACTTTAGTAAATAAAGAAGTAGATGAAGAAACGTTTCAAAATCCTTTAAAAGATGTTATAAGAGTAGCAACAAAAGAAGACTTTAAGAAAAATGAAGAAAATAAAGAAAAGAGTAAAAGTGCTCTTGAAACATGTATTAAAAAGGCAAAAGAGCATGAACTAGATATGAAGTTTATAGATGCAGAATATACTTTTGATAATAGTAAAGTTATATTCTATTTCTCTGCTGAAGGAAGAATAGACTTTAGAGAACTTGTAAAAGATTTAGCTGCAATTTTCAAAACTAGAATAGAGTTAAGACAAATAGGAGTAAGAGATGAATCTAAGATGTTAGGTGGCTTGGGTCATTGCGGTAGAGAGTTTTGTTGCCATAAATTTTTATGCGATTTCCAGCCTGTTTCGATAAAAATGGCCAAAGATCAAGGGTTATCGCTTAATCCGACTAAAATTTCTGGTGCTTGTGGAAGGCTTATGTGTTGTTTATCTTACGAACAATGCGGATATGAAGAAAAGTTAAAACGTGTGCCGAAAGTTGGATCATTAGTTTCTACTGCAAAAGGAGAAGGTATTGTTGAGTCGGCTAATATATTAAAAGAAGAAGTTAGTGTAAAATTAACTGGAAATGATGAAGACGTTGATTTAGAGGTATTTAAAGCAAGTGATGTAAAAGTAATAAAAGGCGTTGCAGAAAAAAATGGCGTAGAAAATGCAGAAGAATTAAAAGAGTTAAAGGAATTAGAAGACTAAATAGTTTTGGAGGTAGTAGTAATGATTATTGAAAGAATAATTTATAATATTGTTTCAGTGCTACTTTTTGCTTATATTATTAAGCTATATATCGATAAGAAAAAAGAAGCGTATTTAGTAGTCGCTGGAGGCGAAGTTGTTGCTATAACGTTTAATGTGCTTAATTTATTTAATAGTATATATTACGGGAACTATTTAGTTGAAGGACTGGCCGCAATTTTAGGTGCGATAATACCAGGAATAATATTTTTATCTAAATATGTAAATTCAATAAAGAATAATATTGCAGGTTTATTGGGCCCGGGAGTTGGAATCTTTGAAAAAGGTCCTACTAGTGAATTTTTTGACAAAATACCAATGCTTGAGGCTAAAGAAGCAAGTGATGTTGTAAAATGGATTAGACTTAATGAAGAAGATGTAATGACACAATTAAAAGATAGATTTACAGCTGCAGAAGATTTAGTCACAGATGAAAAGTATAAAGAGGCTTTAGATATATATAATGGGGCTGAAGTGTTGTTTAAAGAAAATCCTATTATATTATATAATTCAGGAATTATTTATATGAAAAATGCTAATTATGAGATGGCAGCAGCAAGATTCTTAAGAGCTTCTGAAATCTTAGATAATCAAGAAGTATATGACGATAATAGTGCTTCAATTGCCTTTGATAGGGCTAAGAATATTATGCAAGGAATAGAAAAATTTGATGTTTATTATAATTTGGCGTTAGCTTTTGCTTGCCTTAATAAGCCGGAGTTGGCAGTCGAGAACTTTAAGAAAGCAGGCGACAGCAAATCTAATTGGATACTAGTATATAAACCACTTGCAATCATTTTAGAGAGCTTAAAAAGATACGAAGAAGCTGCTAAAATGTATGAAAAACTTTCTGAATATGAGCCAGAAGATTTCGCAGGGTATGGTAAGATAGGTACTTTATTTGCATTTAAGAAAGAGTACGATAAAGCTATAATAAATTATAGAAAAGCTATAAGATTAGATCCTAATAATGCATCGTTATACTACAATATGGGAATATTACTTTATGAAACAGATAAGATAAATGATTCAATAAATGCTTTTAGAAATGCAATAGAAATAAATTCTGAAGATTATAGATTCCATTATAATCTTGCGCTAGCATTAGAACGTGCAAATGAAAAAGGTCTTGCTATAGACGAACTTAGAAAGACCTTGATTTCAAAACCAGATTACACAGTAGCATCTAATATGCTTGCAATATTATATTGCGGTGAAGGTAATCAAGATGCGGCTATACAAACTTGTGAGAGTGCAATAAAATATGATATTGATAATTACGAGTTATACTTTAATGCAGCTATTGCATATATGGAATTAAAAGACTATGAAAATGCTAGAAAATATTTTGAATCAGCGCTTTCCAAAAATCCTGATTTAGCAGAAGCTTATTTTGGGCTTGGTCAAATAGCGATTATTCTTGAAGATTATTATTCTGCAGAAACTAATTATTTAAAAGCTATAAAGATTAATGCTGAATACCCAAATCCATATTATAACTTATCAAGAATATATGCTTACAGAAAAGAATACGCAAAGGTAATAGAGAATTTAACACATGCAGTAAGATTAAATCCAGCATATAAGCAAAGGATAAAACATGATAGCGCATTTGATCTTATGCAAAATATGAGCGATTTCAAAGCTCTTATAGAGGAAGAAAAATAAAAGAGAAAGGGATGTGAAAACAATGGAAGAAAAGGCGATTGTTTTAACTAACGAAAATTATGAGGAGGTTTTGAACTCAAATACTCCTGTAGTAGTAGATTTTTGGGCTACTTGGTGCGGACCTTGTAAAATGGTTAGTCCTGTAATTGAAGATTTAGCAAGTGAGTTTGAGGGGCAAACATCAATTTGTAAATTGAATGTTGACGAAATGCCAGATATTGCTGCTCAATACAAGATAATGAGCATACCTACAGTTATGATATTTAAGAATGGAGAAATTATAGATAAAGCAGTTGGAGTAAGAACAAGAGAAGAGTATCAAAATATGATAAAAAATGCATTATAAAGGATAGATTATTATGAATGTTGTCATTGTTGCTGGTGGAACTGCAGGGCACATAAACCCTGGAATTTCTATTGCAAATACTATAAAAAAGCATTATCCAGAGGCTAATATTACTTTTATAGGTACAAGGTATGGACTAGAAGGTAAATTAGTACCAAAGGCCGGGTATGAAATTAGATTTATACATTCAAAAGGACTATCTAAAAATCCTATTAAATTATTAAAAACTGTTGTAGCAAATTCAGAAGGATTATTTGAAGCAAAAAAAATATTAGAAGAGCTGAAGCCAAAGATTGTAATTGGAATGGGTGGTTACGTTTGTGCTCCAGTTCTTTTTGTAGCTAAAAAAATGTTAAAAATACCTGTATTTATTCATGAAAGTAATTCTATTGCTGGTAAAACAAACAAGTTTATAGGGAATTTTGCAGATGGTATTGCAGTAGGCTTTGAAAGAACAAAAGGAGAATTTAAAAGAAGTAAATACGTATTTGTAACGGGAAATCCAATAAACCAGGCTTTTTTTAATATTATAAAAACCCCTGAAAGTGAGAATTCAGTTTTAATATATGGTGGAAGCCAAGGAGCTAAAGGCATAAATGATACAGTTATAGAGTTAATTAATAAAGAAAAATTATCGTATAAAATAATTTATGCAACTGGAGAAAAAAATTATATTGATGTAAAAAATAGGATTATAAACTCTAATAATAATGATATAGAAATTTTACCTTACATAAATAATATGCCAGATATGTTTTCAAGAGTAAGTTTGGTAGTAGCTCGTGCAGGAGCTTTAACCATAAGTGAGTTAAAAGCTTCTAATATGCCTGCAATTTTAATACCGTTACCTACTGCTGCCGAAAATCATCAAGAATTTAATGCTAGAGCTTTTTGTGAAGAAAATACATGCGAAATGATTTTAGAAAAGGATTTAAACGAAAAAATTCTTGATGAGAAAATAGAAAAAATGTTAAAAATAAAAAGTAGTAATAATAACTCTAAAGAGGAAAATGCGGATGAAAAAATTTTTGAACTAATACAACCTTTTTTAATTAAATAGATGTACATATAAAAAATATTGCCGATATATATTTGGAGTTTGATTGGAGGTGCAATATGTTAGAAGAATTGAAATTAAATTATAAAAAAATACTAAGGGTTGCTATAGAATTTATATTGATAATAATAGCTATTTTGGTAGGAATAAAATTAGCAGTTTTCTTTTTACCTTTTTTAATAGCGTTTATAATAGCTAAAATATTAAAATTTCCTGTGAGTTTTCTTGAAAGAAAATTTAAGGTTAAGAGAGTTCTTGGCGTAATTCTTTTTATGATTTTATTTGTAGTAATTGCTGGTGCACTTATATATATGTTCTGTTCAGCTTTATTTAGAGAAGTAATAGCATTATCTGAAAGGACTCAATATATTTTCCCAACACTATATAATAATATTTCTGATTTGTTAGGTAGATTTAGTTTTTATTTAGATACTTTGGATATATCTCCAGAATTTATACCTAAAATACAGGAATCTGCTCTTAATATTATAAATAATTTACTTACCACTGTAGCTGGGTGGATTAATAGTGCCGGAAATATTGCAATAAACACAATAGTCAATTTCCCAACTATACTTATTTATATTATTATTACTATATTATCTACGTTTTTTATGAGTTGCGATTCTAAACTAATATCTGAAACTTTGGAAAAACATTTGCCACTAAAATGGCTAAAAAAAGCTGAAGAGATTATAAATGGGTTATTTAGCTCTTTAGGAGGCTATGTAAAGGCACAAGGGATTCTTATTACAGTAACTTTTTTTGAATTGTTAATTGGTTTTATATTATTTAGAGTTGATTATGCTGTAATATTAGCAATTACAATAGCGATTATTGACGCACTGCCGATTTTAGGAACCGGTACAGTATTGATCCCATGGGGATTAGTTCTTTTAATAACAGGTAACTATGTATTAGGATTTGAACTTTTAGGATTATATTTGTTTATTTTAGTAGTTAGACAATTAATAGAACCTAAGATTGTTGGACAACAAATTGGCGTTTATCCGCTCCTTACACTTATAGCGATGTACACTGGTGTTAGATTTATGGGATTGGTTGGTGTAATCGTTGGACCAATTGTGCTTATAATATTAAAGAGTGTATTTAGTGGAGTATACGAAAAAGGATTGTTAAAAGACTTATTTGGTAATTAAAACTTGTAAATAAAAAACAGGGCTTAGCCCTGTTTTTTTATTGCTATAAAATGTAAAGATACGTTAAAAATTACCGATAATTCTTTTGAGGTGTAGAAATGAAAGTAAAAAGCACATTAAAAGAAATAATAACAGGAATTTTGCCTGTGGTTATAATGATAACCATCTTGCAATTTACAATAACACCTGTTGATATAGAGCTATATATACGTTTCCTATGGAGTACAGTTTTTGTAATAGTAGGCTTATTTTTGTTTTTACTTGGAATAGAATATGGATTTGAACAAGCAGGTGAAAGTATAGGAAAAGCGGTAGTAAAATCCGGGAAATTAAGATGGATTTTATTTGTTACGATACTACTAGGCTTTGGTGTTACAATGCTTGAACCAGATGTTCAAGTATTTTCTAAACAAGCAGAATTTATGATAGAGAGTGTTAATGCATTTCAATTTCAGGCAGTAATTGCAGTTGGAGTAGGACTTTTTATAGGGCTTGCGTTTTTAAGAATATTTTTGAAAATTAAGATGAGATATATAATTTTGCTAGGCTATATACTTGCATTTATTTTGATACCATTTTGCTCTATAGATTTATCTAGTGCCGCTTTTGACGCTGGAGGAGCTACAACTGGTGCTTTAACAGTACCATTTATGCTATCTTTAGCAATAGGTATTTCTTCTATGATAAGCAAAGATAAAAATACGTCAAATAGTTTTGGAATAATAGGAATTGCTTCACTTGGCCCTATTTTAAGTATTTTAATAATGGGGGTGATAACTAGATGATATATGAATTTCTAAATACAGCGAAGGGCTGTATTATAGCAATATTGCCATTATTAATTACATTTATTGTTTTTCAAATATTTTTTATAAAAATGCCTTTGAAAAAGTTTAATAGTATAATAAACGGAATAATCTTTACATATATCGGAGTTGTATTTATGATTTTTGGCTTAAAAATAGGATATGTGGAGATTGGAAAAGAGATAGGGAAAAATATATCAAACTTATCATATAATTGGATCATAGTTCCACTAGGCTTTATTTTAGGATATGTTATAACTAAAGTTGAACCATCTGTACAAGTTTTAACTAGAGAGATAGAAAAAGAAACAGGGGGAACACTTAAAAAGAATGTTTTATTATCTACATTGTCAATCGGAGTAGGAATATCGTTAGCTCTAGCAATGTTAAAAATACTCTTTAAGATACCTCTGTGGTATATAATAATACCAGGATATATTATTTGTATAATATTAGCATTTTTGTCCGATGAAAAGTTTACAGCAATTGCATTTGATGCTGGCGGTGTAACTACAGGTATTATGACTACAACATTTTTACTTGCGATGGCATTGGGCTTAGCTGAAGGAATCCCAGGAGCTAACCCTGTAATTGATGGTTTTGGATTAATTGCAATAGTCGCGATGACGCCAATAATTCTAGTTATGCTACTCGGCAAGATATATGAAGTAAGACAGAAGGAGGGAAAAAATAATGTGGGGAAATAAAAAAGAATATCAATTAATCATAACAATTGTTGATCAAGGTAAGGGCGAAGAAGTAATAGAATGTTCTAAATTGGTAGGAGCAGAAGGCGGTACTATTTTAACAGGACGAGGAGCAGGAAAAGAAACTGCAAAAATTTTAGGAATATTGATTGAACCAGAAAAAGATGTAGTTTTAACCCTCGTTGAAAAAACTAAAGCAGATTCTGTATTTGTTGCTATCGTACAAGGAATGGAACTCGAAGAGCCAGGAAAGGGTATAGCTTTTGTTATAGATGTGCCTAAAGTGGCTGGAATAGTTAATACAGAAGAATAATTATTTGCTTGTTAATAGAATTTGAAATATCTTAAATAAAATTACAAAAATAAATATACCAGTTATTACTGAAAATATCATATTAAAACCATATGAATTATATTCTATACCATTAAAAACTGGAGTAATTAGAATTTCAGAAAAATTTGTATAAAGTAATGCTAAGTATGTTAGAGCTCCTGCAATAATTCCATGAAGAATTTTACCAATTAAGTAGGAGCTTATTTTTATATCTGTTTTGGCAATAACACTTAATGTTTGAGCGTGAATACTAAACCCACCAAAACCAACTAAAATAGAAGTAAGCATAAGCTTTTCTTTTAAAGGTAGAGCGGTTGTAGATAATATATTTATTCCATTAGTTACTTCAAGGAGTCCTGAAATTATAGAATATGTAACATTTTTATCTATGCCAGGGAAAATAAAGCTTGAAAGGAAAGCAATAAACCCAGAGTTTAGTAATACTGTTAAAACTATTGAAAATGATACTATAAAGCCACCAACAATAACTATACTAATAATAGCATCTTTTATAGCATTACTTAATGTACTACCAAGTTTAGATAATGAAACAATATCAAAATTTATATCAATATTTGTATTAGTTTCTACTTTTGAAGGGCGAAGTAAAAAGCCAACGAGTATTGCAGATATGTAGTGAGTTAATAAAAGAAGTATTCCTATTTTTTTATTATTATATAATCCTAATCCTATTGCACCGGTTATAAATAGAGGACCGGAGTTATTTGTAAATTTAATTAGAGAATTTGCAACTTCTCTAGATATTGTATTGTTGTTTCGCAGATCCGCAGTAACTTTAGCACAAATTGGATATCCACCAACTAGACCTAAAAATAAGGCAATAGCAGATATTCCCGGAAGTCTAAAAATAAATTGCATTGGGGGACTTAAAAATTTGCTAAATAGTTGAGGTAAAGCAGTTTTTACTATAAGGTTTGATAAAATCATAAAGGGAAATAATGATGGTAATATTATTTGCCACCATAAAGTTAGACCGGTTTTTGCTGCCGTTATCATATCTTCGGGGAAGATTATGCAAAATAGGGTAAGAAGAAATATAAAGAACGTAAATATGTATTTTTTCACCATTATACCTCCTGTAAGATAAATTAAGTGCCGATATATGTATATTGCAAAAGATACAAAAAAATGATATATTACAACAGGATATTTAAAAGAAAAGAGATGAGAAAAATGGCGATACCTACTGCTGATGAAATAATAGATAGAGTAAATATTTACTCTAAAAATAAAGACCACGAAATAATAAGAAAAGCGTATGAGTTTTCTAAAATGGCTCATGAAGGGCAGTTAAGAGAGTCAGGCGAGCCATTTTTTAAACATCCAGCTAAAGTAGCGTTAATATTAACGAGTTTTGAATTAGATGATGCTTCAATTTGTGCAGGACTGCTTCATGATGTTATTGAAGATACAAAATATACTTACGAAGATATAAAAGAAGGATTTGGCGAAGAAATTGCTAATCTTGTTGAAGGAGTAACTAAATTAGGCAAAATTCCATACAATACAAAAGAAGAACAACAAGCTGAAAATTTAAGAAAAATGTTTATGGCGATGGCAACAGACATTAGAGTTATATTTATAAAGCTATCAGATAGATTGCACAATATGAAAACTCTAGGGTATACAGACCCTCAAAAGCAACTTGATAAAGCGAAGGAAACACTAGAAATTTATGCACCACTTGCTCATAGATTAGGTATGTACTCTATAAAGTGGGAATTAGAAGATTTATGTTTAAGATATATAGACCCAGATGCCTATTATAAGTTAGTAGAATCTATTGCTCAAAGAAGAAATGAAAGAGAAAAGTTTATAAATGATATAATTGCAAATTTAAAAGAGAAGTTAAAAGAAGTAAATATAGAGGCAGATATAGAAGGAAGGCCAAAGCATTTCTATAGTATCTATAGAAAAATGAAAGAACAAAATAAAGAGATTGATCAAATCTTTGATTTATTTGCTCTTAGAGTAATAGTTAATTCTGTAAAGGATTGTTATGCAGTTTTAGGATTAGTTCATGAGATGTATCGACCTGTCCCGGGCAGATTTAAGGATTATATAGCTATGCCGAAATCAAACGGATATCAATCACTTCATACAACTTTAGTTGGTAATACTGGACATCCTTTTGAAATTCAAATAAGAACGTGGGATATGCACAGAACTGCTGAATATGGTTTGGCAGCTCATTGGAAATATAAAGAAAAGACCACAGATAAAAAAGATTCTTTTGATGAAAAAATAAGTTGGATAAGACGTACTGTTGAGTGGCAAAAAGAAACCACAGATAGTAATGACTTGATGGAAAATTTAAAATTAGATTTATTTAGTGATGATGTATTTGTATTTTCACCTAAGGGGGACGTGTATCAATTGCCAGTGCATTCTACACCTATAGACTTTGCTTATAGAGTTCATAGTGAAGTCGGAAATAAAATGGTTGGAGCAAGGGTAAACGATAAAATGGTGCCAATAGGATATGAACTTCATAATGGTGACGTTGTAGAAATAATAACTTCCGCTACTTCAAAGGGACCTAGTAGAGATTGGCTTAATATTGTAAAAAGTGCTAATGCTCGTGCAAAGATGATTCAATGGTTCAAAAAAGAAGGATATGAAGAAAACGTACAGAGCGGAAAAGAGATTGTAGAGCATGAATTAAAAAGATTGAAACTTTCTTTTAATGATTTGTTTAGGCCAGAATGGGTAGACCCTATGCTAAAAAAGTATACTTTTTCTAAATTAGACGATTGCTATGCTGCAATTGGTTATGGAGCTTTGCCTGTAGGAAAAGTAATAGGGCGATTAAAAGATGAATTTGAAAAAGAGAAAAAAGCAAATGAAATTAAGAATATTCCGACTGATACAGTTGCTATAAATACTGATTCTAAAAAGCCTAAAAAAGCTCCTCCAAGCGGAATAGTTGTAAAAGGAATAGATAACTGCTTAGTAAGACTTTCTAAATGCTGTAATCCACTTCCTGGAGATGAAATTGTGGGATATATAACGAAAGGCAGAGGGGTATCTGTTCATAGGAGTGATTGCCCTAATGTAGCTAATTTTACAGAAGATATAAATCGCTTAATTGATGTGGAGTGGTATAAAGCTAAAAATACAGAATATGTTGCTGAAATTGAAGTGTTCGCAAACGATAGAACTGGTCTATTTGCAGATGTTTCGTCAGCAGTAATTGATGCAAAAGGAAAGATAAATGCAATAAATGCAAGAGTACTTCAAGACAGAGTTGCAATGTTCCAAGTTGAAGTACAACTTACAGATATAGATCATTTAAACAAAGTTATTAAATCTTTAAGAAAAGTAGATAGTGTATATGAAGTTCGTAGAAAGAAAAATTAGGAGGAATTTATGAGGTTAGTAGTTCAAAGAGTAAAATATGCATCTGTAAAAGTTGATGGAGAAATAAAAGGGAAAATAGACAAAGGTTTTATGGTGCTTTTTGGGGTAAAACAAGGCGATACAGATAAAGATTTAGAGTATTGTGCAAAAAAATTGGTAGGTCTTAGGGTTTTTGAAGATGAAAATCAAAAAATGAATTTATCTATTGAAGATATTAATGGAGATTTCTTAATTATTTCTCAATTTACACTATATGGAGATACAAAAAAGGGGAATAGGCCAAGTTTTATTATGGCTGAAGAGCCGGCAAAAGCTAACGAAATGTATGAAAAATTCTTAGCTAAAGTGAAAGAAATGTCTGGTAGAGATGTTCAAAAGGGTGTATTTGGTGCAGACATGAAAGTCGAATTATTAAATGATGGCCCAGTAACAATCATAATAGAAAGCCCAGACGATTCAAAATAGGAGATATTTATGGTAAAAACGTTTATTGGTGGAGAGCTTAGAGAAAATTGTTATATAGTTTCAGATGATAGCTCAAAAGAGGCAATTGTTATAGACCCAGGATACAAGGAAGAAGGGATATATAAGTTCATCTTAGAAAATAAGTTGAAAGTAAAGTATATTTATTTAACACATTGTCATTTTGATCATATTTACGGAGCTAATTGGCTAAAAGAAAAAGTTAATGCACCGATTCTTTGTTTAGATAAAGAATTAGACAATATTCAAAATGAAGATGTTACAATGGGAAAATTCGTTATTTTGGAAGCAGTTACTGTAAAACCAGATAAAGTGCTTTCAGAAAATGATAAGATAAATTTAGGGAGTTTGGAGTTTAAAGTTATACATACTCCAGGTCATACATCAGGTTCAAGTTGTTTATATGGAAATAGTATGTTGTTTTCTGGGGACACGTTATTTAAAAACGCACATGGAAGATGTGATTTGCCAACGGGGAGCATAAATTCAATAATAAACTCTATACAACAAAAGCTATTTAATTTGCCTGATGATGTAGTTGTTTATCCAGGTCATGGGATATCGACTACAATATTAGAAGAAAAACAAAATCAAGATTTTGAATACTAAAAACAAATTTTGGTGGTGTTACATATGAAGAAATGTTTAATTTTATTAGTATTAATGCTTTTAACTAGTACAAGCTTTGCGTTTGAATTGCCGAGCTTAGTTAGAATTGGGCTTAACTATGGCAATAATGCAGTTTCTAAGTTTACTGTTTCAGCACCATCTGGAGTAATGATTAGTGATATAGGGAAAATGCAAGGTAACGTTACAATTGAAAAAAGTGGTAGTAATAAAATAACTGCAATAAGCGCCTCTAAAACAAAGTCATGTGAGGTAGATAAAGAATATGGAGTATCTATAACACCAATAGAAAGTGACGAATTCCTTTCATATAATGGAAAAACATATAGAGGAGCACTAGTAATATTTAGAATATCTGGCAGTGATATGACCGTAGTAAATGTATTAGGTCTTGAAGAATATTTGTATGGAGTAGTCCCTAAGGAACTTTCTACAGGGCATCCAATAGAAGCCTTAAAAGCTCAAGCAGTTGCTGCGCGAACATATACTTGTACACAACTTAATAAATATAAAAAATGGAACTTTGATTTAACATATACAACTGCGGATCAGGCGTATGGAGGAGCTTCAATAGAAAAAGCAGATACCACAAGAGCAGTTGATGAAACAAGAGGGGAAATTGTTACATATGAGGGAAAGCCAATTACCACATATTACTTTGCTACAAGTCCAGGATATACTGAAAATTCAGAAAATGTTTGGTCGTCAAAAGTTCCGTACCTTGTTGCGGTAGAGGATAAATATCAACCAACTACGGTATCTACATTAAATTGGACAGTTACCTTTACTGCTAAGCAAATAAGTAATATTTTAGCTAATAAATCTGCTAAAATTGGGGAATTACTTAGTGTAAATATACTAAAAAAGACACCAAGTAATGGAGTTTTAGAGTTAGAATTTGAAGGAACAAATGGCTCTTATGTAGTTACAAAAGAAAGCACGCGTTTAGTTTATGGTACGAGCGATGTAAGAAGCCAGTTTTACGATATAGAAACAGACGCATCCGTAACGGCTGTGGATGTTAACGGTGAAACAGATAACAAAACGTTTTCAGAAGTAAGAGTTGCGACAAACAAAGGTTCAAGTAAATTGAATATTAGTGGGAGTAAAGTATATATAAAAGGAATAGATGGGAATGTTAGTCGCCCTACGACTCCAACGACATATAAATTAATAGGAAAAGGTTATGGGCATGGTGTAGGTATGAGCCAAAATGGTGCAATAGGAATGGCAAAGGAAGGCTTTACATATGATGAAATATTAAAATGGTATTATACTGGAGTTGAAATTGAGGAATTTTAGTATATTTGTTGAATAAAGATAGTAAGGGAAGTGATAAATTTGTATGAGGGAATAAAAGATATAGTTTCAGATAAAGTAGATATTATATATGATGAAGAAATGTCTAAGCACACCAGTTTTAAAATTGGTGGAAAGGCTGACATATTTGCAGTTGTAGATTCAGTAGAAGATCTTATACAAATAGAAAAATATGCAAAGGAAAACAATATATTTACCTTTATAATGGGAAATGGAAGTAATTTGTTAGTTTCAGATAACGGAATAAGGGGAATAGTAATAAAATTAGGGGATGAATTTAAAAAGATTTCAGTTGAAGAAGAATACATTACTGTCGGAGCTGCTTGTAGTATCAATGCATTGGCACAGTTTGCTTTAGAAAATGAGCTTACTGGTTTTGAATGGGCGTTTGGTATACCTGGCAGCGTTGGCGGAGCTGTGTTTATGAACGCAGGTGCATACGGAGGAAGTATGAGTGATGTTGTTTTTGAAACGACATATTTAGATGAGAATTATAATTTATGCAAATTAGAAAGTGATAAGCATAAGTTTGGCTACAGAAAAAGCGTATTTAAAACAAAAGAAATAAATGGAATAATTTTAAGTACAAAGATAAAACTAAAAAAAGGAGATAAAAAAGAGATTTGGGAAGGTATGCAAAAGTATATAAATGCAAGAATAGAAAAACAACCTTTAAATATGCCGAGTGCAGGAAGTGTTTTTAAAAGACCAGATGGCCATTTCGTTGGAAAGATGATAGAAGATTTAGGATTAAAAGGGTTTACGATTGGAGGAGCTCAAGTTTCTGAAAAACATGCCGGATTTATTGTTAATTTGGGAGATGCAACTTCAAAAGATATTAAAGAATTAATAAAGTATATTCAAAGTAAAGTTAAAGAAAAATATAACGTAGATTTAGAAACAGAAGTTTTGGAGGTGGGCGAATGAGAATAGTTATAGTAACAGGGGTATCAGGTGCTGGAAAAAGCCAAGCAATAAAAGTTTTAGAAGATATGGATTTCTTTTGTGTGGACAATCTACCGCCGATGATAGTGCCTAAATTTTTGGAAATGTGTAAAATGTCAGAAGATAAGATGGAAAACATTGCAATAGTAATGGATCTAAGAGCAGGGAAATTATTTGAAAATACAGTATTATCTGCATTATCTAATATTGAAGATGCAGGGTATAATTATGAAATATTATTTTTAGACGCGTCAGATGATACACTTGTGAAAAGGTATAAATCAACTAGAAGGCGCCATCCTTTAGCCCCAAATGATAGATTAGAAGTAGGAATTCAAAAAGAAAAAGAAAAATTAGAAGGTATAAAGAATAGAGCTAACTATGTAATTGATACTTCTAATTTAACTACAAAGAAGTTGAGAGAAGAATTATTAAATATTTTTGAATATGGCAAGAAATTTGAGGAGCTATTTATAGGAGTAACATCATTTGGATTTAAAAATGGCCTGCCTAATGATGTAGATTTAGTTTTTGACGTAAGATTTTTGCCTAATCCATATCATGTAGACTCTTTAAGAGAGTTTACCGGTAAAAACGAAAAGATAAAGGAATATGTTATGAAGTTTCCAGAAACAGGTACCCTCATTACTAAAATTATGGATTATTTAGATTTTGTTATTCCAGAATATATTAAAGAAAGAAGAGCGCAACTCATAATAGGAATTGGATGTACTGGCGGGAAACATAGATCTGTAGTTATAGCAGAAGAAATTGCTAAGCGTTTAACTGAAGGTGGCCATAGAGTACAGTTAGCACATAGAGATATAAGAAAAGAATAAAAATATTATAAGGATAAAACTTAATATTCAGACAAATATATACACAGTAATTAACTTGTAGAATAATGGACAAAATTAGTCTATTACAGGGCTACAAGAAATTACTGTGTATTATTTTTTTGCAAAAATCATAATAAATTTACATAATTTGTTGAAAAACTATTAAGAAAATTTTTATATTGTCGATATATTATGTGAACGGACAGAGTACCCAAACTCAAAATCCGGGAAAACATAATAATCAAGGAAGATTTCAGTGTTCACGGAAGAATACTTATGAAAAAGATTTTAGATAAAAGAAAACCTTCTTTTATTTATAAAATCTTTATTCCGGGATTATGAGCAAAAGCGGTATCTGTTTTTTGTTTTAAATAACTGAAAGGAGGACAGATTGATGCGCATCAATAGCTGTTAAAAAACAAAAAAATAATACAAAAGAATATAACAAATAAAATTAAATAGGCAACATTATGGTAAACATTAAATAAATCATGGATGAAAAAAATTAAAAATTTCAAGGAGGAGATTATTATGAGAATTAACACAAACGTAATGGCATTAAATGCCCAAAACAAATTAACAGCAAATCAATCAAAGGTAGAAGGTTCAATCAAAAAATTATCATCAGGTTTAAGAATTAACAGCGCAGCTGATGATGCAGCAGGATTAGCAATCAGTGAAAAAATGAGAGCTCAGATCAGAGGATTAAAACAAGCTCAAGACAATGCACAAGATGGTATATCTTTATTACAAACAGCAGAAGGTGCATTACAACAAACAACAGATATTCTTCAAAGAATGAGAGAGCTAGTTGTAAAAGCTCAAAATACTGGTGTATTAACAGACAGTGATAAAACATCTATTTCAAGTGAGTTAACAACACTACGTTCTGAAATCGACAGAATAGCAACTTCTACAACATTTAATGGTAAAAAATTATTAAATGGAACAGCAGGTGAATTCAAATTCAAAATTGGTGCAAATACAGATGCTGAAGATACAATAAGCGTTACAATCGCTGACATGAGTGCAACAGGATTAAAGAGTGGTGGCGGATCTGCTTTCTCAATAGCTATTGATACAGCAGAGAATGCAAATGCTACATTAGTTGCAATCGACTATGCTATTGGTAAAGTATCTGAACAAAGAACAAACATTGGCGTTCTTCAAAACAGAATGGAATATGCAATAAGCAACTTATCAACATCAGAAGAAAACTTAACAGCTGCAGAATCACGTATCCGTGATGTAGACATGGCAGAAGAAATGGTAAATTACACAAAGAATAGCATATTAAATCAAGCTGCTATGGCAATGTTAGCACAAGCTAATCAACAACCACAAAATATCCTTTCATTACTTCAATAATATAAATTTCATGGATGAAAAATAAAAAATTCAAGGAGGAGATTATTATGAGAATTAACACAAACATAATGGCATTAAATGCCCAAAACAAATTAACTGCAAACCAATCAAAGGTAGAAAGTTCAATTAGAAAATTATCATCAGGCTTAAGAATTAACAGTGCAGCAGACGATGCAGCAGGGTTAGCAATAAGTGAAAAGATGAGAGCTCAGATCAGAGGATTAAAACAAGCTCAAGACAATGCACAAGATGGTATATCTTTATTACAAACAGCAGAAGGTGCGTTACAACAAACAACAGACATTCTTCAAAGAATGAGAGAACTTGTAATTAAAGCTCAAAACACAGGCGTATTAACAGATTCTGATAGAACATCTATAACAAGTGAGTTAACA
>JAEEXS010000017.1 GCA_016287855.1 Clostridia bacterium
ATGAAGTTATATTTCGTATACTGGTGGTGATTACGAAGGAGATTGGGTAGTATTAAGAGATACTCCTGTAGGACTAGAGTTAATAAGTAAAGAAAGTGTTGGAAACGTAGGATTAAAAGGCGCAGTCGGATATGCAAATGCAGTAACTGCATTAAACAATAAAGCTGGACAATATGTAAATCCAGACTATGCAGTAGCAGGAAGAAGTGTAGGTGCAACAGCGGATAGTATAGGTATAATAGATACGGCCCAATACCCATTGACATTTGCAGCATCAAATCCGGTAGGAAATAATTTACCATATGGGGATACATATCATACAGATGATATGAACTTAATAACAAATAACAATGCATTAAAACACAGTACTGGAACGATATGGCTTGCTGCACGTCATATAGTCAGTCAGAGTAATTACACTAATTTCTATGTATATTCTATAAATCCAGATAGTAGTATTAACGGTGGTAATGGATTATATGATATAAACTCTAATAGTGCTAGTCATATAGTTTCATATGTTCGAGGAGTTCGTCCAGTAATAACATTACGAGGCGACCTAGAGATAACCGGAGGAAGTGGAACACAAGGAAGTCCATATACACTAGGAGTAAAAGAACGTAGAGTACCAGAAACAGGAAGTTATATAACCTATACAGGTGGAGACTATACAGGAGACTGGGTAGTATTAAGAAACAAGGATGGACAACTTGAGATAATAAGTAAAGAGAGTGTAGGAGATGTAACATTAAGTGGTGCAGAAGGATATGCAAATGCAGTATCTATACTAAACAATAAAGCACAACAATACTTAAATGCTAACTATGCAGTAGGAGCAAGAAGTGTTGGAGCAACAGAAGATAGTATAGGACAGATAAATACAACACAATATCCATTGACGTTTGCCGCAGCAAGAGAACAAGGAGTATTGCCATATAGTGATACGTATACTACATATGACCAAGGTATAATAGAAAAAAGTACAGCATTACAACATACTAGTGGAAACGTATGGCTTGCATCACGTTATATGCATGCCTATGCTCCAAGTACCAGTTCTAAATTTGGAGTGAAGTATTTTGGACCTGCTGGGAATGCATCAGGATTATACTTATTCGTAGCAAATTCTGATAGTTCGACAAGTTCAAACACATATTCACTAGGTGTACGTCCAGTAATAACTCTCCGCCCAGATATGGAAATAATCGGCGGAAGCGGATTGCAATCTGATCCATATAGAATAGGCGTACCTAAAGAGAAGGTAACAGTCGGAAGTTATGTACAATATAGTGCAGGGGACTATGCAGGCGACTGGGTAGTATTAAGAAATACTAAAGGACAACTAGAGATAATAAGTAAAGAAAGCGTAGGAAATGTAACAATATCCGGAGCAAAAGGATATGCAAATGCAGTAAATATACTAAATACTAAAGCAAGAGAGTATATAAATACAAATTACGCAGTAAATGGAAGAAGTGTAGGCGCAACAGAAAATAGTATAGGAGCGATAAATACAACTGAGTATCCATTGACGTATGCGGCGGCTTCTGCAACAACTGAACATGTACCATACTTTGATATATGTTATATAAGCGATCAACAGATAATAGCTAATAATGCTACACTACAACATAGTAGTGGCTGGGTATGGATGGCATCACGAATTCTGACAGCAACTGACAGCTTGTCTGATTTTAAAGTTCGTAGATTAAATTCAAATGGATATGCAGATGGTAACTATGTGTATCAAGTGGGTTCTGGAGGAGGCACTAATATATATTCTGATGCACTTGGGGTACGCCCAGTAGTAACCTTACGTAGCGATATACAAATCATAGGAGGAAGTGGAACAGTAGACACACCGTACATATTAGGTGTTAGATAATATTTTGAATAAATATACAAAGAACGGCAGTGAGTAAAAATTCATTGCCGTTCTTTTGTACCTAAAATTCATATAAATCATATAATAAACTGGAGGTGATTTATATGAATAAAACAATCTGTATGATAGGCGGAGACGAAAGAAATAGCATATTAGCAGAACTACTCAAAAAAGAGTACATAGTAAAAAATTATGGTGAAAAAGATATAAAAGAATTATTAAAAAATTCAGATTGTGTAGTAAGTGGAATCCCATTTTCACGAGATAACGAAACAATTAATATGGGAAGTTCTTTGGAAAAAGTAACAATAGAAAATTTTTTTAATAATATGAAAGATGTAAAAAAATTAATTGCAGGAAGTTTTTCAGATAGGATAAAATCTTTAGCAGTAAGGTATGATATAGAACTATATGATTTTTTAGATGACGAAGATTTTGCAGTATACAACGCAATACCCACAGCAGAAGGAGCAATAGCAATTGCAATAGAAAAAACAAAAAGAACGATAAACGACTCAAATTGCGTAGTTCTAGGGTACGGTCGAATAGGAAAATGCGTAGCAGATTTACTTAAGGGCCTTCATGCAAACGTAACTGTAGTTGCGAGAAAAGATGAAGATTTTGCATGGATAAAAGCAATGGGTTATACAGGTAAAAAATATTCAGATTTAGAAGCTATACTTCCTAGTACAGATATTCTATTTAATACAGTTCCAGCTTTAGTAATACAAGAAGAACTAAACTATATGAGAAAAGACTCTTTAATAATAGATTTAGCATCAAAACCAGGTGGAATAGATTTTGAACTCGCTAAAGCAAAAGGAATAGAAGCGGAACTTGCGTTAGGATTACCGGGTAAAGTGGCCCCCAAAAGCGTGGCCGAATACATGTTTAACAAAGTTAAAAAAGTAATTTAGCATATTAAAAACCTCCATGAATAAAAATGTAACAAATACATTCATGGAGGTTTTAATATGAAAGAGTACATAGAAGAAAGAACAATAGAGGTTGCACAATACATAATTGATAGCAAGGCGACTGTACGGGCAGCAGCTAAAAAATTTGGTATTTCTAAATCTACGGTACACAAAGATATTACCGAAAGACTTCTACAAATAAACGTAGCCCTTGCCCATGACGTAAAATTAGTTTTAGATGAAAATAAGGCAGAAAGGCATATACGAGGCGGAGAGGCAACTAGAGAGAAGTATAGAGCTAAAAGTGCATAAAGTGAATAAAAATCTCCTTTTTTACCAATAATAAGGGAAAAAGGAGATTTTCATATGAAAAATAATATAGATAAATCACTTATTCAAATGAATAGGGATTTTGCAAGTATATTTAGTATATATAAAAAACTAAATGAGAATAAAAATATTAAAATTTCTATGATTCCGGCAAGTGAGTGGCTACTAGATAATTTCTATATAATTGAAGAACATGCCAAACAGATAAAGAGAGATTTTAATAAAAAAATATATAGGAACTTGCCATTAGCAAATTCGGGCTATACAAGAGTTTTTACAATAGCTAGGGAAATTGTTGCTCAAAATGATGGCAAGGTTGATGAAAATATTATTGAAAAGTTTATAAATAAATATGAAGAAGTAACACCGCTATATATGAGGGAGATATGGAATTTAGGAGTTTGCTTAAGAATTGCACTCATTGAAAAAATTCGTGGAGTAAGCGAAAGTATAATAACTACTCAAAATCAATGGGAGCAAGCAGAGAAGTGGATACTAGAGTATTCTGAACAGCCGGAATTTAAGTTGCCAGAGATAAAAAACAATTATTCTTTTTATGAACATATTGCATACAATTTAAGACGTATGGGGAAAAATGGGATAATAACAATAAACCGTATCGATAGTTACATAGAAAGGTACGGTACGAGTATAGAGCTTATTTCAAGAAAAGAGCATAGCATTCAAGCTGGAATGAAAATATCTATTGGCAATTCCATTCAAAGTTTAAAATATATTTCTAATATAAACTGGAATGATGTGTTTAATGAAACAAGTGAGATTGAGCATATTTTTGAGAATGAAAAATCTGGTATCTATAAAAAGATGGATTTAGAGAGTAAAAATGCGTATAGAAGTAGGGTAGAAAATATTGCTAAAAATCTTGAGATTTCGGAATTACATGTTGCCAAAAAATGTGTTACTTATGCAGATGAAAATAGTGAAGATGAGATAAAAGGACATGTTGGTTTTTATTTGTTTGGTAAGGGCGAAGATGAGCTTTTAAGTAGGTTAAATATAAAGCAGAGATGGGTATATAAGTTAAAAAGGTATTATAAAAAGAATCCTTTCCAAATTTATTTTATTACAATGTTTTTATTTGCAGTTGTAGTTACAGCACTTTTTGGAGTTTTAATGTATTATACAGCTGGAGTATCTTTTCTAGGACTTGCTATTTCGTTTATTATTGCTTTTGATGGAGGTAATTGTTTTGCAAACTATATTTTTAGCCATATATTTAAGCCTAGGATTATTCCAAGATTAGATTTTAAAGAAGGAGTCCCTAAAGAGTCAGCCACAATGGTTATTGTACCGACATTATTATCTAATGAAAAACGTGTAAAAGAAATGATTGTAAATCTAGAGAAATATCATGTTTCGATTCGTGATGAAAACGTATTTTTTACGTTGTTAGGAGATATAAAAGAGAGTGACAAAGAGGAGATAGAAGAAGATAAAGATATAGAAAATACTGGGCTTAGGTTAGTTAAAGAATTAAATGAAAAATACGTAGAAACAAAATTTTTCTTTTTGTATAGGAAAAGATTTTTCAATACATCCGAAGATAAGTGGCTTGGATGGGAGAGAAAAAGAGGTGCAATTTTAAAGTTTAATGATTTTTTATTAACAGGGAATGCAGAAGATTATAGAGTTGTGTCTAATGGATTTGATGAACTGCCTAAAATAAAGTATGTATTAACAGTCGATGCAGACACGCTAATTCCAATAGACGAGGCAAGAAAACTTATAGGTGCAATTTCTCACCCAGTGAATACACCAATACTAAATAAAGATGAAACCGCTGTAATTTCAGGACATGGAATAATTCAACCGCATATCGGTATAGATATTGTTAGTGCAAATCAAAGTAAGTTTTCACAAATTTTTGCTGGAACCGGAGGAATAGATCCGTATGTTTGTGCATCTTCAGATATTTATCAAGATTTATTTGGCGAGGCAATTTTTACAGGCAAAGGGATATACGATTTAGAAGTATTTCAAAATGTTTTAAAAGATACTTTGCCAGATAATGCAATTTTAAGTCATGACTTATTAGAAGGGTCATATTTAAGGGCAGGTCTTGCGACAGATATTGAGCTAATTGACGGATATCCATCTAAATATAATTCCTACGCATTAAGAGCACATCGTTGGGTAAGAGGCGATTGGCAGATTATGCCGTGGCTTTTTAATAGAGTTAGAAATAGGGCGAATGAGAAAGTTAAAAACCCGATAAACAGTATTTCAAAGTGGAAGATATTAGATAATTTAAGGCGGAGCTTAACAGCTTCATTTATGCTTCTACTTATTTTACTTTCATTTTCAATACTACCGGGGATTTCTCTACTATGGGTAGCTTTTGCTATTATAGCTGGTATAAGAGGGAATAAGAAGCAGTTTTTATACCAATTTTTATTTTTGCCTTTCCAAGGTTGGCTTATGTTTTCGGCGATAGTCGTTACAATTTATAGGATGTTTTTTGGTAGAAAAAATCTGCTTGAATGGGTTACCGCAGCAGATATGGAAACAAAGCTTAAAAACACATGTGGTAGTTTTTATTCTTTAATGAAATCTAATGTAATTTTTAGCTTAATAATATTAATATTTGCATATTTCTTAAAAGGAGATTTTATTTCAGTAATTCTAGGAACATTTTTATTTGTACTTTGGGGTATAGCTCCGTTTATAGCATATAAAATAAGTGAGTCCTTAAAGGACAAACAAACAAAGTTAAATGATGAAGAAGTTAAGAAAATACAAGAGTTTGCAAGAAATACATGGGGCTATTTTGAAACTTTAATGGATGAAGAAAATAATTTTTTGCCACCAGATAATTTTCAAGAGGATCCTCCAAACGGAATTGCTTATAGGACATCGCCTACAAATATAGGATTAGGTATGATGGTTATTTTGTCTGCTTATGATTTGGGTTTTATAGAAATACTCGAAGTAAAAGATAGAATTATAAAGATACTAAATACTGTAAATAAACTTGAAAAATGGAACGGACATTTACTCAATTGGTATAATACAAAGACTTTAAAACCATTATTCCCGAGGTATATTTCAACAGTTGATAATGGAAATTTTTTAGCATATTGTATTACAGTTCGTGAAGGGTTAGATGAGCTATTAGAAGATGATGAGACTAAAAAAGATATCCTTTTTAAGTTAGATAATTTAATAAATAATGTAGATTTTTCACTTTTATATGACAAAAAGAAAAATGTATTTTCAATAGGTTATAACCTAGAAGAAGGTAGAATTACTAATTCTTATTATGATTTATTAGCATCAGAAGCAAGGCAGATAAGCTTCTTAGCGGTAGCACGGCACGAAGCCCCAGTAAAACATTGGTTTTCTTTAGGTAGAAGCCTTACAAAATTAAACCATGATAAAGGGCTTGTTTCATGGACTGGTACAATGTTTGAATATCTTATGCCACTTCTTGTTATGAAGAATTACAATAAAACTTTGCTTAACGAAACGTATAATTTTGTTATAAAAAGCCAAATAATTTATGCCAAAAAGAAGAATGTAGTTTGGGGAATTTCAGAGTCTGCATTTTATAATTTTGATATAAACCTAAATTATCAATATAAGGCGGTTGGAGTTCCGTGGCTAGGACTAAAAAGAGGGCTTATTGACGATACTGTAATTTCTCCATATTCTACAATGCTTGCACTTATGGTTAATCCTAAAGCTGCATATAAAAATTTAATTGAATTACAAAAGTATGAAATGTTAGGGAAATATGGTTTTTATGAGGCAATAGATTTTACCCCTGGTAGGCTTAAGTTATTAAATGGAGAAAAGAATTTTGCACAAGTAAAAACGTATATGGCACATCACCAAGGAATGAGTTTGGTCGCGATAAATAACATAGTAAATGATTTTATTATGCAAAAAAGATTTCATAATAATGTAGTTGTAAAGTCTGCTGAGTTTTTATTACAAGAAAAAATTCCGGAAGATATTATTTATACAAAAGATAGTAAAGAAAAGGTTATCCCTCCTAAAAAGGTTTATTTTGAAAGTATTGATACAGATAGATTTATAGATATTAAAGATAACGTAAAGCCGAGCTTTAATATTATTACAAATGGTAGTTATTCAGTAAGAATAAATGATAGAGGCGTAAATTCTACTCAATTTAGAAATATATCTGGATTTAGGTATAGAAGCGATTATATAGAGAATTTTTATGGACAAGCTTTCTATATTAGGCGGTTAGATACAAATGAAATTTGGAGTCCGACTTATATTCCGTTTTTAAAGACACCAGATAAATACTCAGTTGCATTTTCAGGAGATAAGGCTAAATTTATGAGAACAGATAAGGATATAGAAACAAGCTATGAAATTGTTGTAGCAACGGAAGACAACATAGATGTAAAACGTATTTCTATTACTAATCATAGTGATATTCCAGTTGAGTTTGAAATTACAGGTTTTGCCGAGCTTGTAATAGGCTACCAAAACGCAGATATTTCGCATAGAACTTTTTATAATTTGTTTATAGAAACCGGTTGTGCAGATAAGGTTTTATACGCAAAAAGAATAAAACGAGCTGAAAATGAAGAAGGTTTAACTATTTTTCAAACGTCTTTTATAAAGGGTGAAGAGATAGGAGATTTTCAGTTTGATACGGATAGAAATAAGTTTATAGGTAGAGGAAGAAGTATAGAAAATCCCATTTCGGTTAAAGAAACAAGACCACTTTTTGGTACAGTTGGGGCGGTACTTGAGCCTGCCTTTGCACAAAGACGTAGTTTTAAAGTTGAGCCGGGTATGAGTAGCGCAATATATTTTGTTACTGGAGTAGTAGCGGAAGAAGATAAAGTTTTTGATATTGCAAATAAATATAGAAATGAAGATATGGTGTCAAGGGTGTTTAGATTAGCATATGCAAGAAGCCAAGTTGAGTTGTCATACCTTAATATTACAGGCGAAGAAGCAAAATTTTTTGATGAGCTAATAAAATATTTAATTTAAGGAAGTGAAAGGTTTGAATAGTACAAAAGATATTCTTTGGAGTCGAGGAATTTCTGGGGATTTGCCTATAGTTTTAGTTATAATATCTAAGTATGAGGATTTAGATGTTATATATGATATTGTTAAGGCTCATGAATATTGGAAAGCAAAGGGAGTTTTTGCAGATATAGTAGTTATAAGCAAAGATGAAATAGGCTATAACCACCCGCTTTGGAATAATGTTTGTGATATAATTTCAGGAAGTCATCTAGGCTCAATGCAAAATATATCTGGAGGAGCATATTTACTCAGAGGAGAGATTTTATCTAAAGAAGAAATAGAGAAACTAGTAAATATTTCAAATATTGTTTTTAAGGACAGTAGTTTAGTTATACCGGAATTTACTAAAAACTACTATAATGATTTTAAAGTTGTTGAAACTATTCCTAGCGAGAGAATTAAACGTAGAGAGTTAGAGTTTTTTAATGGAATAGGTGGTTTTGATACAAAAAATAATGAGTACGTTATATACCCGTCAAGAGATAATTATACACCACTTCCATGGAGTAATGTTTTGGCAAATAAAGATTTTGGTTGCATTACAACGGAAGCAGGAGGTGGCTTTACTTGGGGCTATAATAGTCATGAATATAGGTTAACTCCTTGGACTAACGATCCTATAAGTGACAAATTAGGAGAGTATTTATATATAAAAGATTTAGAAACTAATGAGATTTTTTCTCCATATTTGCTTCCGTTTAATTCAAATGGAGAATATGAAGTATCGTATGGTTTGGGTTATACAAGATATGTTGCTATTATTGCAGATTTTAGAGTAGAAATGATTATTTTTGTGCCTAAGAAAGATTTAGTTAAAGTTATTGATTTTAAAATAAAAAATCTGAAAAATGAGAATAGAAAAATAGAGGTGGGTTATTGTATAAAACCAGTGCTAGGCTCAGATAGTAATTTTAAGGAGCATAATATAGAGTATGAATTTCAAGATAACAAGCTGTTTCTAGTAAATAAGTATGAAAAAGAATTTTTAGACGAAAAAGTTTTTATAACAATGAACTTAGATTGTATTTTTTATAAAGACAATAACGACTTTTATATTTCAAAAGAGATAAATTTAGATGCTTTTAATGTAAGCGATGGAGTTATTTTATTTGGAATATATTCAGAAGATAAATTAATTGGAAATTATTTTAATAATGAATATAGGGGAAAAGAGTTAGAAGAAGTGAGGGAATTTTTTGTTAAGGATGTTAATAGAATTAAGATTAACACGTCAGATAAGGCTACAAACCTATTGTTAAATTCATTTCTATTATATCAGGCACTAGTTTGCAGACTTTGGGCAAAAAGCTCGTTTTATCAATCTGGAGGAGCAACAGGGTTTAGAGATCAATTACAAGACAGTATGCCTTTTTCATATATTTTGCCAGATATAACTCATGATGAAATAATGTACCATGCAAAGCATCAATTTATTGAGGGGGATGTTTTACATTGGTGGCATAAAGAGGCTAGAAAAGGAACACGTACAAGATTTTCGGATGACTTATTATGGTTGGTTTTTGTTACAAATTACTATGTAAAAGTGACGGAAAATAATAGTATTTTAGATGAGCAAGTTGAGTTTGTTGAAGGTCCTGAACTTAATGAATATGAGAATGAAAGATATATAAGTTTTGAATATTCAAAAAATAGTGCCTCTCTTTTTGCACATTGCGTTTTAGCTATAGAGCGGATGCTAAAATTAGGAGAACATGGATTGATACTCATGGGGTCTGGAGATTGGAATGACGGAATGAATGAGGTAGGGCATAAAGGCAAAGGTGAAAGTGTTTGGCTTTCGTGGTTTGTATATAAGATTTTAACAGACTTTGTACCTATTTGCAGAACTCAAGGTAGAGATGATTTGGCAGATAAATATTCGGAATTTGCTGCTAAACTTAAGGAAAATATTAATCAAAATGCGTGGGATGGAGAATGGTATATAAGAGCCTTTTTTGATGATGGTAGACCCCTTGGGTCGATTGAAAATGAAGAATGTAAAATAGACTCTATTTCTCAATCTTGGAGTATTATTTCTGGTGCAGGTGAAAGCGAAAAGCAAAAGAAGGCAATGAATTCGTTTTTTAATTATTTGGTGGATCGCGAAAATGGGATAATAAAACTATTAACTCCTCCTTTTAAAAAAAGTGAATTGATGCCTGGGTATATAAAGAGCTATCCCGAGGGCGTTCGTGAAAATGGAGGACAATATACACATGGAGCAATTTGGGGTGGGATAGCATATGCGTTATTAAACGATAAGGAGAAAACTTTTGAAATTTTTGAATTATTGAATCCAATTAATCATAGTCGTACAGACAGTGAGATGAGGAAATATAAGGTAGAGCCGTACGTTATTTCAGCAGACATTTATTCTAATAGTTTACACATTGGCCGAGGTGGTTGGAGTTGGTATACCGGAGCTGCTGCTTGGATGTATATGTTTGGTATTGAGTATTTACTAGGAATAAAATTTAGGGGCGATACTGTTTTTATAAAACCATGTACGCCGGAGAGTTGGAAAGAGTTTGAGGTTGAGTATAGATATTTTGATACGTTATATAAAATAAAGGTTATTTTTAATGGAGAAAATAGTACCATTTTTGATAATACAACAAGTAGCGGAAATAGTTTTAAATTAGTAAAAGATGGAGGCATTCATTTTGTAGAAGTGAGAATTTAAAATAAGAAAAGCGAGGCTGCAACCTCGCTTTTTTGTTTTAGATAAACATCTGAAGTATTAGGCAAATTATAACACCAGGAACACCTAGAACACCAGTAATTAAAGCAGTAAGGAAATTCAAATCAATATGTAAGCCAAAGTTTCCACCAATCCAGTTTAATATTATTAACACAATTCCACCGATTAAGGCGTTAACAAGAATTTTAATAATCAATTTTACAGGGGCAGAGAAAATTTTTGCAACTATACAAACTACTGCTAATGCTACTATAAAAACTAATATGTTACTCATAACACATCATCCTTTCTTGGGCTATAACCCTTTTTCTTTTACTTTTTTTAATAAATATTGATAGCGAGTTTGAGAAGCCTTTATTTTATATATGTAATAATCTATTAATTCTGGATCTTCTACAAAATCATAATTGTTAATAGCATTCTCAAAATCGTCTTGAGCATTTTTCAAATTTTCCATTAAGTATTTTGTATCTTCATCAAATACTTTATCCATAAACTTTCCCCCTATAATTTACTACAAGAAACTTTGTCCTTGTAATAAATTATAGTCGGGAAGATATCTTTTTATACCTAATCTAATAAAATTATCAAAGCAGTTTGATCTTCTTTGTAAAGAACAACTAAAACTCTATCGCCTTTGCCTATATCATCATCATCGTATGCATCTTCAAAATCAGTATAGCCGGTTGAAGGTTTTTTAGCTCCATAGTCTAAAACGATTGCGGTTGATAAAACGTCTATATCGTACTCTTCTCCATCGTCACATTCGATAGTAATATAATCTTCATCGATATCTGTAATTTCTCCAACTAAATAATTGTCATCCATCATATCTTCGGAAGAATAACTACTAGAGGAAGAAGAACTAGAACCAGTTAATTTAGATTCTTTAGAAGCAACCTTGATTTCTTCAATATAATCATTTTTCCCTAATACTAAGCCAACATAATTACCTTTCTTGTATAAATAGCTTGTTGTAGCAATTGCACTATATTTTTTAGAGGAACCTTCATAAGAAAAATCAGTTTCCTTATTGAAGTAATAATCTTCGTCTTCATCTTCATAATTTGCATCATATTTATTTATTACATCATCCATTATTATATATTCTTTTCCACTATCAACATCTTCAATTACTATATATCCGTATTTTGTACTAGCAACAGTAATTTCTCCAACTATATCATCATCTGAATCTTCGTCATCATCATCTGTAGAAGAACTACCTGTTAAAGTAGATTTTTTTGTAGCAACTTCAATTAGGTCGAGATATTCATTTTTCCCTACAGTAACTGCAATATAATTTCCTTCTTTATACAAATAACTAGAAGTAGCAATGGATTTATATGATTTAGAAGAACCATTATATTTGAAATCTGTATCATCATCAAAATAGTAATCTTCAGAAGTCTTTTTATAGCTCTTACTATAGTTATCAATTTCATCATCCATTAAGATATATTCTTCATCATCGTCATCTTCAAAAACAACATATCCATATTTTGTACTAACAGCAGTAATCTTACCAATAATTCTTTCATCAGGAGAAGTAACAGCCGCTTTTGTAATGTAGTTTGCAGCATCTACAGTTAAGGTTACGTTATAATCTTTTTTAATAGCACCAGTAAGTGTAGATGTTTTGCCATCTAAAGTATATGTTGTAGAAGAATCATAGTTGTATGTTATTCTAGAACCATCAGTTGTTACAGTAATTGTTTTAGCTGCAGAACTAGCAGCGTATATAGTACCTTTTACAGTTTTAGTAGAAACTTTTGCACCATCTGTTATATTCATAGAGGCAATATAGGTATCGTTACTAATTGTAGCTGTAACAGTAGCATTAACTTTCATAGAATCAGAGTTTAATTCTCTTCCGGAAACATAAAATTTTGTATTTTTGTCATATTCATATTCTTCGGTACCGGTGGTAGATTTAATCCAAACACTACTTGTAGAAGTATCTATTTTTGTTATTGTACCAGTTACAAAGGATGTAACGGAAGATGAATTAGTAGGAGTAGGTGTTGGAGTAGTACCAGCAATTGAAGGTGTAATATTTACTTTCTTATATATTCTTTGTAAAACTGTGGCAGCTTGTGCACGAGTTAAAGCAGTCTTTGGTGAAAAAGTACTATCACTCATTCCAGCCATAATTCCTTGGGTATATACATAGTAAACATATGGCTTTGCAGCAGCAGAAATAGAGGAAGTATCGCTGAAAGGTAAAACTACAATTGAGTTTTTAGTAGCTTCGTCTTCTTTCCCTAAAACTTTAGTAACTAAAACGGCCATCTCTTCCCTAGTTAAAGGAGAATTTATTTTATCTGACGATAATAAGTTGCTTAAATCTTTTTCTTTAAGCACGCCAACTCCCAATAAATACGCAACGTCCTTTTTATATTGGGTATTATATGGTGATAATACTGTAGTATAAGTTTCTAAATATTTTGTAGCTTCTGTTGGGTATTTATTAAGCCCAGCTATTCTTGAAAGTAAAATCAAACTTTCAATTTTAGAAATTTCTTTAGAAGGCCTAAAAGTACCATCGGTATATCCAGATATTATTCCGGCTTCTACCATTTCTTCGACTGTGGCTTTTGCCCAGTGCCCATCAGGCAAATCGCTAAAAGCAGCGAAAGAAATTGAGGTTATAAGAACCATAACCATAAGAGTTAAAAAAACTTTTTTCATAAGTATCCTCCTCGATAAGTTTTTTGCGAACATCTTAAAAATTATAATTTGAATATTATAATTACTTAAATTTTGACTTGCAAAGAAACCATATTTTTGTACAAAAACATTATATAATATTTTTTTATAAATTCATAGCTTTTTAGTTTTTTTTTTTAAATCTTATTAAGTCTTTCAAAAAAATGACGATATGAAGGGTAGAAGATAACAAAAGATAATTGGAGGTCAGAAATATGAAGAATAAAGGGAATGTGTTTATAAACGCTGATGATTTATATCAAGGAAAAACAGCTAAAATTATTTACAATGGAGCGCTTGCGAAAGCTAATAACTCAGATTTGTATATCCACTTAGGTTTTGGTATGATGTGGGATAATTTGACTGAAGTAAAAATGACTAAGACTAATGAAGGGTTTGTAGCAGAAATTCCTCTTGCAAAAGCAGATTCTATTAATTTCTGTTTCAGAGATACCAATAATAATTGGGATAATAACGATTGTAAGAATTATTCTTACGCAGTATCTAAACCAAAGATGATTAAGGCTACTGCTGATACAACTTTGTCTTCTCCATTAACTAATAAAATAGAAGCAAAACTTAATGAAGTTTCTAATAGAATTTCAACAGCTGCTCCATCTATTCCAGATGAGTTAAGCTTAGTTCCTTCTAAGAATATTACAGAAGCATATATTCAAAGAAAGAAAAATAAATTAATGTTCTACAGATTATTCAATTTCATACCTCGTGAATTAACAGGTAATGGAAAGAAAAATAAAGGAATTTTCTCTGGACTTTGGAAATAAGATAAAATTAAAGCACCCTAGTTTAGGGTGCTTTTTTGATATATTTAATTTTCTAATACTTTAAGTATTTCACTAATATCATTATTAACTTTAACTTGCTCTCCAGTAGCCATATTTTTAATAGTAACAGAATTAGTATTTATTTCATCTTCACCAATTACAATAACAAAAGGAATCTCAAGTTTATTAGCATAGTTAAACTTTCCTTTTAGGCTTTTTTCGTTATAGTAAATTTCAGTATTTATATCATTATTTCTAAGTTCTGTCGCAATTTTTATACAGTATTCCATATCATTTGTCATAGGAATTATCATCGTTTTTGCGATGCTTTTTGAAACTTTAGGAAGTAGCCCTGCTTCTTTTAATTGGTAAAATAATCTAGTTAAACCTATTGAAATTCCCACTCCAGGGAGTTTTTTATTTGTATAAAATTCTGCTAGATTATCGTATCTTCCACCAGAGCAAACACTTCCAATTTGAGGGTAATCATTTAATACAGTTTCATAAACCGTTCCAGTATAATAATCTAAGCCTCTAGCAATAGTTAAATCGATTTTATAATTATTGGAAGGTAAGCCAAAAGATTCAACGTTATTTGAAACGGCTTCTAATTCGTCAACTCCGGTGTTAAACAGTTCATTTTTAACATTTAAACTTCTTAATTTAGTAATAATCTCGGCAGGAGTTCCTTTTATAGAAATAAAATCTATTATTTTATCAATATTTTCAGAAGAAATTCCCATATCAACAAAAATTTCTTTAACCGTATCAATACCGATTTTTTCTACTTTGTCTATTATTCTTAAGATATCTGCAATTTTATCTTCATATCCAAGTTCAGCGAAGAATCCACCTAATACTTTTCTATTATTTACGCGGATAGTAAAGTTATTAAAACCTAAATTTTTAAAGGTAGTATATATAACGCTAGGAATTTCAGCATCATTTAATACAGATAATTCTCCGTCACCTATTATATCTATATCACATTGATAAAATTCCCTATATCTACCTTTTTGAGGCCTTTCTCCACGAAAAACTTTTCCAATTTGGTATCTTCTAAAAGGATAAGATAGATTGTATAAGTTCTGTGCAACAAACTTTGCTAGAGGAACCGTTAGATCGAATCTTAAAGACAAATCGGTATCTCCTTTTGTAAATCTATATATTTGCTTTTCGGTTTCTCCTCCAGCTTTAGCGAGCAACACCTCAGAATATTCAATAACAGGTGTATCTAAAGGTAAAAATCCGAATTTTTCATAAGATTTTCTAATTGTATCTTTCATATAGTTAAAAATAACTTGCTCTTCTGGTAGTAGTTCCATAAATCCAGCGAGTGTTCTTGGTTCTATTTTTTCCATATTAATCACGTTCCTTTCTTAATTTAATCTCTATTTTTTAATCCTATGAGGCTTAATACGAAAAATATTGAAGATATTAATACTATTGTAGCACCAGTTGCGGTTTCAATATAATATGAACTAATTAAGCCTATAACGCAAGAGGCAAGAGAAAATATTATTGAAAATAAAGTATATTGCCTCATATTTTTTGAAATATTTCTTGCAGTAGCGGCAGGTAGTATTAATAATGAATTTATTATTAATATGCCAACCCATTTTATTGATATCATAACAACAATAGCTATTATGAGGATAAAAACAAGTTTTAAAATATCTGAATTGATTTTCCTACTCCTAGCAATAGAAGTATTTAAGCTAGAAAGTATAAATCTATTGAAAAATAAACTCCAAAAAACAATTATAACAACAAGCATTATTAAAAGTAGTAATAATTCGTTTGGAGTTATACTTAAGATGTCTCCAATTAAATAATTTGAGTATTTATTAAAGTTTCCACCTCTTGAAAGTAATACTAAACCTAAAGCAATTGCGGTAGAGGAAAAAACACCTATTATTGTATCAGTCGCCATTTTTTGTTGTTTCTCAAGCCACCAAATTACGACTGACATAAATATTGCAAAAATAATCATCGAAGAAAGATGATCTGATATACCTAAAATTACACCAAGCCCTATCCCTGTTAGGGCCGAATGACCTAAAGCCTCGGAGAAAAAAGCCATTTTATTATTAACAACCATACTACCTAAAAAACCAAATAAAATTCCAATAAATATAGTTGCTATAAATGCGTTTTTCATAAAGTCATAGCTTAGCCACTCAAAAGGCAATATGAAATTTAAAAAAGAATAAATATTTTGCATATTAATATCAATCCTTTACAAAATTTTCATTTTTACACATAAATAACTAATTAATCATACTATATTTTTAGAGATTATTCAAGTATAGGAGTGATGTAAATGCGAGTTGCGATAGTTGGAGCAAGTGGCATGGTAGGACGTATGTTCTTAAAAGTACTAGAGGAGAGGAGGCCAAATGTAGATGAATACGTTTTGTTTTCCTCAAAAAATTCAGCTGGAAAGGAAGTAAAATTTTTAGGAAAAGAGTATGAATATAAAGAACTAAAAGAAGATTCTTTTGATACTAAATTTGATTTTGCACTTTTTTCAGCTGGAAAAGATGTATCAAAAAAAATGGCACCCATTGCAGCAAGTAAGGGGGCTATAGTAATAGATAATAGTAGTGCTTGGAGAATGGATAAAGAAGTCCCATTAATAGTTCCGGAAGTTAATATGGAAGAAGCAGTACATAATAGCGGAATAATAGCAAACCCTAATTGTTCTACAATTCAAGCAGTTGTAGCCTTAAAGCCATTACATGATGCATATAAAATAAAAAGAATAATATACTCAACATACCAGGCGGTAAGTGGAGCAGGGCAAAAGGGGTATATGGACTTAAAAAATGGAATAAAGGGGGAAGCACCGAGTAAATTTCCGTATCAGATTTTTGGTAATTGTTTACCTCATATAGATGATTTTATGGAAAACGGTTATACAAAAGAAGAAATGAAAATGATAGAGGAAACAAAGAAAATACTTAACGATTATGAAATAGGAATAACTGCAACAACAGTAAGAGTGCCAGTATTTTATGGCCATAGTGAATCAATAAATGTTGAATTTGAAAAAGATTTTGTACTAGAAGATATTTATGAAATATATAAGAAAGCAAAGGGAGTAATACTTCAAGATAATACAGATGAAAAGATATATCCTATGCCATTAACCGCAGAGGGGTATGATGAGGTATTTGTTGGTAGAATACGTAGAGATTATAGTGTAAAAAGTGGGTTAAATTTATGGGTAGTAGCAGATAATATAAGAAAAGGAGCGGCAACTAATGCTGTTCAAATAATGGAAGAAATGATGAATAAAAACCAAAAATAGGTTAATAATAATCATATCTAATTAAAAAAGGAGTGATTATTTTGCCAAATTTAACACAGTTAGAACTTCAAAATTTGCGCCACCTTATTGGGAGCCATGAAACTGCTTATCAGAAATTTTCTACTTACGCACAAGACGCTGTCGACCCTCAAGTTAAAGACTATTTCGAAAGATCGGCACAATCAGCGCAAAACACGAAACAAAAGTTAATAACGTTTTTAAACTAAGGAGGAAAAGTGATGGACGAAAAAACAATGGTAAATGATGCGCTTAGTATGATAAATAGTAGTTTAACAGGTTATGCAAATATTATTGCACAAACAGATAATACGAGTTTGCGTCAGACTTTACAACAGATAAGAAATAATGATGAGACCAGTCAGTTTGATTTAGCTAAGATAGCGGAGCAAAAAGGATATTACGTTCCTGCTGCTCAAGCACCAGATACGGAAGTTAATAAAGTAAAGAGTCAATTTATGCAGTAAAAAAAGGACTTGGGTGTTCCCAAGTCCTTTTAACTACACTTTAGTGTAACTACACAAATTTCCGGGTTGTTAAAGATTCTCAAGTTGATTCCGCTACTTCCACCAAGGCCTCGGCTAACGATCATTTTGGAATCACCTATAGAATATTCTCCTTCGCTATATTTTGGGAATAATCCTCTTTCAGGAGATATTAAACCACCTATAAAAGGTAGCCTAATAAGACCTCCGTGAACATGACCAGAAAAGGTTAAATCAGCTCCCCATTTTGCAAATACTTCGAAATCGAAAGGCGAATGGGAGAGTAAAATATTAAAGTCTTCATTATTAACATTAGAAAATAGTTTTTCCATATCGCTTAAAAGGAAATCAACATTCTTATTTTTTCTTAATAAATTTTTATAAAATTTAAATGGCTGTTCTAGTCCAAAAAGGGAAATCGTTTCATTGTTTTTGATTATTTCAATTTTTTCGTTTCTTAAAAATACTAACTTTGAATTTTTTATCTGTTCAATTAATTTTGCTTGTTTTTGAGAATCCATTTTCATTTCATGATTTCCAAATACATAATAAACAGGGTACATATTTGTGAGGTTATTTGCTAAAGAGAGAAATGGAGTGAAATCTTTAGAATTAGCACTAACCATATCTCCTGTTAATACGATAATATCTGGGTTTACTTCTTTTATCTTTTCTAGCAATTTTGAATTATTTTTTCCAAATTCAAAATTATGCAAGTCTGAAAGTTGAAGTATCTTAAAATCATCAAAAGATTTTGGTATTTTTTTTGAACTTATAGCAAATTTAGTTACATCCATAAAAAATCCTTTCGTTAATTATTCTCATCATATAAAGCTTTTGCATTGCTTGGAAGTGAGCGAATATGACGCAAGAAAGCGTAAACATTTTTATCGTCATCAGAGTTATAAGTATAATCTAGTTTATCTGCTACAAATGCAGCACTCTTTCTAAATAATTCAATCATAATAAATAATGCATCCCAGCAATGTTCGTAGTCTGAAAGATTATATGTTCTCATAAGTTTTTCAAAAGTATCTTTTGGAAGATAATTTTCCATGTATTTATCTGCTTTTCCAGTCGAGACTTCAAAATTATTCTCTATACCTATTTTAAACCGTAACATCTTAATTAATTCTTGTCTTACGCAATTTTCGATATGAGAAGTCGCATATAAAAATTCTTTTCTCCATATTCCTTTTGCAACATATATAGATACCCACCAAAATTCATTGCAACAGTCAGCAAATTCCTTGGCAGTAGGTTGTTTTATCCAATGGGATTCATCAGACGGCGTAGCTAGAGCTGGCAAAGCTTTATCTTTATCAAGTAAGATTTTAGTCAGCGAATCACTTTTTACATATTTTTCACAATACTTGTAAGGCACAATAGTTAAATCGATTCTATTACCATCGATAAATTGCATTAGGTAAGAAAAGTATTCAGTATTATCTGAAGAATTTTCCATTAAAGCAGGAGTTTGCATTATAAGTCTACGCCCAAAAATGTTTATCCAGTCAGGATCTTCAATAAAAGTTTTATAGTCATTTACAATAAAGGCGATATCGTAATCTTGGAAGAAATCTTTTGGAGCTTTTGGGTTTAACCTTGATCCATTCATTGCAACAATTCTAATTCTATCATCTTTTTTAGCTGTATCTATAATTAAGGAAAGAATAGATTCTTCAGAACGAGTAATTGCCTTAGATTTAGTATGT
>JAEEXS010000115.1 GCA_016287855.1 Clostridia bacterium
TGCTACATATAACCAAAATACTTAATACCTGAAGTATTTTATTTATCCACCCTTTTTTCATTTTATATTTGCTACATAATAAAACTATTCCTATTACACTATTAATAAAAATAGTATGCGTTTTTAAATTATTTTTATCAAAAATGTAGCCCGTATTTTCTGCCAAACATCCTAAACAATGAGGCATAAATTCTTCAGGCACATACCACCATAGTAAAAATGCTATAATGTCACATAAAAGCGTTGTTCCAAAAACTATCCATGGAGATTTTATTTTTTTATTAAAGACTAATAAAAGAATATCAAACAATAAACCAATTAATAATATTATTAGACCTGCAAATATGTTTGTTAAATTCATTTTATTTCCCCCTTTTTTAATCTACTTCAACATAATTATATATTTTTTTACATTTTTTGCAATATAGTACTTAAAGCGTAGAGAATCCACCCCCTTCCACCATAAAACATCTCCAAAGATGTTTTTTTGTGCAAAATTTTTTATACAAAATAGAGGGACAGCTTTTTACACTGTCCCTCTACTCTTCTGATAAATCTCCAAAAATACTGCCTAATTGCTAACGCCACATGCACTGGCAATTAGAGATTAAAAAAAATAATTTTTTGCTCTATTGCTGCACAAACAATTTTCTCTGATAATCCCACCACAAAATTGCCCAATCGTTGACACATATCGCGTCCTTATCAGCCAACTTGAGTATCAGCTGATCTCCTTTTTTCTCTACTACCTCACCGGTAATTACGGCTATGTTATCCTTTGTCGTTATTTCAACAAAATCGAATAACGAAGTTGACCGTAACACCTTTACTGACTTTTCCATCGTCCTACACCTCATAATCATGCTGTATTATATTATACAAACCTCCTTTTATATTATACACCTTTTTTTATATTATGTCAACGCAGTGCGCTTTTTACTTATAATACCTTATTTATTTTTCCAACCCATTAAAAACCGGTTGTAATATATTCTCAGGATTTTTTCTAATTTCTTTTATCTCTGCTGGTGATAATTTAATCGGATAATCTTTAATTCTACTCGCTATACTTTTTGTATAATCTATTTCTTCCCCTTGATGTTTCTCTACCCATTCTTTATCATGCGAAACCAAATTTTTATATGTATCTCTAAGCTCTGTATCTGTCATATTTGCAACTATAACACACACTTTATAAATAGCATCTTTATCATCCATACCTTTTTCTTTATTTTTAGCAAACATATATTCAATTATTTCATCTATCATAGCCTGTGCACGTAACTCATCCTTTCTTAAAATACATTCCCTCCTTAAATATTCTGCTACTTTCTTTAAAATCCTACTCTGTGACTTTATATTGCCAGTAGATACAAAATATGTATATTCTAATGAATTCTTTTCTTCATCGATTTTTATATCTACTTGCAATTTAGAACTTTCTATATACTCCTTAAAACATTCTTCTAAACCACCTGGTTCTTTTAATTTTTCAAGTATTTTTCCCAACAATCTAATATCTTCCTCAGTAAATAGTGGATCATTTTCGCCTTTGAAATACTCCTTTTTTTTATTTATTTCAAACAAAATATTTGAATCAATGTTTAATCCCACCTGAAGAATATCTCTTATATCTGTATATGGATATATTTTATCTGCGAACCTAGCAAAAGCCCAAAGAGCTTTCTTTACTTCTTCATTTTTAATTCTAGATGTGCTATGGCATAAAATTCCTTGATTAATGTCATAACTAAGAATAGGGGCTAAAACAATATTATTATCTTTAAGAATTTTTGCTAAAACTCTAACACTATGTGCATGATGTTCGAATGAATACTCAGGATTTACAACTCCAAGGTCATATGATTTATTCATTAACTCATTTTCATATCGATATTTCTTATCAAATTCAATTGATGTCATCCCATGTACTCTTAGTGCCTTATCTATTCTTGATTCACCATCATGACCAAAAGCTGTATGACCCAAGTCATGACATAATCCTATAAAATAAACCAATTCTTGCATTTCTTCTGGCATATTTTCCTTTTTAGCTAATGCTTTAGAAACATTTGCAACGTCAAGTGTATGAGTCTGTCTATTTCTAACACCTTTATCATTACTATTTTTCATAAACAAAATTTGAGTTTTATCTTCAAGTCTTTTAAATTCAGGACTATTTTTAACAACTTCTATAAGATATTTTATATTTTCTAATAAATTTTCATAACTTATCACCAAGTTAGAATCAGCTTTATCTTTTGACCATTCACTATCGTTTATCATTTATAAAACTCCTCTCACTATTTATATAGGAATTTTTCTCCAGTCCATTCAATTACAATAATCTTTTTTTCACATTCTAACAACAAATTCGCATTTTTTTCTAATTTTATAATACATGTTTGCTTATCTTCTTCAAAAACTCTCGTAATAACATACCCTATATCTACTGTTGCTCTTTCCTCTTTTTGAAGTTCTACGGCCACATACACGCTTTCATCTGAAATATTGTTATCTAAAAATAATGAGTTTTTTTCAATATTTCCTTTATACAAATAAAAATTCCCATCTGGTTCTTTTGCAATCCATAAAGAATTATTGGGATATAAAAAAAATAATTTTTCAATATCCGTATCCTCTAGTGTGCGTTCTTGAGGCTTCGTATAAATTTCTTGTGCACAAATTCCATTTAAGTACAATATATTATTTTTTAATTTTATTCTTACCCCTTCTTTTATTTTAGGAAATATGTTAGTTTTATTAAAATATAGTGAATAAAAATTAATTGCCATACAAACACCTCCGTTGTAAATATCGGCAGCTCCTAATAATTTCTTTATAATCTCATCCCCCTTTTATTAACTGCTTGTACTTTATTTACAATTCTACCATAAATACCCAGAAGAGTATTTATGGTACTTTTGTTTCTATATTATGTTGACTAAATGCTGAAAAATATAGTATAATTTAGTTAAGAATAATTATAAAAGGAGGAAGGGAAAATTTTCACTTCCAGTTGCACCACCGATCATTTTCGGTGCTATTTGACAAGTGAATATTATCCCGACATCATCATGGAAGAGAATAACAACCGGAACTGCACCCCTACTACACCCCAATTCAAATTTACCCGCGGGTCGGACATGACTGCCCGCAATATCGAACTCGTCAACCGCATCGCCCAGTTCCCTGAAGTTCTCGGCATTCTGTGCCATGGGAGCTTCTCCGCCAATCCTCATCACGAGACGGACGAGTCGTCTGATTTGGACCTGACCGTCATTGTTGACGGTCCCGTAGGAAACACCCGCCCCTATATGCCTGGATTCAATTTCAAGTCCTACCAGGCGATGCCTGATGGAAAACCTTTGGAGGTTGATGTTTACCTTTTCAACATCAACGATACCAGGGATTGGGATGTCGGAACCCGCGAAGGCTACGCAGCCTCGGCCACGTTGGTTTACGACCGCGATGGTCGGTGCCAGAAGTGGCTCGAGGAGAAGACCGAAATGACCCCAGAGTTCCGGAACCAGCAAATTGCCAATTTGCTGGAAAAGGCTCAGACTCTCCTTGCAGAAACCCAGACTCTCCCCAACCCCTTGGACCAACGCCTAACCCTCAGCAAGGCAGTAAAACGGCTGGTTGAAGCCGTATACTACCTGAACTGGACCTATCCCGCCGACTACAAGTGGAGGGTCTCCGGAGCCATAGACTTCGAATGGAAACCGGTCACGGAGTTAATCAAGCTTCTCGAGGAGTGCAACTCTACGAAAAGCATCGATGAAGCCCTCTCTTCCACTGAGAACTTTTTCAATCTGGTTAAAAACCAGATTGAAAAAGAAGGCAACGCCGTT
>JAEEXS010000116.1 GCA_016287855.1 Clostridia bacterium
TTGTAAAAAAGAGGTTCCTCTTGAATGGGACGACGAATGTGATTGTGGCTGTGAAGATCATGATTGTGATGATGATTGCGATTGTGGTTGCCACGATGAAGATTAATAATAAAGTATTTGAGGTGAGGCGTTTGCCTCACTTTTTTTGTGCTATTTTCATATAATGCTTTAGGTGATAACAATGAACAAAAATATATATTTAGATCATGCGGCAACGACGTATGTTAAAAAAGAGGTTTTAAATGAGATGATGCCTTATTTTTCTAAGAAATTTGGTAATCCATCTGCTATATATAAATTGGGCGATGAAAATAAGAATATAGTTAATCTTGCAAGGGAGAGGGTGGCAAGAGCTCTTAATGCAAAGCCAACTGAGATATATTTTACAGGTTGTGGTTCAGAGTCAGATAACTGGGCTTTGAAAGGTATTGCTTTTGCAAATAAAGATAAAGGAAATCATATTATTACTACTTGTATTGAACATGCTGCTATATTAAAGTCTTGTGAGTTCTTAGAAAAGCTTGGATTTGAAATAACATATTTAAGTGTAGATAAATACGGAAGAATTGACTTAGATGAGCTAAAAAATACAATAAAAGAAACTACAATTTTGATTTCTGTTATGTTTGCAAATAACGAAATAGGGACAATTGAACCTGTAAAGGAAATAGCACAAATTGCAAAGGAGCATAATATTTATTTCCATACAGATGCTGTTCAAGCGGTTGGAAATGTAAAAATTGATGTTAAAGAATTGGGCGTAGATATGCTTTCTTTGTCTGGTCATAAGTTATATGGACCTAAAGGTATAGGGGCGCTATATATAAAGGAAGGAACTAATATAGAAAAATTAATTCACGGAGGCGGCCAAGAGCTTGGTAAGCGGGCTGGTACAGAAAATGTTCCGTCAATAGTTGGGCTTGGAAAAGCTATGGAAATTGCATATCGTGATTTCGATAAAAATAATTCGAAAATCTTGGCTTTAAGAGAGTATTTTATAACTGAAGTTGAAAAAAGAATACCAGATGTTAAGCTAAATGGGCATAGGAAATTAAGACTTCCTGGTAATATTAATTTCTCTTTTAATGGGGTTGACGGCGGAACTTTACTTGAGATGCTTAACCTTCATGGAATATCTGCATCTAGTGGTTCAGCTTGTAGCGCAAGAAACGTAAAGCCATCACATGTTTTAAAAGCTATTGGGTTAGATGATAATACTATTAAAAGTTCGTTAAGATTTTCATTGGGAGTGGAAAATACAAAAGGAGATATTGATTATGTTTTGACTATATTAGAAAAGGAAGTTTATAAGTTGAGAAAAATATAAATTTTCGTGAAAAACTTTAAATAAATCTATTGACAATTTATGCGTTGAGTGATATTTTTAATTTTGGAATTAGCAGTCGCTTTAAAAGAGTGCTAATTTGAAAAGAGGAGAATAAAAATGTTTCTTGATGATAGGAAAAAGCGTATTCTACAGACTATTGTAGACTATTATATTAATAGTGCAGAGCCTATTGCCTCGAAAATGATTGCCAATGATTATGGTTTAGAGTTGAGTTCTGCAACTATTCGTAATGAAATGGCTGAAATGGAGGAGATGGGGTTACTCGAAAAAACTCATACTTCCTCCGGAAGAATTCCTTCGGATTTGGGTTATAGGTATTACGTTGATGATATAATGAATACTAATAATATAAGCGATGAAGAGATTTCTGAGTTCTTAAATGATTTATCTAAGAGCGATAAAGATCCTCTTCAAAAAGCGACTATGGCCTTATCTGGAGCTACTCATTATACCTCTATTTCTAAAGATGATGATGGAATTTTCTTATACGGAAGAAATAATGTTTTCGATTATCCTGAGTTTAACGACATAGAAAACTTGCGAAAATTTATGTACATGCTTGAGGAAGAGGAGTTATTAAAAGGCTTATTTGATGAGCCGTATGACTCTGAAATTACCGTTAAAATAGGAAAAGAAAATTCTATTGAGCAATTTAAGGATTATGGGGTTATAGTTTTCCCATATAAGGACAAGGGTGATATTGCAATTATTGGCCCGAAACGTATGGATTATAGTAAAGTAGTAGGTTATGTTAAAAAGTTATTAGGAGAGTAGGTATACTAAGGAAAATATTAGAAAGGAAGGATTATAAAGATGGAAGAAACACAAAATGTTGAAGTCAATGAGGCAGTAAATAAAAGTGCTGAAAAGGTAGAGGAGAAAGCAGAAAATACTCCTTCTGCTGAAGAATATTATGCTCAACTTCAAAGCGTTATGGCTGATTTTGATAATTACCGTAAGAGGGTTACTAAAGACAAAGATGCTTTATATAATATCATATCGGCGGAACTTATTACTGAGTTTTTACCAGTTTTAGATACTTTGGAGAAGAGTGCTTCTACAATAACTGCAGATGATGAAAAATCTAAGGCTTGGAAAGATGGAGTAGACTTAGTTTGCAAACAATTCGACGATGTGCTTAAGAAATTAGGTGCAGAGGAGATAAAGGCTGTTGGAGAGCCGTTTGATCCTAATCTCCATGATGCCGTTATGCATGTTGAGGACGATTCTTTAGGCGAGAATATTGTTGCTAAGGAGTTAAAGAAAGGGTATAAGTTAAAAGATAGAATTATAAGACATAGCATGGTTGTGGTAGCAAATTGATAAATTTTGGAATAGTTTTGCAACTAAGTTGCTAAAATATATTTATATTTATGTAGAAAACGAAAGGAAGAGATTAAAATGTCAAAAATTATAGGTATTGATTTAGGTACAACTAATTCATGTGTTGCAGTAATGGAAGGTGGTAATCCAGTAGTAATAGCAAATACAGAGGGTTCAAGAACAACGCCTTCAGTTGTTGCTTTCACAAAAACAGGGGAAAGACTTGCTGGTCAAATTGCTAAGAGGCAAGCAGTTACAAACCCTGGAAGAACTGTTATTTCAATAAAGAGAGATATGGGTACAGATAGAAGAATAGAAATAGATGGTAAGAAATATTCTCCACAAGAGATTTCTGCTATGATTCTTCAAAAATTAAAAGCTGATGCGGAAAGCTATTTAGGCGAAACAGTTACGCAAGCTGTTATTACTGTTCCTGCTTACTTTAGTGATGCTCAAAGACAAGCAACAAAAGATGCTGGTAAGATTGCTGGATTAGAGGTTTTAAGAATTATAAACGAACCAACAGCCGCTGCTTTAGCTTATGGTTTCGATAAAGAAAAAGAACAAAAAGTTATGGTTTACGATTTAGGTGGAGGTACGTTCGATGTATCTATACTTGAAATTGGTGAAGGTGTTCTTGAAGTTTTAGCTACAAGTGGTAACAACAGACTTGGTGGAGATGACTTCGATAATAGAGTAATTGATTATTTAGTAGATTGCTTTAAGAAGGAAAATGGTATTGATTTAACAACAGATAGTATGGCTATGCAAAGATTAAAAGAAGCTGCTGAAAAAGCTAAGATTGAGCTTTCTGGCGTTACTACTGCTAATGTAAACTTACCATTTATTACAGCTAACGAAACTGGTCCTAAACATATGAATATAGACTTAACAAGAGCAAAATTTGAGGAATTAATTAGAGATTTAGTAGAGTCAACTAGTGGCCCTGTTAACCAAGCATTAAAAGATGCTGGTTTAACTGCAAATGATTTGGATAAAGTTCTTTTAGTTGGTGGTTCTACAAGAGTTCCTATGGTAGAAGAATTAGTTAAGAAATTAACTGGTAAAGAGCCATTCAAGGGAATTAACCCTGATGAGTGTGTTGCAGTTGGTGCTGCAATTCAAGCCGGAGTTTTAGCTGGAGATGTAAAAGATTTATTATTACTAGATGTTGCTCCACTT
>JAEEXS010000018.1 GCA_016287855.1 Clostridia bacterium
ATATTGATAAGATACAAAATGCTATCAAGCAAAATGTACAGAATGCAGAGTATATAACGGAGACAGGGGTTTTAGTAGATCAAATTATTGGCATAGAAATTAAAGATATTGAAGAGGCAAAGAAAATTGCAGAGAGTGTTACTGAAGAAGGAATGCAGTTTGCTATTCCATTAAAAATTACTTTACCTGAGACAACGATAGATAGTGTCCTAGAAGAATTATTTAGAGATACTTTAAGTACATATACAACGAATTATAAAACGAGTGAAAAAGAACGATCTGAGAATGTGAGACTAGCTGCAGAAACGATAAATAATGTTATTTTAATGCCGGGGCAAGAATTTTCATACAATAACACACTAGGAGAAAGAACGACAGAAAGAGGATATAAGATTGCTAAAGTTTATGAAGAAGGTCAAGTTGTAGATGGTTTAGGTGGAGGAATATGCCAAGTTTCTTCTACTTTATATAATGCGGTAGTAAAAGCTGATTTAGAGGTATTAGAGAGACGAAATCACAGTTTGCCTGTTGCATATGTACCACTTGGAAGAGATGCAACTGTATCTTACGGCACATTAGACTTTAGGTTTAGAAATAATTTGCAATATCCTATAAGAATTGAGTCCAAGGTTGGCGGAGGAACACTTACAATAAAAATATGTGGAATTCAAACCAATCCGAATAGGACGGTAGATTTTGCAACAGAAACAGTTGCAGTACTAGATTATACTCAGAAAATTATAGAAGATGAAAGCTTACCGATGGGAACGGAAGAGGTTATCCAAAAAGGTAAAACTGGGTATAAGGTAAAGTCTTATAGAGTAACAAAAGAAAATGGAGTTGAAGTTGATAGAAAGCAAATTTCTATAGATACATATTCTCCAGTTGCAGAAATAAAGAAAGTAGCATTAGCTGAAAATAAATTACCTATAAGTGAAATTTTGCCGGAAGTTTAAGAGAGGGAGAGTAAAAAATGAAGAAAAAAGGGCTATTTGGTGTGTTTAGTGTAATTTTTCTATCTATGATTTTAAAAATCTGGTGGATAAATAACATACCTCTTAGCCCTCTTTATGATTTTGAAACTTTTTATAGAGTTGCGGTTAATTTATTTAATGGAGAAGGTTTTACATTGGATGGTTATCCATGGGCATTTCAGTCTTACGGATATCCGCTATTTTTGAGTTTGTTTTTTAGATTAGTAAATAATAGTAGCATATTTACTGCAAAAGTATTTAATGTTATTTGTTCGACACTTACGCTACCATTTATATATTTGATTTTTAATAAAGTATTTAAGAATAAAAAAGTAGTTTGGTTTAGTTTTATTTTATTTGCATTTATACCTAATAATTTAATTTATATAAATGTATTGGGGAGCGAAATCCTAAGTGTATTACTTTTATCTGTCATTATATGTATGAATTTATATGTAACAGAGAAAAATAGGATAGGGAATTTTGTGATCCAAGGAATACTTGTAGGGTTGCTTAGTTTAGTAAAACCATTTTTTATGGCATACCCAATTGTACTTATTTTTATATATTTATTAAAAGAAAAGAAGTTGGTACCTGTTTTAAAAATAGGAATATCTTTAATTGTGGGATTTTTAATTATTATAATTCCATCTACAATAAAAAATTATATGGCTTTTGGAAAAGCATTTCCAATTTCATATAACGGAGGCTATACATTATATATAAACAATAATAGTGAAAATATTAGGGGAACGTGGATGAATGCATTTGTAATTCCGGCAAGTGATGAATTTAAGCGAGAATTAGCAGACGTAGGGTTTATATATGATGTAGATCATCAGACTGAAAAAACGCAGAATTTAAGAAATGCTTATTCTGGGGATATTTTTAAGAAAGAAGCAATAAAATGGATAGTTTCACATCCAGGAGAATTTATTGCACTAGGTTGCTTAAGAGTAGTAAATGTTTTCTTTGATGGAGCATCTGATGTGAAACTGTGGGGCTTTGAGAATTTAGAACAAATGACAGTTATGCAAAACCGATGGTTTAAGGTATTTATGGGCTTTGCAAATGCAATTGTATATGTTATAAGTGCTTCGTTTATATTTGTATTGTTATTAAATATTAAAAATATATTCCTTAAGAAGACAGATATATCGGTATTATTAACGGTTTGGAGTATGTTATTCTTTTATGCAGTATATTTTGTAGTAGAAGGACAAGCAAGATATAATTTCCCTACAATATTTTTCATGATAATTTGTTTTGGGTGGTTAATGGAAAAAGTTATAGGTAAAAAAGAAGAATAGGCTATATCTATGTTTGGAGGAATAGATATGTTAGAAAAAGAGCTAAAAAAAGATATAAAAATTGAAATGGAATTAATAGATACTCATAAATGTAGATTTATGGGCGATGTAAATACATATGATATTACTTTAGTAGAAAAGGATTTTAAATATACAAAATCTATATTAAATAAACCTTTTTTTGGCTCACATATATTACCTTTTGACAAGGAAGGAAATGTATTTTTAGAGATACAGTATAGATTCCCAATTCAAGAGACTATAATTGAACTTCCGGCAGGCCGAGCAGAGCCAGGTGAAGACTTTTTTGAATGTGCAAAAAGGGAATTAAGAGAGGAAACGGGCTGCACAGCTGAAGAAATAATTAAAATATCTGAAATATTTGCTCAACCCGAGTTTACAAGTGAAGAATTAGGCGGATTTGTTGCAGTTGGATGTGAAAAAACAGAGGAACAAGATTTAGATAATGATGAAAGTGTTTGCGTAATAAAGATTCCATTTGATGTTGCAATAGAGTTAGTAAAAAGGAATATTATTACCGACGAAAGAACTATTATTGCGATCGGAGAAAGTAGATATATTTTAGGTTATGAGATTTCAAATAACAGTTCCAATATTGAACAAATTATAGAAGAAATAAAGAATAGAGTAAAAGAAGAAGAGAAGAATTTAATAGAAAAAGATGTGGGGATTGATTATACAGAAACTTGTGAATTTGGGGTTATTAGAGATCATATTGTAAAAGTTCCTGGAAATAAGAACTCTAGACGGGAATGTTTATATGTAAAAGCAGGCGATATGGTTTTACCTATTTCGAAGAGTGGAAAGTTAGGAGTTACTGTAAGATATATGCCTGCAGTAGGTAAGAATTTAGTTCAACTTCCAAGTAAAATGGAGTTTGATAAGGATACGAAATTTCAAGATTTTGGTGAGATGGTTACAGCAGTAGGGTATTCTAACGACAGACAATATATGTTTTTAGCAAAAGATTTAGAAGAAAATGATGAGTTTATTTGGCTTACAAAAGAACAGGTTATTGAGTGCATAAAAGACGGAAAAATTAAAGATGGTAGAGTACTAGCCATGATTTTAAAATATTTACTGTAAATATTAGTACTTGCAATTATTTGCACTTTGTGCTAGAATATACCATGTTAATTAGAAAAATAAGTAAAAGATATATGACTTATTAATATTGGGAGGTGAACGTTATGCCAAATATTAAATCAGCAAAAAAGAGAGTTGAAGTTGCTAAAGTAAATGCTAGTAAGAATGCTATTGTTAAAACTTCAGTTAAAACTTCTTTAAAGAAATTTGATGAAGCTTTAAATTCTAACGATAAAGATGCAATAAAAACAGCTTATACAAATGCTGTTAGCACAGTTGATAAGGCAGTTACAAAGGGTGTTATGAAAAAGAACACTGCAAACAACAAGAAGGCTACATTAGGTAAAAAGTTAAGTGCAGCTGAAAAGTAAAAAACGATTAGAAAGGGCTAATTTTTTGAAATTAGTCTTTTTTGTTTGACAAAATAGATAATATTGGTATATAATCTCAATAAATGTGATGACTAAGAGAGTAAAACTAAGGAATTTTATAGAGAGTTGATGTTGGTGGAAATTCGACAAAGAAGTTAGTTTGAAGTTCGCTTACGAGCTGCAAAGGTGATATGTAGTCTTTGCCGTTGCCTTACGTTATAAAGGAAAATCAAGAGAGCAATTATGCTAATTAGGATGGTACCGCGGAGTTTATACCTTCGTTCCTTTTGAGGAACGAAGGTTTTTGTTTTATAAGGGGGAATAGAAATGCTAAAAGAAAATTTATTAAAGATGAAGGAAGAAGTGGAAAAAAGAATAAAAGAAGCTATTTCAGCTGAAAATGTTGATCAAATTAGAGTTGAATTTTTAGGCAAGAAGGGGAAAATAACAGAGATTTTAAAAGGACTTAAAGATTTATCAGTTGAAGAGAAAAAAGAAGTCGGAAAAATTGCAAACGATGTTAAAGTTGAATTGGAAAACAAGATTAATAATGCTATTGAAGAAATAAATAATAAAATAATTGAGGAAGAACTTAAAAAAGAAAATTTTGATATTACTTTTCCGGGTTATGAAGCTAAAAAAGGAAGTTTACATCCTATAACTATTGTTCAAAGAAGAGCAGAAGAAATTTTTAAGGGCATGGGCTTTATGATAGCTGATGGACCGGAAATTGAGGAAGATAAATATAATTTTGAAATGTTAAACATTCCTAAAGATCACCCGGCGAGGGACATGCAAGATACATATTATCTTAATACAGGACATGTTTTAAGAACACAAACTTCTGCATGTCAAAGCAGGTTTATGCTTGATCATAAGCCACCGTTTAGAATGATTGCACCAGGACGTTGCTTTAGGAATGAGGCAATGGATGCAAGCCATGAAAATACTTTCTTCCAGCTTGAAGGTATGATGGTTGAAAAAGATTTATCTATTGCAAATTTAGTTTATATTATGAAGACACTACTTACAGAGATACTTGAAAGAGAAGTAGAAGTAAGATTACGTCCAGGATTTTTCCCTTTCGTTGAGCCGGGATTTGAGCTTGATATAAATTGTCAAATATGTGGAGGAAAAGGTTGCCCTACATGTAAACACTCTGGATGGCTTGAGTTACTTCCTTGCGGAATGGTTCACCCAAATGTATTAAAAGCAGGAGGAATAGACCCAGAAGAATATAAAGGTTTTGCTTTTGGTGTAGGTTTAACAAGACTCGCTATGATGAAATACGGAATAAAAGATATAAGAGATTTAAATGGCGGAGATTTAAGATTCCTAAAGAGATAATTTGAGAATAGAAGGAGATGTGATAAAAAATGAAAATTTCAATGAATTGGATAAATGATTATGTTGATATATCAGATTTGGATATGAAGGAGCTAGCCTTAAAATTTACAATGTCTACAGCGGAAGTAGAAGAAGTAGAATTTAAAGGAAAAGATATTAAAGATGTTGTTGCTGGGAAAATTCTTACTTGCGAAGAAATTCCAGAATCTAAAAAACTACATAAATTGACTGTAGATAATGGTAAAGAAGTAGTTCAATGTATGTGCGGAGCACCTAATGCAAAAGCTGGTATTATAGTGCCATTTGCAAAAGTTGGAGGTATGGTTTCTGGAATAGAAATAGGAAAAGCAAGTCTTGCTGGTTACGATAGCTTTGGAATGTGCTGTTCCGGGAAAGAACTTGGAATTAGTGATGATCATTCAGGTTTAATGGTATTAGATGAAAATATTAAAGTTGGAACAGATATAAAAGAGATATTACCAATTGAAGATGTTATTTGGGAAATAGATAATAAGTCTATTACAAATAGACCAGATTTATGGGGCCATTACGGTATTGCTAGAGAAATTGCAGCAATTACAGGCAGAGAATTAAAAGAGATGCCAAGTCAAGATTTAGAGCAATATAATAATCTACCTAAAATACCTGTTGAAATAAAAGATGACAGATGCACAAGATATGCATGTATGGTATTTGATAATGTAACAAGAGAAAGTTCTACTTATGAGATGCAGGTAAGACTTTTCTATTGTGGAATGCGTGCAATTAGCTTTTTAGTTGATTTAACTAACTATATAATGCTTGATGTTGGTCAACCTATGCATGCTTTTGAAAGAGAAGGCATTGATAAAATTGTTGTAAGAGCAAGTAAAGGAGAAAAATTTACAACTTTAGATAATGTAGAGAGAGAAGTTGGAAATGAAACATTATTTATATGTAATAATGATACTCCAATTGCAATAGCAGGTATTATGGGAGGACTTGATTCAGAAGTAACGGAAAACACAAAGTCTATTATTTTAGAGTCTGCAAATTTTGATGCCGCTATGATTAGAAGAAATGCCGCGAAACTAGGCATGAGAACAGAAGCTAGTGCAAGATATGAAAAAACATTAGATAGTCAATATGTAATAGATGCATTAAAAAGGTTCGTATATTTATTATTAAAAGATGATAAGGGAGCAAAAGTTACAGGAGGCCTTACAGATACAATTAAAAAACCTCAAAAAGATGTATCAATAAAGATTACAAAATCTTATATAGATGGGTATATTGGCGAAGCTTTACCTATTGAAAAAATTGTTTCTATATTAAAATCTTTAAAATTTGGTGTAGAAGTAGATGGGGAGGAGCTTAATATCAGTGTTCCAAGTTTTAGAGCTTCTAAAGATATTAGCATAAAAGCAGATATTGTTGAAGAAGTTTCTAGAATTTATGGCTTTGATAATATTACTCCAACACCTATGAAAGTGCCTATTACTGCATTAAAAGTAAATGAAGAAAGAGAAACAGAGTATAAAATAAAAACTATTTTGTCTGAAGGATTTGGGCTATCTGAAGTTCATAGCTATATATGGTACGATAATAAGTTTAATACAGAAGTAGGAATTGGAAACTTAGAAGGAATAAAATTATTAAGCCCTTCAGCACCTGAGCTTGCAGATATTAGACAAGAGATGGCACCTACATTGTTAAAGTTTGCAAATGATAATAGAAAGAATTTTAGTGAGTTTGGAATATTTGATGTAGGAAGTGTTGCACCAATATCCGGAAAAGATTTTTCTGAAAATAAGCAACTCGGAATACTTATTGCAAGCAAAAAAGACGCTGAAAACGATCTGTTTTACAAGATGAAAGAAATTGTAGATAAGATCTTTAGTGTAACTAAAAACGTTGAGATTTCATATGAAAAATTAGAAAATAAAAAGGCATGGCAAAACCCTGTTAAAACTGCAAAGATTGTCTATAATGATATTGAGATAGGTTATATTACAACTATTCATCCAAAGATTAAAAATAATATAGACAAAAAATTAAATATTGCAATTGCAGAGTTAAATTTATTTGAATTGTATAAAATAGAATATAAGGAACTTACTTTTAGTATGGTTTCTAAGTATCCTGCAATAAGTTTTGATTTAAGTCTATTAGTAGATAGTGATAAGAACTATGAAGAGATAAAAAAAGATTTAAATAAATTTGAAAGCCCTATTATAAATGATATAAAATTTGTCGATTTATACGTTGGTGTTGGACTACCAGCTGGCAAGAAAAGTATTACATTTACTTTCAGTTGGAAAGCTGATGATCATACGTTAACAAGCGAGGAAGTAGAATCAGAAAAGACGAAATTATTAGAATTCTTAAATTCAAAAGGGTATGCAAGCAGATATTAGTCCAAAATATTATTATATGGAGGGTATGAATATGGCTATAAAGTTAAGTACAAAGTACGTAGAAGATTTTTTAAGTAAATTCCAATTATCTTCTCTACAAAAGAAAGTTAGTGCTTGCCATGATATGTTGCATAATAAAACAGGAGAAGGCTCAGACTTTACCGGATGGGTTGATTTGCCTGTAAATTATGATAAAGAAGAATTTGGACGAATTAAAGCCGCCGCGGAAAGAATAAGAAAACAAGCAGATATATTGATAGTAATTGGTATTGGAGGCTCATATTTAGGAGCTCGTGCGGTTATAGATATGTTTAAAGACCCATTTAGAAAAACTACAAAAACAGAAGTTGTATTTTTAGGTCAAAATATGAGCTCTGAATATATGGAATCTTTGCTTCATTATATTATAGATAAAGATGTAGCCGTTAACGTTATTTCTAAATCTGGGACTACTACAGAACCTGCAATTGCTTTTAGAATTATAAAAGAATTTATGGAAAGAAAATATGGCAAAGAGTATGCGAAAACTAGAATATATGTAACAACAGATAAAGAAAAAGGCGCTTTAAAGTCTTTAGCCACAACAGAAGGATATGAAACATTTGTTATTCCTGATGATGTCGGAGGAAGATATTCTGTTCTTACTGCTGTAGGATTGTTGCCTATTGCAGTTGCCGAGATTGATATAGACGAATTGATGCTTGGTGCAAGCGAAGCACGCACAAAATACATGGAAAATTCATTGGATAATGAATGCTATAAATATGCAGTTTATAGGAATGCTTTATATAAAGTTGGAAAGAAAACAGAAATTTTAGTAAATTATGAACCTTGCATGGGATATTTTACTGAATGGTGGAAACAACTTTATGGCGAAAGTGAAGGAAAAGATCATAAAGGTATTTTCCCAGCGGGAGTTACTTTTACTACAGATCTTCATTCTATGGGGCAATATATTCAAGACGGAAGACGTGAATTATTTGAGACAGTTATAAAAATTAAAAATTCACGAAGTGAAATCGTCGTTAGAGAAGATATGCTTGATTTAGATGGTCTTAATTATCTTGCCGGAAAAAGTATGAATGAAATAAATGAAAAAGCATTGCTTGGAACTGTTATGGCACATTATGATGGGAATACACCTAGTATGATTATAGAGATTGATGAAATTAGTCCAAGAAATATCGGAGAGCTTATTTACTTCTTTGAAAAAGCGTGTGGAATAAGTGGATATTTACTTGGCGTTAATCCATTTAATCAGCCAGGTGTTGAAGATTATAAGAAAAATATGTTTGCGCTACTTGGAAAGCCTGGATACGAAGAAAGACGAAAGGAATTAGAGAGTAAAAGCAAATAGATTTTGCGAGCCATTTACACGGCTCGCTTTTTTCTTACACTTTTTTTGACGAAATTTGTCGAAAAATGTAAGAAAATGAAGGATAAATAAGAATTGTTACATTGGTTTTCGCTTGAATAAACGGTTTGCAATGAATATAATAATTTTGTTGTCGTTTTTAATAAAGACTACCAATAAAGACAAAAGAATGACAAAATACATAAGACGAACGGGGGAAAACATATGAAAGTATTAGTTTGTGATGATAATAGGAATTTTGCCACTATTGTAAGTAACTTTCTTTCTTCACAAAGCGACATGGAAGTTGTAGATGTTGCATCAAATGGTAAAGAGGCATTAGATAAAATAATAAAGTATCAACCTGATGTTGTTTTATTAGATATAATTATGCCTGAATTAGATGGTTTAGGAGTCATGGAAAGATTAATTGAAAAAAGACCAGAGAAAACGCCTAAAATTGTATTACAGTCTGCTATATCTCAAGAATTTGCAATAAAAGAGGCACTCGAATTAGGGGCATATTGTTTCATGCTAAAGCCTTACGAACTTCCAATACTTGCAGATAGAATAAGAAGCGCATATAGCGATCCATCAGCTGTGTTAAATAATTTTGTTTCGCCTTTATATGGTAGCGACATAAATGTTTCTAAAACTAATGAGATATTAGACGCAGAGATAGAAGTTACTAATTTAATGCATAAAGTCGGAATACCTGCAAATATAAGTGGACATCAATATTTAAGAGAAGCAATATTGATGGTAGTAGAAGATAGAGGTTTAATCACTGGAATAACTAAAGAATTATATCCTGATGTAGCAAAGAAATATAAAACAACAGCAGCTAAAGTAGAAAGAGCAATAAGGCATGCAATTGAAGTTTGTTGGTTAAGAGGTAGAATTGATGTTTTAGAAAATACTTTTGGATATACAATAAATCCTGAAAGAGGCAAGCCAACAAATAGTGAATTTATTGCTATGGTTGCTGATAAAATTCGTATGGATATTAGAGCTGCATCGAGAATGTAAAGTTTATAATTAAAAGATTATTAAAATGGGCTATTAAAAAATTAATAGCTCATTTTTTGTTTTTTAAAATATTACAAAATTGTAACACGGAAAAATAAAAAACACTCGAATCATTGTGTACAAGAAAATTTAGTTTGAATTTTGGAGAAAACCGAATGTTACAGGAATGTTTCAAAATAGTTAAGAATAAAATAATGCCTAATTAATTAGCAAATCCTACCGATATATTTGAAGTAAATCGTTAAGGTATTCTCTACATCCTTGTTTCTAAAAGGTTTCTACAATATTACAATTGTGTTACACTTTATAAAAACCTATTGACGAGGTGATATTAGTGAGAATAAAATACAAACTGACCGGGGGAAAACCGGTTATAGTACAATTGATTGAAACAGAGAATGAAAATTCTCTTTTCAATAAAAAAACAAAATATTTTATAAGGAGGAGTTTTTCGTATGAAGAGCTTAAAGAAAACATTAGTACTTCTTGTTGTTTTCGCTATGATCCTTTCTACAGTTATGCCAGCATTCGCTGCATCAACTGATACTTACGGATTGGATTGTGAAGAGGAAGTAGCAAGATTGCAAGCTCTTAAGGTTGTAACTGGTTACGAAGATGGATCTTTCAAACCTGAAAACACAATCACAAGAGCAGAAATGGCAGTTATACTCTGCAAAATGGTAGGTATTGACGAAGTAACATGTAATGAGAACAAGAGTGTTCCTTCAAAATTCAGCGATGTTGCTGTTAACGAATGGTACACAGGTTACATTAATGTTGCTGCTGGTAAAGGATTCCTTAGTGGTTTCCCTGATGGAACATTCAGACCAAACGATCAATTAACAATGAACCAAGTATTAACACTTTGTGTTAACGCTTTAGGAAGAGGCGAATATGTTGCTACAATGGGCGCATGGCCTGCTAACTACATCACAGAAGCTACAAAGTTAGGTTTATTAGATGGAGTTAAGACATCTGATGCTAACAGAGGAAATGTAGCAATTATTGTTTGGAACACATTAGAAGCTCCAGCTGTATGGGATGTAGATCAAACAGTATATGAAGGTGATATCAACCTTGGTAACTCAGGAAGATCATTACTTTCAATCTATTTCAGAGATTATGTATTCACAGAAGTAAATGGTAGAGATGTTGTATTAGGATATCCTTTAAAAGAAGTTGAATTCATGACAGTATCTCAAGTACCAGCAACAGATGGTGAATTAGGTGAATATCAAATCAGATTAACACCAGAAGATGAATATGCTGATGGATTTATCGAAGCATTTGATACAAGAGCACCAAGAAACAAAGATGTAAAAGAATGGACAACTGCTGATAGACAAACTGATGTAATCACAGCTTATGCTCCAGACTTTGAAGATTTAGATTCTTACTATGGTAAGATCGTAACAGTTATCTTTGGTAAAGACAACGTAGTTGTTAGCATCAGAGTTATCGACGAAACTGTTGATGATGAAACTTTAACAGCTTTCGAAGATGGAAAATTAACTATTGGTGGACAAAAATACAAATTTGCTGATGATGCACATGTATATGTAAACACAGTAGAAATGACAGACCCTGACACAGCTGAAGAAGCTATGACAGCTATAGAAGGCGTTCTTGGCATTGAATTTGATAGCAAATATAACAAAGTAATCAAATCAAATGTTATCTTAAACAACAATGGTAAAGTTTCAAGATTAGATTTATTTGTATCTGGAAATTATGAAAGATTCTTAACAAAAGAATCTATCGTAGAGAAAGTTAGAAATGAAGTAATCACATTAGCAAACCATGAAGAAATCGATTATGGTGAAGATGTTGATGAAGATGATTTACCAAGATTCATAAAAGATGGTAAGATCATTAAAGCAGCTGACGTTGAAGTAGGCGATGTATTAACATACTACTATAAAAATAATGCTGATAAAACAGTTACAACAGTTTATGTTTCAAGCAAGAGAGTTGAAGGAGAATTAACAAGAGCTTCTAAGACAGACTTGAAATTAACAGTAGATGGAAAAGCTTACTATTCTTCAAACAATAAATTAAGGGTAACAACAGACAAGATTAAAGATGCTGAAGATAAGACTGCAGCTGGTGCAGATTCATACATTGGCGAAGATGTTGAATTATATGTAAACATCTATGGCGAATATGTATTATTATCAACAGAAAATGAAGCAGAAAACTGGATCTTTGGTATAGTAACAGACGTAAGAGATCTTGAAGATGATGAAGAAGATGATGATTTATATTACATCCCTGTAAGAATCTTACTTGCTGATGGTACTACATCAAGAGAATACAAATTCATCTATGATAATGAAGAAGATGATGGAACAAAAGACGAATGGGAAGATGATGTAAATGACTTAAAGAACAAATTCATTGTTTTCTCAGACAATGGCAAGAAAGAAATTGAATATTTCGATGCTTATGTAGTAGATGCTGAGTTAGCTAATAACACAAATGGTGATTATGAAGCTACAGTAGTAGCTGCTAATACAGATGTTGATGATGATCGTCAAAGAATCGATGGAAAAATCTTCTCAGATTCTACTGTAATCTTCAACACTGGTAATAACGGTGCTGAAAAAGCTAGTGTTTCAAAAGATTGGAAGATTTTAATCACAGCTGCTGATAAGACAGCACAAGCAGCAACTTTAGTATATGAAAAAGATAAGAAGACTCTTGCATATGTAGGAATCGATGTTGAAGATTATGTAACATCTGATGCTAAATATGCTATCGTTGTAAGAGACGATTACAAAGAAAAGAGTGGCTCAACAGTTAAGAAATATGTTGATTTATTAACTGAAGATGGTGAAGAAACATTAGAAGCTAAGAGCACAAATAACAACTATCTTGTAGATAAAGAAGATTATTTCGTTGAATACACATTAAAGGGATCAAAATTAAATGCAGCTGCTGCATTAGTTGATTTACCTGCATTCAAGAAATTAAAAGCAGCTGATGAAGTTGGCGACGAGCTTGACGAATCTGCTGAAACAACATTAGCTGTTACATTATTCGCAGCTGGTGAAGGCGCTGCTGCTGAAGTACCTGCAGTTCCTGCACACTATGAAGCATGTGCTGAAAATGCTGAAGGTGCATTACAATTAGTAGACGCAGATCCTGCAGAAGGTCAAATAACTTTAGCAGCTGCAAATGCACAAAAGGCAGAAGGCGCGGATGACTTTACACTTGCTGATGGATATGTTAAATTAATCCCTGAAGTACCTGCAGTTCCTGCAAATCCAGGTTCAGAAAAGGGTACAATCAAAGCTAACTTCAGAGTTATCGCAACACAAAAATTATTACTTGAATATGAAGATGACGAAGATGAAATAGAAGTATCTTTAGGCGAAGTTGAAGTTGACGAAGATGCAATCGTATTCGACGCTAGAGGCGGAAAACTTTCTACAATGACATTCAATGAATTAAGAGATGAAATTGAAGATGGAGAGTTATATGTAATACCTTATGCTAATACTGATGCTGATGCTGATACAGCAAACATCTTAATAATTGTTGACTAATTTCAATTAGCAATAATAAAAAATAGAGTTGGGTTAAACCCAACTCTATTTTTATATGCGATAGATAAATTTTTGATACAAAAAAGGAGTACCTGTAAGTACTCCTTTTAAATATTAGTTTTGGAAAACCGCCATTTTATTTTTTATATTTTCTAACGTGGTGGCATTTGAATAGTAGCCTGGGAGAAGAGCGGTGTACGTTACTTTATTTAAGTATTTAAGTGATTCTAGTCCTATATCTCCAAACTCTTTTGTTAAGTCTTCTTTATTTTTTTGGAGACTTGTAAGTTTTAAGGTTGTTGAATTTATTTTTTCTCTAGTTGAATTTACTTTTACGGCTTTTTTATTTTTTGCTAAAAACGGAAGTTTAAATAAATTAAGCAACTTAGCCCATAGAGATGCGTTAGTTTTTAGTACAGGTAGATTTAAGTTATCGTTTAATGTTTTTAGTTCTGCCTCCAAGCGAAGCTGACTAATTTCTAAAGTTTGAAGTAAATTTTCTTTTTGAAATGACATAGATTTTATTAGTTTCTTAGATAAGATATCATTTTTATTTACAATTGTTCTAGCAGTAGCTTTTTGTTCACTAGAGAGTAAAGAATTAAATTCAGATACATTATTTATATTATTAGGATTATTCATAAGTTCAATTATATTATCTATTTTTGAAGCAATTCTATTTTTACTAGAATTAGATAAAGAATTTTCATTCATCAGCATAGTTATTTGATTTGCATTAAAATTTTGCTTCATAATACTTCCTCCTTACATAAACCTTCGACTTGTAATTTATCGGAAAAATTTACTAATAAATTAACTAGTTTTCATTACTTACAAAAGACAAAATTTGTCTTAAAACACATTGAAATAAAAAAATCAAAAAGATATAATTAATTTGAATTTTGCAAATACATAGGAAAAAAGGAGAGATTTTTTATGAGACTTAAGAAGTTATTAGTTCTCTTGTTGGTAGCGATGTTTATAATAATGCCAACAGCAATTTTTGCTGAGGAGGAATATCAAGAAATTGCAGGCCCTCAGTCGTTTAAAAAATATTTAGAGATGGACGGGGACATTACAATTAAACTCGTTTCAAATATTATTCATACTACTACAGCTTCAGCAGCAGGGAAATATTGGATAACACTTGGCAAAGGTAAAAAAATACTTGATTTAAATGGATATTCTGCTGAACTTAATGCAGAAACTGGTAGCGAAACAACCATGATAAGAATCCCAGAGGGTAGTGAACTTATCGTAAACGATTCAAGTGGAAATAATTCAGGAAAATTGTTTTGCTATGGAAGAATGGAAACACAAAGTAGAATTGATGATGCTTTTTTCTATGAAAATAGTGATGTTAAGTATAGAAATGTTGTAGAAGTTGATGGTGGAGTATTAACAGTAAACGGCGGAACTCTAGAAGCAGGTCGTTCTAAACAAATATGGATAGCCGATGCAATGGATATTATAGACTGGAAAGGACAACTTGGAAGTGCTCTTTCTTGGGGCATGTTAGGACGTGCTGCAGCAAGAAGATTTGATGGTTATGCATGGCAACAGGTAAATGGGGACTGTATAACATTAAATAGTGGATATGTTACGATAAATGATGGCGTATTTCTTGGAAGAGGATTTTCATACTTAAATGCATATTTTGATGATACTGCCGTACTTGAATTAGAAGGTAGTAGGTCTGCTGTAATTAGAGGAAAAGAAGGGATTTTAGATATTAATGGCGGAGAATTTTATGCAAAAGGAAATGCAGATGTGTTTTCGTTATCAAAAAATGCATATAAAGGTGGAAATATAAGTGGAAAAATAAAAGCTGGCGTTTTTGACACACAGCATCTTAGTATAATTAATATACCTATGAAAGAGTCACATATTATTGGCGCAAATTATCCATTAATAATGGGAAAAGTTCGTGGGCAACAAAGTGTTGATGGTAGGGATATTAATCACTCTTTATCTAAAGTTGGAAGTGTTCATTTCCCAATAGGAGCACTAAATCCTGAAACTCACGAAGTTACAAAAGATGGCAAAGAAGTAGCAAGTAGTGAATGGACAGAGAAAAATTTAAGCAATACCAATGAGGCAGTAACGATAGTTGTAAATAGCAAAACAAATTCTAATTGGTATAATGTAAAACGTGAAAAAAGAAATAACGTTAAAGAAATCTCTTCGGCTAAAGTTTTAGGAACAATGGCAAATGGAATGGAACTAAATGCAAATACATTAAAATGCACAGATACCGGAATAAAGAATATAAAGACAACTTGGTATCATAATGGTGCTACTGTTACAGATGAGCAAGAAGCATTATCAGGTAGTTATTCTGCAATGGCAACGTTAACAGCAACTCATGGATATAAGTTTACAGATAGTACTAAATTTGTAATTATGGGTAAAACACCTGAAAAAGTAACAGTTTCAGATGATGGAAAATATGCATATGTATGGTCAAAAGAATATGAATTTGAATGCGATCACTCATATAATACAGATAGCGAAATTCACTATGAAGGAGCAATACACTATCAACAATGTAGTGTTTGTGGAGAAAAAATAATTGAAGAGAACCATATTTTTGATGGTGGAGAAAGCTTTGGAAATATAACAACATATACATGTATAACTTGTGGCTTTTCATATGATGAAGAAAACAATAGAGTAGCGTTAAACGGCTTAGTAATAGACGTACCAGTAGCACTTGGAGGAGAAAAATTACCTATTCCAAAGGTTACTGACGAATATAGCGAATATGCAAAAATTATAAGCTACGAATGGCATAAAGATGCAATAGACGGCGAAGCTATAGATGCATTAGAAAAATATGAAGATAATGAAGTATATTATTTAATAGCAAGAGCAAAAGCATATGACGGATATTACTTCAAGAATAATGCGGTAATGGCTTGTGCTGCAGTAGCAAAGGGAACAAGTAATGTAGATGATGATGTATTAGTCGGAACATTTAGAATAGTAGCACACGAAAAAGCAGAAGCAGATGTATATATGCCAGCAATGGCACCAAATATGACAATGGAAGACTTTATAAAAGGAATAGAGTCAAATGTGGATGGAAAACCTACAAGCAATATGCAAATAAAGGTTCAAATATATGGAGAAGACGATTACTATTTTGTAAAACGTAATCCAAAGAATGAGTGGTCATTATATAACGATAATGGAACACTAGAAGAATTCTTTAGAATGGAAATAGAACCAGAAGAAAGATATGAATTAGAATTAGGATTCTCAACTGGCAAATACTATGTAGCAGACGATGCAATTACTTTTGTAAGTGATGCAGCATATGAAGGATATAAAACAGAAGGTGGAGATGTTTGGTATACAGTATATGTACTTGCACAAGCAGGTAGCAACTTAATATCTGATGTATCGATAGTAGATGTAGAAATGCCAGTAATAGGGGCAAGACCAGATAATACATTTAGTATTTCAAATTCAAAAGTTATAACACCAGCCCTTGGAGAATGGGATGTAGACGAAAGATTTGAAGAGGGAGTAGGATATGTATTTACTGCAAAGGTAGAACTAGAAGATGGATATAAATTTGCAAAAGGAACTACAGCAACAGTAAATCATGAGCCAGCAGATATAGTAGTAGCTGGGAATACAGCAACAATAACATATACAGCTCCAGAGCTTGAGAAGGCAGAAGAAGTAGAAGTTGTAAAAGAAGAAACTGGATTACAAGAAGAACCAGAAACACCAGAAGAGCCAGTTGAAGAAGGAACAACATGGAGTAAAGCATCAAGCTGGGCAGTAGAGTTCTTAGATAAAGCAAATAAGCATGGAATAATGCCAGCAATATTTAAGGGAGAAGATTTAACAAAGAATATAACAAGAAAAGAATTTGCACATGTAGCAGTAAAGTTATATGAAAAACTAACAGGACAAAAAGCAATACCAGTAGCAAAAAATCCATTTACAGATACAGATGATATAGAAATATTAAAAGCATATAACATAGGAATAACAAGTGGAACAAGTGCAACAACATTCACACCAGATGCGTTAATAACAAGAGAGCAAATGGCAAGAATGATAGAGAATGCATTAACAAAATCGGGAATAGATACAACAGTAGATTTAGGAAAAGTAGAAAAATTTGCAGATGATGATTTAATGAATGATTGGTCAAGAAATGCAATATACTTCATGTCAAGCAAAGACATAATAAAGGGAATGGGAAATAACCTATTTGGAGTAAGAGATAATGCAACAAGAGAGCAATCAATGATAATTTCAGAGAAATGTGTAGATACATTTAGTAAATAGAAAATAGGGCATCCTTTTTGATGAATTCAACATCAGAAAGGGTGCTCCTTTTTTAAAAACATATCTAATAAATTACCTAGTTTTTTTCAAAAAGGTATTGACAAATAGCAGTATAACAAGTATTATAATATATGTTCAATTAAATTGCGGGTGTAGTTCAATGGTAGAATCCGAGCCTTCCAAGCTCGTTGCGTGGGTCCGATTCCCATCACCCGCTCCATACAAATCGCGAAACTAAAGATAATTAAGTTTCGCGATTTTTTATACAATAAAAATAGGATAATTAGGGGTGTAAATTCATGTTTTGTACCAAATGTGGAAGTAAAATTATAAGTTTAAATCAAAATTTTTGTATTAAGTGTGGAAATGCTATTAATACAAACGTAGCTCATACGCAATATTTATACGAAGTTAAGAAATCTTTAATGTCAAATAATGAATTTAATTATTATAATTGCATCAAAGATGTACTGCCAGAAGGGTATTATATCCAGCCGCAAATTAATTTGGCAGCTTTTATTGTGAGAACAGATGATTTTAGATATCAAAATGAGCTTAATAGGAATGTAGATTTTCTTATAGTAGATGAAAAGTTTAAACCAATATTAATTATTGAGATAAATGATAAATCTCATTTGCAATATGAAAGAAAGCTCCGAGATGAAAAAGTTAGAAAAATATGTGAAGAAGCAGGTATTCCCATAATGAATTTATGGACATCTTACGGGATTAATCAGGAATATATAAAAAAACAATTAGTAGAAAAAATTAATTCTCCAGTTGTTAGAAAACATAATTTTATGAAGGAAAATAATGTTATGGCTCCAGATGAAAGTAATTTTAATAGTAATTTATATAATCAAATGTTAAGAATAAAATTTAAGAATGCACAGTATAGCTCCCAAGCCAAATTGAAAAAAATAATAATGTTATTATTTTTGCTAGCGTCACCATTTTTATTTATGGTAATCATATATATTATAAGTGAAGTATTAAATTTTTTATCAAAATAAAAATTAATAGTGAAAGCTCTTTATGAGAGGTAAGAGCTATTGATTAGTCTCTTATTTTTTAGGTATAATAATACCGAGGTGATTTTATGATAAAAGTAGCGGTTTTTGATACAAAACAATACGATATTCCCGGTTTTGAAAAATATAAAGGAAATATGGAATTTAAGTTTTTTGAGACAAAGCTTACTGAAGACATAGTAAACCTTACAAATGGGTTTGATGCTATATGTGCGTTTGTAAATGATGAATTAAATGAAAGAGTTATAGAAAAATTATGCAAAAACAATGTAAAACTTATAGCTCTAAGGTGCGCAGGGTTTAATAACGTTGACTTAAAATATGCAGAAGGGAGAATACCGGTTGTAAGA
>JAEEXS010000117.1 GCA_016287855.1 Clostridia bacterium
CATCTGGTGATGCAAATTCGTCTAGTAGTAAAGGTTTAAAAGCTGGAAAAGAAATAACAATTGAAAGTGGTAATATAAAGATTTCAAGTACGGATGATAATATTCATTCAAATGGAATAGTAGTAATAAATGGTGGCACATTTGAATTATCTAGTGGAGATGATGGAATACACGCAGATACAGATATTGTTATAAATAAAGGTAATATTAATATAACTAAGAGTTATGAGGGAATTGAGAGTGATTATATTGAGATAAATGGTGGTACAATTTCAGTGACGGCTTCTGATGATGGTATTAATATTAGTGGTGGTAATGATGGATCTGCTATGATGGGAAGACCTGGTCAAAATAGTTTTAGTTCAGTTGAATCAACAAATAGAAAATTGGTTATAAATGGTGGAGATATTACTGTAAAAGCAACTGGCGATGGGTTAGATGCAAATGGTTCAATTTATATGAATGGTGGTAATGTAGTCGTTGTTGGTACAACTTCTGGTGGCAATGGTGCTTTAGATTATGATAGAGAAATGGTTGTGACTGGAGGTAATTTAATTGTTTATGGAAGTACGGGAATGTGGCAAAACCCTTCTAGTTCTTCAACTCAATATTCAGTAGCTTTTGGTGTGTCTGGCAAATCTGGTGATGTAGTTGTACTAAAAGATAGTTCGAATAATGAAATTGCAAGTACTACGACACAGAATAGTTATAATGCAATAGTATTTTCAAATTCTAAGATTAAGAATGGTGAAACTTATACGTTATATGTTAATGGAACAAGTGCAGGGAGTCTTACAGTTTCAAGCTCAGTGACGTCTAATATCTCCGGTGGTGGTCAAATGGGCGGAAAAATGAGAGGAGATTTTAATCAAAATAATATGCCTCAAGATTTTGATTCTAGTCAAATGAGACCTCAGGGGGAAAGAGTTAATAGAGGAGATTTTAAATTCCAAGAGAAAAGCAATTTAAATTAGTACTAATTCAAAAATATGAAAAATATTTCATGTATTATTGACAGTATAGATATAAAAATGTATACTAAAATAAACATGAAATGTTTTTCATATTTTTTGGAGGATGTATGGAGAAAATAGTAGAACTAAAAAATGTTAGTAAAATCTATAAAATAGGAGATAATGAGTTTAAGGCCTTAGATAATGTAGATTTGTCTTTGAATAAAGGCGAAATGGTTGTTATTCTTGGCCCTTCTGGTGCGGGAAAATCAACGCTGTTGAATTTGATTGGCGGAATGGATGTTCCCAGTAGTGGAGACGTTATTATAGATGGAGAAAATATTTCCAATTATGATGAAAACATGCTTTCTGATTATAGAGCGCAAAATGTTGGTTTTATATTTCAGTTTTATAATATTTTGCCTAGTTTAACAGTTGAAGAAAATGTAGAACTTGTAAGAGATATAGTGGAAAATCCCATAAGCACAGAAGAGGCTTTAGTTGGGGTGGGTCTTGAAAAGCACAAGAAAAAATTCCCGAATCAATTATCCGGTGGTGAGCAACAGAGGGTTTCTATTGCTAGAGCAATTGCTAAAAATCCTAAATTATTACTTTGCGATGAACCAACTGGGGCTTTAGATAGCAAAACAGGAGTAGAGGTATTAAAATTATTAAGAAAACAATGTAACGATAATAGAGGTAGAAATACTGTAATAATAGTAACTCATAATAGTTTAATTGCTGAAATTGCAGATACTGTTATTAATGTAAAAAATGGTAAGATAGAAAGCATTATAACTAATACTAATCCGAAGAATATTGATGAGGTGAAGTGGTAATGCTAAATAGGAAGATATTAAGAGATCTTTTGAAAAATAAATCCCAGTTTATTACCATTTTCATTATGGTTTTTTTGGCAGTTTTTGCATTTAGCGGAGTTCATGCCTATATGGACGGAATGACGGAGAGCAGTAAGGTGTATTATGCAGATCAGAATTTACAAGATTTATGGTTGACTTCTAGAAATTTTTCTACAGACGATTTAAAAAGAATTAAGAAAGTAAATAATGTTCGAAATGTAGAAAGATTTATAAGAATAAATGCCAATGTAACGAATTCTACTAAGTTTATAAATCCTATAAATTCTAAACCAATGGAAGATTTAGTTTTGGAGTGCAATTTTATAGAGTCTAACCAAATAAATAAAATGTACGTTATAGAGGGCGAGGGTTTTTCAGTAGACAAATCTGGTTTATGGCTAGATTATTATTTGGCTGAAAATCTTGGAATTAAGTTAGGAGAGGAATTAGAACTTTCGCTTGAGGGAACGGAGTTTAAAGAGAAGGTTATTGGTTTGATAGAGGTACCGGATCATGTATACTTTATCAAGGATGATACTGCAATTTTTCCTACTCATACAGATTTTGGTTTCGCATATTTGTCTATAAATGAGTTCCCGGTAAATTATATATATGATAAAATTTTGGATAGTGAAGATGTTAAAGATGTGATTGCTGATTTGAAAGATTTTAAATATGAGTTAAATAGGTATGGTGTTATAGATTATAAATCTATTCCAGATGAATTAACAGCTTCAATAGATGGTGGAGAGAGCATAGATTTGCCTGAAGTTTTAGGTTTATTAGATGATTATAAGAGTAATAAAGCAAAATTTATAAAGGCTTTAGATAAAAAATTTTCTTTAAATGATGCTGTTGTGTTTCCTTATGCAATAGTTGATTTAGAGGATGAATTAAAGATAAGCAATACTAAAATAAATATTAAAAATGACATTGAAAGTGTTCTTGCGATTACTACACGTGAAGATGATTTATCTTATTCAGGTTTCCAAAGAGAAGCAGAAGAAGGGGAAACGTATTCAGGTGTGTTTTCCGGACTATTTGTATTTATTGCAATTTTGTCTGTAGTTACTACTATGAATAGGTTTGTCAGAAAAGAGAGGACGCAAATTGGTACCTTAAAGGCGTTAGGGATTAAAAGAAGTAAAATTACAATGATGTATGTAAATTATGGGTTATTTATTTCTAGTATAGCTAGTATATTGGGAATTGTTTTAGGTGTATTACTAATGGGTAAGGCTTTTCTAGGTATGGAGATGAGCTATTATGAGGTACCGCATTATAAGGTATATGTTTTGCCTATTGTGTATTATATGGCAATTGGTATTGTAATTGTTATTACTTTTACGACTTATTTGTCTTGTAGGAAAATTTTAATGGAACCGGCGGCTCAAGCTCTTAGAGTGGAAAGACCTAAAATTAAAGCGAGAGAAAATGGTTTTACTACATGGAATATTTTTAATAGTTTATCTTTTGGTGTTAAGTGGAACATTAGGGATGTTATACGTTCAAAAGGCAGAAGTTTTATGGCTTTAGTTGGTATTACAGGTTGTACGATGTTGGTTGTTACGGCTTTTGGAATGTTAGATTCTATGAATGCTTATATGGATTGGGAGTTTGGAGTAATAAATAATTTTAGTTATAAATTAAAATTGTCAGATGATTATACAAATAAAGAATTTGACGATATAGTGTATATATGTGGAAATGCGACGTCAGAAACTGTTGGTATAGAGTTTAGAAATAATGGAGAATTAGTTACTAAACCTCTAACAATAAATAACGCACCTGGGTTACGAAGAGTGACTGACCATAATAGACAACCTTTTGAAATGCAAAGTA
>JAEEXS010000118.1 GCA_016287855.1 Clostridia bacterium
CTGTATTTTATATCATTGTTAGATGTTGTGTTTTCATATATTATGACGTATAAAAGATCCTTGTTATATGCTGATCAAAAAAATTACATAATCAATATTGTACATATAGGCTATGTTATTTTTATGAATATATGCCAAGTATTAATAATATGGATTACTAAAAATTATTTGTATTTTTTACTTATTAGGTTATTATATAGACTTTTGGAAAACGTAATTATTAATACATATGTTAACAGAAACTACAGTTATGTAAACGAAAAAAGCTTACCGATTAATAGAGAAGAAAAAAATGATATTGTAGAAAGAATAAAGGCAATTTTTATTCAAAAAGTGGCTTTTGTAGTAAATAAAGGAATTGACAGCATAATAATTTCAATGATACTAGGGGTAGCTACAGTTGGATATTATACAAATTATAATTTAATTGCGACAACATTAAGTGGGGCTATATATCAAATTATTTCGGGTTTTATTGCAAGCGTTGGTAATCTGTTAACTGAGAGAAATAATGAAAAAAATTACACTATATATAAAATAATTACATTTATGAATTCTACTTTAACCGCCATTTCAATATCTGCATTTTTGTGTTGCGTTGACCCGTTTGTAAAAATATGGTTAGGCGAAGATTATATATTATCATTTTTAATTGTTATATCGTTTTCAATATATATATATTCAGATAGTATAAGAAGAAGTATAACTATATATAAAGAGGCCGCAGGAATATGTAAAGAAGACAAATATGTATATATTGTTATGGCAATTATTAATTTATTATTTTCAATAGTTTTATGTAGTTTTATAGGGACTGCAGGAGTAGTATTAGGAACTGCAATTAGTTATATGTTTTTAATAATATATAGTTATCCCAAATATATATTTAAAAAAGTATTTAACAGAAGTATGAGTGAGTATTATATAGAGAAGGTAAAATTTGTAATAATTATGATTTTGTCAGTATTCGTAAGTTATTATACATGCAGTTTGATAAATTTATCAGGAATTATAAAATTTATTATAAATGGTGCTGTTGCAAGTATAGAAACGGGAATTATTATATTAATAGTATATAAAAATACTTTAGAATTAGATTATTTAAAAAAAATGATATATAAAGTAATAACACATATAAAAATAAGTTAATATAGGGTTGAAAAATTATAAAATAGAAAGAGATATTATTAATAGGAAATAATAGATTTTGCCTGAGCAAAGAAGGAGACTAAACATGGAAAAAAAGTATAAAGATAAACTTATTTTTGATGAATTAATGATTATGGACGAAATAGATAGAGTATGTACTGAAGAGAATATTGAATATTTCTTAACTGCAGGATCTTTATTAGGAGCCGTAAGACATGGAGGCATGATTCCTTGGGATGATGATATTGATATTGCTATGCCTAGAAATGATTTTGAAAAATTCATTAACGAGGCATATAAAAAATTAGGTGATAAATTTTATTTAGACTACTCGAATACAAATAAAAAATATTTCAAATCATTTGCTAAAGTTAGAATTAAAGGAACTATATTTAGGGAGCCAATCATAGCTGAGAATATTGAATGGGGAATATGGATTGATATTTTCCCATTAGATAATATTTCTTCTAAAGACATAGACAAAGCAAAAAGAAACAAGGAAAAAATTAAGTTTTTAAATTTAATTTTAGAAAAAAAATATGCTTATGGCTTTAATGCAAACAAAAGATTAAGAAGTAAAATATTATACATAGTTTCTAAATTTATACCTGCTAAAATTGTCATAGAAAGAAGAAACAAATTAATGAAAAAATATAATAATGATGCTAATGATTTTTATGTTAATTATGGAAGTCAATATTTTGTAGAAAAGCAGACTCATGAAATAGCAAAATATTATCCAACAGAATATATAAAATTTGAAAATAAAAAATATAAAGTCCCACATGATATTGACTATGTTTTAAAAAAAATATATGGAAAAAAATATATGGAATTACCGCCAATAGAAAAAAGAGTGTCTCATGATCCTTTATTTATTAAATTTAGTGATGGGGAATGTGTTGATTTTAATAAAGAAAAATAGTATTTATTTTATTTTTGAGAGAAGGGCGAAAATATGAAAAAATATAAAATAGGATATACAACAGGTGTATATGATATGTTTCATGTTGGGCATTTAAATATTTTAAAGAGAGCAAAAGAACAATGTGATTATTTAATTGTAGGTGTTAGTACGGATGAATTAGTAGAAAGTTATAAGAATAAAGTGCCTGTAATTCCTTTTGAGGAAAGGATGGAAATTATAAAAGCAATTAAATATGTAGATAAGGTTGTACCACAAACTACAATGGACAAGTATTTGGCATGGGAAAATGAACATTTTAATGTTATTTTTCATGGAGATGATTGGAAAAATTCTCCTATGTATAATGAAATTGAAGAAAAATTGAGAGCAGTAGGAGTGGCTTTTGTATATTTTCCATATACAAAAGGTATATCATCTACTATTCTTAGAGAAAAAGCAAAATAAAATTTACATATTGTAATTAAATATAAAAATAATATCCAATCCATTATTTATATTAAATAGATAATGAGGAGATACTCTTAATAATTGGAAATAAGTTATTATTTAAAAAAGAGGTGCAAGATGGAAAAAGAAATATGCTATCTAAAAAGTTTAGATAAGAGAAATTGTACTGGTTGTGGAGCTTGTTATAGTATATGCCCTCAAAAAGCTATTCAAATGGAAGAAGATGTTGAAGGTTTTTTATATCCCCAAATAGAGCAGACAAAATGTATTAATTGTCATTTATGTGAAAATGTTTGTCCAATAAATAGAAATTTATTAGATATAAAACCAAAAGCTTTTTCATATATAACAAATAGCGAGGAAAATTTGAAAAACTCAAGCTCTGGCGGAGCATTTGGTGACATAGTTGATGCATTTTATGAGGAGAATAGAACTGTTATTTATGGTTGCAAATTTGATGATAATAATTGTGCTATTCATTTTGGAACTCAAGATAAAGAACAGATAGGTGTTTTCAAAAAATCAAAATATGTACAAAGCAATTTATTAAATGTTTTTGAAGAAATTAAAAAATATCTGATAGAGGATTATAAGATAGTATTCTCTGGCACTCCATGTCAAGTCTCAGGCTTGAAATCATTTCTTAGCAAAGATTATGAAAATTTGTTAAGTGTTGATATTATATGTCATGGTGTGCCATCTCAAAAATTATTAGATTACTATATTATGGAAGAGTCTAAAAAGAACAATTCAAAAATAAAAAGTTTGAATTTTAGAGAGAAAGTTATAGATAAAAATGGAAGATATAATTCTAGAAATATAAGATTGAATTTAGAAGATGGTAGGGTTGTTATTAAAAATGTTAAACAATCGTCTTATTTGTTAGGCTTTCATAATCATCTTTTTTATAGGCCTTCATGCTATTTTTGCAATTTTGCTCAAATAAATCGTGATTCAGATATTACGATAGCGGATTGTTGGGGAATAAATACAGTTAATTCAGATAAAGATGTTCATAAAGGAGTATCATGCGTAATAATAAACTCTGATAAAGGTCAAAAGGTATTTGAAAATATGAATGGGCAAAAGGATAAAATATCAATTAATTTTAT
>JAEEXS010000119.1 GCA_016287855.1 Clostridia bacterium
CATTAAGCATATTTTGATAATCACTAAATTCTTTAGTACGTTTATCAATAGGTTTAATTGAATTACTAGGTATCATCCACACTTTCCCAATCTTACGAGCACCAGCAATCCTACTATCACGACATAAAGCAGTCAATTTTCTTTCCTTAATATCCCACTTCTTACTCATCTCATGAACACTTATATATTCCATAGTTTCCCCTTTCATTCGCAGTAAAGTATATTTTATGACAAATAAAAACAAATGTCAAGTTATATTATGACATTTGCGTTCTTTTGAATAGATTCTAGGCGTATATTCATGTTATTTTTTTAATATTTCAATGGTTTCTTTTATTCCAGCATGAATATCATAACATGGTATCCAACCCAATTGAATCAATTTATCACCATTTAGAACTGATCTTGTAACGGGGTTATATCCTTTTTTCTCTTGTTCAGACGGTAAATCAAAGACTACTTTTTTATTAGCATTTTTTGATATTATTTCAGCAAGTTCTCGTATTGATACAACAGAATCCCTATTTGAGATGTTATATGCTTCTCCAGTTACACCAGAAATAAGAATTCTTAATAATCCTGTAACGCAGTCTAATGAATAACAATATGATCTAATTTGTTTTCCTTCACTTTTCATAGTAATATCTCCTCCATTAACTACATTTAGTATAAATTGAGAAGAGGCTCTACTGTCGCTTTTTTGAATGGTTGGTCCATAGGTATGACACAATCTTGCTATTACCACATTTAATCCTTTTTGTTCTTTAAAGCATGCGCATAATGATTCAGCAGACAATTTTCCTAAAGGATAACAACTCCTAAAACTTGTCGAGTCTATCTTTCCTGAATATTCTTCATCAAATGCTATAGTATTTTGAGTAGCCTGACCATATATTTCACCAGAAGAAATATATAAAAATCTTTTAACGTTATTTTTAACACAATACTCTAATATGTTTTTTGTTCCTATAAAATTTGTTTCCAATACTCCAATAGGATTTAGAGAAAAACTTTTTGGGTCAGCTGGACTCGCAGTATTTATAACATAATCTATTTGTTCTTCAAAGTCGAGATAATTCAACACATCATATTCAATTACACTAATTTCATCATCATTTTTATATCTGACTGGTAGTTTATCTACACATCGTACTGTAACAAAAATTGAAATACGATATTTCATAAAATCATTAAGGTATTTTAATACATCTATTATTGCTGCTCCAATCATGCCATTTCCGCCTATTATCAAGATTTTTTTACCTTTTAATTCTTCAAATCTATTCATTTTTAATACTGTAGCTATACTTTCATTATATAAATCGTAATTCATATCACTTCATCCATTCACTTTTTTTAACAGATAGCAAAGCTTTAAAAATCTCTATATCTCCAGGTCTTGTAAGCTTAATATTGGTTTCATCACCCACAGAAAAATAAACTTTCCTTCCCAATTCAATGTATAGAGAACAACTTGCAACAGACTGAGTTATCCCCTTTTCCTTTGCCTCAGCATGAGCAGATAAAATATCTTTTAGAATAAAAGCCTGAGGAGTTTGTGTAAGTAACAATTCATCTCTATTAACAACTTCACTTGAATACTCGTTATCAGTTTTATGTAATGCAACTGTTGTACACGGTGCAACAACTGTAGCATTTCCATACAATTCACACTTGGCAATATTATCTGATATTATTTCATTGGACACCATCGGTCTAATGGCATCGTGTATTAAAACCATATCTTCTGTATTATAAAGTCTTTTTATTTCATCCAAGCCATTTTTTATAGATTCTTGTCCACACGATCCACCACTAACAATCGATACCAATTTAGATATATTAAATTGATTAGCATAAGATTGCAATATTTGATGCCATCCATCTATGCAAACAACTACTATTCCATCTATACTAGGATGTTTTTGAAATCTTTCCAAAGTATAAATAATTACGGGCTTCTCACCAACATTTAAAAACTGTTTTGGTATTGATTGTCCCATTCTTTGTCCAGTTCCACCAGCAATTATAAGAGCTATTTTTTTCATTATGCATTTTTTCCTTTCTTATCTATTTTTTTATAACCATCTTTTTTCGGAGTCATATAATCTTTTCCATATACTTTTTCCAAATATTCTTTGTATTTTACAGGAATCCTTAGTTTAATGTCCTCGAATGAACTATAAAATGTATTTAGGTAAATGTCTTTTTTCAGTGTTTCAGAAACACCATATCCACTTGCCAAAATATGAACAAATTCTGATTTTGAAAAATCATATTTATGTTGAAGATAATTATACCATTTAATTATTATTTTGTCTGGAACAATAAATAGTAATGGTTTAATCATCTTAATTTTTTTTACATGACTTGGTTTAGAATACTTTGTATTGCAATGTTTACATCTTAAAATTTTGTATGAATAATAACATAAATTTGCAAACTTTTTTTGTTTCTTTTCATCTTTTGGTGCGCCAATTAGGGGAAAAATATCAAGATGTACTTCCTCATGAGGAATGTCCAAATAACCTAGCCTATCTGCAACCACGGAATATTTTTTTTCTTTATCCCACAAATGTAAGACTAGATCATTTTCTTCTTGGATTTTTGTCAATAATTTTTCTCTCATGTTTTCATATTGATTTATTGGAACTAACACATCCATATCATAATCCCAAGGTATAAACCCTTTATGTCTTATAGCTCCTAAAATACTTCCAGACGATAGAGTGTAATCAATATTGTTTTCTTTGCAAACATCGTCAAACAATTTAGCTAATCTTAATACTTTTAATTGGTTATTTCTCAATTTATTATTTTCCAATTTTATCACCTCTTTCATACTAATAACACTTTATTGTTTAATTTTTTTATTTTTTAACATCATTTTTATGTAATTGCTAATAGTAATTATCTCTTGAAATCTAAAAAACTTTATTCCTATAATGTAAAAAAACAAAAACACTAAAGATAAAACAATTACATTTAACACTAAATTTGTTATTGTTATATTAATGTCAATTATATAAACAATTAAAATAGCACCAAGGGAAATTAATATTGTCTTAAAAATACCAATAACAACTTTCTTAAAATCTATACTATTCTTTTTGTTCAATAAAACTATTGCTATAACAAAATAAATTATTGACGCTATAGAAGTTGCAAGAGCTAGACCAGATACATTAAAATAATTTATCAAAATAAAATTAAGAATAATATTTATAATAATGCAAATGATACTCACATTCATAATTATTTTCGTATCGCCGTAAGAATAAAACACTTTATTAATAAACTCTTTTATTCCCACAAAGAACATCCCAACCAAATATCCCAAAAAAGTCATTGAAGTAATTGCAATAGAATCTTTATTAAATTTACCTCTTGCAAAAACAATTGTTACTATTTCTGTTCTAAAATATACAGCTAAAAACGATATTGGAATAACTAAAAGTCCCATGGCTACAATTGTTTGCGAAACTATTTTTTTTAATTTTTCTTCATCTTTATTAATTATCATTGTATTTAGCGTTGGATAAAGAGTAGTGGCTACAGCTGATGTAAACAGACCATTAAATACATTTATAAGCTTATTACCATAACTTAAACTAGAAACA
>JAEEXS010000120.1 GCA_016287855.1 Clostridia bacterium
TACTAGGTTGGTGTATGGAAGTATTAGTAGTACTAATAGCGGAAAAGAAATTTGTAAATAGGGGCTTTTTGATCGGGCCATATTGTCCAATATATGGCTGGGGAGCAGTATTAATAACTGTATTGTTAAATAGATATGTTGATGATCCTATTGTTTTATTTATATTTGGCATGGTGATTTGTTCTTTACTAGAATATATTACTAGTTGGGCAATGGAAAAGATTTTTAATGCTAGATGGTGGGATTATAGTACAAATAAATTTAATATAAACGGAAGAGTATGTTTAGAAACAACAATTCCATTTGGAATTTTGGGTTTACTCATAGTATGCGTACTAAATCCACTTTTTATAAATATATATGAATCTTTTAGTAATATGACATTATTAATTATTTGCATTGTGTTTTTTACTATATTTATAATCGATAATATTTTTTCAATAGTGATTTTAGCTTCATTTAAAAAGGATATCAAATTATTAGCTAAAGATAATACAGAGGAAATATCCACAAAGGTTAAGGAGATTATAGCTAATAGAGGCTGGGGATACAAGAGATTGCTTAGTGCTTTCCCGAATGTTAGACGTATAGGAACAATATTAAAAACAAATGTGGTAAAAGCTAAGAATAAAGTGGAGGAAAAACAGGAAGAAATAAAAAGACAAACAGAAGAAAAAATATTAGCATTAAAGACAGAGTACAATTTTAAAGTTAAAGAGATAAAGGAAAAAGCAGAAAACAAGTTAAAGAAAATAAAAAAATAGTCTCGTAGGAGAATACAAAATGGCAGAAAAAAAGAAAAAAACATTAAAATTTAATAAGTATCCAATTAATGATGAATTTGGTATATATAAAATATACAAAATTCCGTTTGATGAGAGGATTTTTGAAAATGCGGACAAACTTATGTCAGTTCTACCTAGAATGCTAAAAGGAACTGAAAAAGTTACCATTAATACCGAAACTATAAAGTCATACGATGGCGAAGAAATCAATATATATATTTTTGAACCAAAAGAAATAGACACGCAAAAAATATTTTTGTATATTCACGGCGGAGGGTTTGTTTATAGAGGAGCTAAAAACCATTTTGATTTTTGCAAAAAGCTTGCAGAAGAAGGGCTATGTGCAGTAGTGTATGTGGATTATAGGCTTGCGTATAAATATAAATATCCTATCCCAGTAGAAGATGCATTTTCTGCTTATGAGTATGTTCTAAAGAATGGGAAATATAGTAAAATAATCATAGGTGGTGATTCTGCTGGAGGATGTTTAGCGATAGACGTAATTAGAAAAGCTAAAGAGTTAAAATTAGGTATTCCAGATTATTTAATGTTATTTTACCCTGTACTTGATAAACGAATGAATACTGAATCAATGAAAAAATATACAGATACACCTATATGGAATGCCGTTCTTAATAAGAAAATGTGGGAATTATATTTAGAAGGCAATGATACTTACATATCTCCTGGGGAGATGATTGATGTTTCGTTTATGCCTAAAACGTATATTGAAACAGCTGAATATGATTGCTTGCATGATGAGGCAATAGAATTTGTTGGAAAGCTAAAAGAAGCAAATATAGAAGTTGTGCTAAATGAAACTAAAGAAACAATGCATGGGTTTGATATGAAGAATGGAAAAATAACTCAAAAAATTATAAATGAGAGAATGGAGATAATAAAGGAGATATAATGAGCGAAAAAAAGAATTCTTGGAGAAAATTAGATAATTCTGCTAAAATATTTCCCTTGCAGGATAGTAATAAATACAGTTCAGTATTTAGATATTCTGTAGTACTAAAGGAAAATATTGATAAGGCAGTATTAGAAAAAGCGGTTGAAAAAGCCCTAGTAAGGTATAAACAATTTAGGGTAAAGATGAAAAATGGCTTTTTTTGGTGCTATCTAGAAGAAAATACAAAGAAACCAATAGTAAAAGAAGAGATATATTATCCATGCAAAAGAGTTGATGCAGTGTATAATAATGACTATCTTTTTAGTGTTACATATTTTGAGAGAAAGATAAATATTGAAATTTTTCATTCTTTGACTGATGGCAATGGAGGTTTAATCTTTTTTAAGGAAATTATCTATAATTACCTAGATATGAAACATAAAGAATTAGCAAATAAAGAAGAGAGAAAAGCTAGAAAAATAAATCTTGTTACAGAAGATAGTTATGTTGCAAATTATGACAAAAAATCTAAAAAAGGTAATGGAGGCAAAAGAGCCTATTTATTAAAAGGGAAAGAGCTTAAATTTAATCAAGTTAGTGTAAATCATTTATTAATAAACGAGGTGGATTTGAAAAGCCAATGTACTAAATATGATTTATCTACAACGCAATATTTAACGAGTGTACTCATATGGTCAATATATAATGCAAATGTTTTGAAATATAATAGATTTTTTAAGAATAAAAAACCAATAAAAATATGTATTCCAGTAAATTTGAAAAAATATTATAAATCTGATACTATGTCTAATTTTTTCTCATACATGAGTGTAGATGCGGAAATGGATACTTGTATATCGTTTGACGAAATTACTAAGCTTGTAAAAAGCGAATTTGAGAAGAAACTTACCGAAGAAGAAATGTTAAAAACTATGTCAGATACTGTTAAAATAGGTAATAATATGTTTATCAATTCTATACCGCTTTTTTTAAAAAAGATAATAATTAGAACTCTATATAGTCAAGTTCAGAAATATTTATCTATAACCTATTCTAGTATAGGGAAAGTCGGATTTATAGGAAAATACCAAGATTATATTGATTATTGCTTGTTTTTAATTGCACCTGAACATATAGAAAAAATAAAATGTTCAAGTTGCAATTATGCAGATAAAGTGATTTTTACTTTTACGTCTATATTAAATGATAATAGTATTGAAAAGTATTTTTATAATTTCTTAAAATCTCAAAATGTTAAAGTTGAAATTGAGTCAAATGAAATATTAGATTCAATAGAAAATGGAGAGAAAGATGATATATCCCAAAAAAATAAAAAGTAAAAAAATAAACGCATTTTTAAAAATATTTACTTATAGCTTAATTTTATTATCTATAATATTATTGGTTATAAATAAACTAACTACGCCAAATGTTTATTGGAGTGCTTTATGCATATTTGGTTTTATTTATATTGATTTAACAGTAAGATATTCTATAACTAAGACAAGAAATATTGCGGGTCATGTAATGATTCAGACCATATTCTTAGCTGCGTTATTGATTTTTATAGATTATCGTATTGGGTACAGTGGCTGGTCATTAAATATTGCTTTGCCGATTCTTCTTATAATATCTAATATTGCAATGTTTGTAATAACGATCGTTGGTTATAAACATTATGAAAAATATGCAATAAGCCAATTGATAATAGTATTACTTAGTTTGTCGATGATTTATTTAGTATATAAGGGATATGCAAATGCAAATGTTTTAATTAATATATCAGTAATAATTTCAATATTTAATTTTCAAGTTAGTTTAATTTTATGTCATAGGGAATTTAAAGAGGAAATAATTAAGAAGTTTAATATATAAGGAGGAAAAATATGAATAAAAACAGTTTAGAAGAAATACTAAATAATCCCTTGTCACATT
>JAEEXS010000019.1 GCA_016287855.1 Clostridia bacterium
GACAAATATATTGTCAAATGTTCCTTTTTGTGTTATAATTTAAACAAATTTATACTGGTTTTACTGGGAGGAAAGTTTATGAAGAGAAAGTTCTTGATGATATTTTTAGCGCTTATGTGTTGGGGCTTAAGTTCAACAAGTTTTGCTGAAACAACGCCAATAAATTATCATTTTGATGATACGGTTAGAGGAGTTGAGTATCCTAAATGTTGTGCAGGTTGTGGGGCTCAATTACTTAGTATTCAAGCGGTACCACCTCCAGAACCTAAAAATAGAATTTCTGTATCCTATCCAAGAGGCGAAGGAGATTATAAAAAGACTGCATATCTAGCGATGGAGTCAAGTGTTCTACAAGGTAAAGGTGTATTTACCTCAATAGGTGGTTCTTTGTATTATGTTGGCTATGATCCAAACAAAATAGATTTTTATTATGAAAAAGAGCTTGGAAAATTAGATAACACATCTTTTTATATACAAACTATGAAGTATAGAATTGACCCACTAACAGCTGGTGACAAAAAACAATATATTATTGGCCCTAGTTCACAAAATGGAAGTTATCCTTTCTTTGTTTGTAGTAATTGCGCAAAATGTGATAAGAATGGCTGCCAAGAATATGTTGCAAGTAATGGCTTTTCTATCCCTGCTAAGTCTGGATATGAAAAAGATACATCAAAATTAGTAGTAGGCAAATATTGTCAAAACCATACTTGTGCATTTATTTGGAATGTTGATAATGGCAATTTTAATATTAGTACAGTAGAAGGAATAGATTGCAAAAAAAAGGCAATGGATGGCTCGTTATTTTGCGAGGCTCATACTTGTAAAGACCCTCTTTGTAATAAACCTGTAGTTGGATGGAACTCTATAGATGGTAGATCTACCGCGGTACGAGTTTATCAAGGACCAGATAGTAACCAATATTCTAATTATTGTGTAGATCATTTCTGTAAGCACTATACATGTAAAGAAAAGAGATTTAGTGTAACAAGTTTAACTGCAAAATATTCTTCATCAGAAGGACGATACATTCAGTTTCCTGAATATTGTGCGTTACACGGAAATGATTGTACTATATATGGCTGTAATGAGCCAGTAATAAAAACACATTATGATGAAAAAAATAAAAATATTGCTTACATTTGTGAGTATCATGCTGAGCATTATGAAGAGTTACAAAATCAAGCTATGGAATTAGGTATGTTACCAGAAGAAGTGACACCTGAATCTGATATAATAAGAGATTACTGTTCGAATTGCAAAAAATATTTAATTAGAGAGAAAAAAAGCACTGGTCAGCAGTGTGGGAAAGTTATAGGTGGTAAGTGGTATTGCAGTGTATGCGCTGCTCAAAACTTTACTGTAACAGGAAGCGTTAATGATTTTGAAACTGGAGGAGGCTATATGTATCATGTAGTGCCGCCATCTCATTCTCAATTCGCAGATCCTGAAAATTGTACTCATTCAAGATATCCGGTACCGAACACTGTAAGCTTTACGAATATAACAAAAGAAACTCATACGCAAGTATGGACTTGTATAAATTGTAATACTACTCAAAGAGAAAAATATGAGCATGAATTTATTAAGGGAGTATGTGTTTGTGGATATAGCTTGGCTGGGTATGTTCCAGAAGAAGATCCAAACAATGAAGATCCGAATAGTGAGGACCCAAATAACGAAGATCCAAATAGTGAAGATCCAGATAATGAAGACCCAAATAATGAAAATGAGTATAACCCACTTGTTGAAATAACAAATGCTAAATATATTATGCCGTATGATGATGAAAAGAAGATATTGTTAGTACAATTAAAAGATAACGACGTAATTAAGCTTAAAATAGCAAAAGATAAGTTAACAACATTAACATATAAGTGGGGAACAAAAGTAGTTGGTTATTCGGATAGTAGTGTTAAGATTCCTTCAAACGAAACACTTTATATATCTGATGGAAATAGCAATGTTACTGGCTATGTAATGGAAAAACCAGATTATATATTAGAAATTCAATATTATCCAAAAGGAAGTAACAAAAAGCAAACAATCACGTATCAGATATACTTGCCATAAAAAAAGGCAATTTAAAAAATAGGTCGAAAGACCTATTTTTTATTTTATATATTGCAAAAGTGGAGGAAAAAATATAATATAGTGTTGAAAGTGGTTGAAAGTGGAGCGAAGTGGTAAGAAGTTCCGCGAGGAGGTGAGAAGTTTGTTCATAGGCGAATATAGACACAGTTTAGACGTAAAAGGAAGAATAATTGTTCCTGCTAAATTTAGAGATGGACTTGGTGATAAGTTCGTTTTAACAAAAGGTTTAGATGGTTGCTTATTTGCTTATTCTAAAGAAGAATGGACAAACTTTGAAGACCGTATAAAAGAACTACCACTTACAAACAAAGACGCAAGAGCTTTTGTAAGATTCTTCTTTTCAGGAGCTGTTGAGTGTGAGATTGATAAGCAAGGCCGTACATTGATACCACCAATGTTACGCGAGTATGCTGGGCTAAGCAAAGATCTTGTTGTTATTGGTGTTTCAACTCGTGTTGAATTATGGAGCCAAGAAAAATGGGATAGCTATAGCGAAGCAGAAGATTTAGAAGCAGACGTGCTAGCTGAGAAAATGGCTGAACTCGGTATTTAGCCTAAAGTTAGCTAAGGGGTGTTACAATGGAATTTGTTCATAAACCAGTTTTATTAAATGAGTGTATTGAAAATCTTTCAATTAAACCTAATGGGGTTTACTTGGATGGAACGCTCGGTGGAGCTGGGCACTCCCTAGAAATAGCAAGGTCGTTAGGAAAAAAAGGAATGTTAATTGGTATCGACCGAGACATTGAAGCGATAGATGTATCGCGCCAAAGACTAAAAGATGTAGAACCCAGGGTTATGCTAATTAACGATAATTATAAGAATATTAAGGACGTGTTGAGTGGCGCAGGAATAGATAAAGTTGATGGTATTCTACTTGATTTAGGAGTTTCTTCTTATCAATTAGATAATCCAGAACGAGGTTTTTCCTACCGCTATGATGCGCCACTTGATATGAGAATGAATACTAATGATAAACTTACCGCAAAAGAAGTGGTAAATGAATACACTAAAGAAGATTTGATAAGAATTTTTAGAGATTATGGTGAAGAAAAATGGGCTGTACGTGTTGCTGAATTTATTGTAGAAGCTCGGAAAGTTAAACCGATTTTAACTACTTTTGAGCTAGTAGATATAATAAAAGCTGCAATACCGGCTGGAGCTAGAAGCGAAGGTGGGCACCCTGCAAAAAGAATTTTCCAAGCCATAAGAATAGAAGTAAACGGGGAAATAAGAGATCTAAAAAAAGCAATAGAAGATTCAATCGATTGCTTAAAACCAGGTGGAAGAATATGCATTATAAGTTTCCATTCTCTAGAAGATAGAATTGTAAAAGAAACTTTTAATGATGCGGCTCGAGGCTGTACTTGTCCTCCGGATTTCCCTAAATGTGTATGCAATAATAAAAAAAGGGTAAATATTTTAACTAAAAAGCCGATAATATCTAAGGATATTGAATTGGACGAAAACAATAGAGCTCATAGTGCTAAACTAAGAGTTGCTGAAAGAACAAATGACTGTTAAAGGGCATCCCCCTTTTAACATATATACTAAAGATTAAGTGAGTTTAACTTACTAAAGTACAAAAGATAAAAATCCTATAAAATTTATTACTTATGCTTTTACAAAAGAAAAAAATTAAAAAAATACTAAAGAAAAATTAAAAAAAGTTACAAATGAAAATTAAAAAATCACAAAAGAAGTACGATTATACGTAAGAAGAAATTTTTGTGTACAAAAGAGTAAAACAGATATTTACTAATGATGAGTGAACAGGAGAAGCTTTTGTATTCTCCTGTTTTTGCTTTTTTAAGAAAGGAGGGAGATTTATGGCACCGCTTAAACAAGAAGATTATTTTTATGAAGATTATAAAGCGCTGCCGAAGAAGCCTATTACTGAGGTGAAAAAATCTCCACCTAAAAAGATTGTCGCTCCTAAAAAGAACGTTAAGGGAAACGTAGCTTTAGGAGTATCTATCTTTATTGTAGCTTTAACTATTGTACTAAGATATGCTATGATAAATAATATGAATATGGAAAATATACAACTCAAAAAAGAGTTGGAAAGTATAAATAATATAAACGCTCAATTGCAACTGGCTGCCGAAAGACAGGTTAATTTAAGTAATATTGAAGAATATGCTAAAAATAATCTTGGCTTTCAAAAGCCTCAAAATTATCAAATTGAATATATAAATGTAGAGAAAGAAGATTTAATTGATAATAAAGTGGTAACTGAGAATAAAAAAGGAATAAAAGAAATATTATTAAATATAGTTGAATTTTTCAAATAAGAGGGTGTCCTAAGTGTGATTTTTTTGTACCACCAAATAAAATTTAAGGACCTCTCTTTTTTTTAAGGGGAAGTGTTTATATTGAGCAAAAAAGATATGAAGATAGGTAATAGAAAAAGAATAATATTTTTATTTGTGCTTATTGTTATTGCTTTTATGTTTCTTATAGGAAGATTAGCTTGGGTTCAAGTCGTAGATGGAATGAGACTTCAAGAAATGGCTTATGAGCAACAAACAAGAGATAGAACTATAAATTCTTCAAGAGGAACAATATATTCTTCTGATGGAAAAGTTTTGGCTATAAGTGCAGCTATGGAAACGATTAGTGTTACTCCAACACAAGTCGAAAACCAAGCTGAACTTTCTCAAAAATTAGCAGATTTACTTGGCCTTACATATGATGAGGTTTATGAAAAAGTAACATCCGATTCGGCTTTAGTTACAATTGCTAAAAATATAGATAAAGAAACAACAGATTTACTCAGAGAATGGATAACTGAAACAAAAACCAAAGGTGTTAAAATAGATGAATCTACAAAAAGATATTATCCTAATAATAATTTACTATCTCATGTTTTAGGCTTTGTAGGAACAGATAATCAAGGACTTTACGGAATAGAAAAAACATATGAAGATATTTTAACAGGAATACCAGGAAGAGTTATTTCAGAAACTGATGGAAAAGGAAACGATATTCCATTTAGTTCTGAAGAATATTTTGCGCCACAAAACGGAAGAGATTTGGTGCTCACTATCGACTCTTCTATTCAATACTTTGCTGAAAAATATTTGAAACAAGCGGTTATAGATAATGCGTGTGCAAAGGGTGGAGTGGCTATTGTAATGCAACCTCGTACAGGCGATGTTTTAGCTATGGCGGTTAATCCAGATTTTGATCCTAATAATGCTTTTGGACCATATAATAAAGAACAAGAAGAAAAATGGGATACGATGGATTCTAGTGAAAAAAAGAAACTAAGAGAAAAAACATGGCGTAACATGGCAATTTCAGATACATATGAGCCGGGTTCTACTTTTAAAGTAATTACTTTAAGTACGGCTCTTGATTCTGGTGCGATAAATTTAGATAGTAAGTTTACTTGTACAGGTTCATATACTGCTGGCGGTGCAACAATGAAATGCTGGAGATATTATAGACCGCATGGACTCCAGACTTTAAGAGAATGTTTGGGTAATTCATGTAACCCTGCATTTATTCAAATTGGTTTAAAAATAGGAAAAGAAACTTTTTATAAATATATTGATGCATTTGGACTTACTGAAAAGACGGGTATAGATTTACCTGGTGAAGCAAGTGGAATTTTCCATACGATCCAAAATGTAAAAGATGCAGAACTTGCAACAGCAGCATTTGGCCAAAGATTCCAGATTACCCCAATAGGCTTAATTACTGCAATATCTGCGGTCGCAAACGATGGAAAATTGATGGAGCCTAGAATAGTAAAGGAAATAAGGGATTCAGAAGGAAATGTATTGAGTAGAAATGAGCCAAATGCTGTAAGACAAGTAATTTCAAAACAAACAGCAGAAACTGTAAGAAGTATGATGGAATATGTAGTTTCTAAAGGGACTGGTGGAAATGCATATATCGAAGGATATAATATAGGGGGAAAAACGGGAACGGGCGAACAAGGAATAGGAGCTAGTACTTGGTATGTTGCATCCTTTGTTGGAATTGCACCAGCAAATAATCCTGAAGTTGCTGTGCTAGTTGCATTATTCGATCCTAAAGGAGCAAGCCATGGTGGAGGAGCGATTGCTGCACCTGTTGTTAGAAATATAATTGAGGACACAATGAGATATTTGCAAATACAGCCTAATTCAAGTGGAGAAAACAAAGGAGTAATCGTGCCAGAGGTAAGAGGTTTAACGATAGATGAAGCAAAAACAAAGTTAAGAGAAGCAGGACTTAAAGCTAATGTAAACGGAAAACAAAGTGCAGAAATTATAATTCAAGATCAAATTCCAAAACCAAACGTTGAAGTGCTTGAAAATTCTACTATAATTTTATATACTGAAGCAGGAGCAGATAAAGTTATGGTATCAGTTCCTAATGTTTACGGAAAAACCATAAGTGAAGCTACTAACTTATTAAAGAATGTAGGACTAAACGTCAATATTACTGGCTTGGGAACAGCTTATTCTCAATCTCCTAAAGCCGGAGCTAGTGCGGAACGGGGAAGTATCGTAAACGTAGAGTTTAAAATTACTGAAGTAGATTAGAAAGGAAGGATATAAATGAAACTAAGAGACTTATTAAAAGACGTAAAAATTATAGACTTAAATATTAGCCTTGACGAAGAAATAACAGACATATCCGGAGACTCTAGAAATATTAAAGAAAATTCAGCGTTTATATGTTTAGAAGGAACTAAATTTGATGGCCATTTATATATATCTGACGCAATGAAATTGGGAGCAAAAGTTGCAATAACTCAAAAAGAAATGAAATTTGAAAACAACGAAAAATATGTAAGAATAGAAAGTGGTAGAAAACCTATTGCTAAAATGGCATGTAACTTCTTTGAAAATCCATCTTATAAATTTAAATTAATAGGTGTTACTGGAACAAAGGGAAAAACAACAACTACATATATGATAAAATCTATTTTGGAACAAAAAGGACTTAAAGTAGGATTGATAGGTACTATAGAAGCAAGAATAGGCGACACCCAACTTATGACATCAAGCAATACTACGCCTGATGCAATAGGGTTACAGCGACTTTTCCATACTATGGCAAATGAAAAAGTAGATGCAGTAGTTATGGAAGTTTCTTCTCATGCACTTGATTTAGATAGAGTTTATGGAAGTGATTTTGATATTGGTATATTTACGAATTTAAGCCAAGATCACATGGACTACCACAAGAATTTTGAAAATTATTATCAAGCGAAAAAGATATTATTCTCTATGTGTAAAAAAGCGATAGTAAATGTAGATGATACTTATGGAAAGAGGCTTTTTGATGAAATTACTTGCGACAAAAAATCTTTTGCAATAGATAATCCAGCAGATATAAAAGTAACTGATTTTGAAATAACTGCTAAAAATGTTACTTTCCATGAAAATAATATTAAATTCGTAGTAAAAATACCTGGTAAATTCTCAGTATATAACGCATTAGCCGGATTAAGCGTTGGTTATGAATTTAATTGTACTAACGAAGAAATTCAAAAAGGCTTTGATAACCTAGTTGTTCCTGGTAGATCTGAAATTGTAAATATAGGAACTGATTATACAGTTATGGTAGATTATGCTCATTCACCAGATAGCTTAAAAAATATATTACTTGCGACGAAGGAGTATGTAAAAGGAAGACTTATATGTGTTTTTGGTTGCGGAGGAGATAGAGATAGAACAAAGCGACCTATTATGGGCGAGATTTCTGCCAAACTTGCAGATATTTCAATAGTAACTTCAGATAACCCTAGAACAGAAGATCCTGAAGCTATTATTACCGAAATTGAAGGCGGATTAAAAAATGTAGGTAAAGAATATTTTAGAATACCAGATAGATCAGAAGCAATTTATAAAGCGTTGTCCATTGCTAAAAAAGATGATGTAATTGTTATCGCCGGAAAGGGGCATGAACCATATCAAATACTAAAAGACAGAACGATACATTTTGATGATAGAGAACAAGTTCAAATTCAATATGAAAGGCTAAAAGAATCAAAATAATTTGGAAGGGATGAAAGTCTTATGAATACTAGAGCAATAATTAGAGCTATAGTTACACCGCAATTTAAATATTTAGTAGGAGCATTTTTCATAACATGTGTTTTTGGAATATTGATTTTGCATTTTATAAAAAAATTCCATGTAAACCAACATATAAGAGATGATGGCCCCGAAAGCCATTTAAAAAAAGAAGGAACTCCTAGTATGGGAGGACTTATATTCCTAGCGGGTATTGTTTTTTCCACTATGGTAGCTATAATAAAAAGCCCTTCAAATAAATGGACTTTTATAGGTCTTTTAGTTGTAACGGTATTGTATGGTCTTGTAGGTTTCCTTGATGACTATATAAAAATGAAGAAAAATCGTTCTTTAGGATTAAAAGCATGGCAAAAAATGTTTTTACTTTTAGTAGTATCAGGATTATTTGTTGCATATATGTTAAAGTGGCTTAATATTGGAACAGAAACTTACATACCTTTTTATAGACAATTTTTTGACATAGGTTATTATTTCTTTATACCATTTGCAATACTTGTTTTAATTTCTACTACAAATGTAATGAATATAACCGACGGATTAGATGGTCTAGCAACAGGACTTACAATTATAATTATGACATTTTTGACTGTAATATCTATTGCATTTGGGAACACTGCAACAACACTATTTTCGGCAATAGTTACAGGTTCTTGTTTGGCATTTTTGATATATAATTTGAACCCTGCAAAAGTCTTTATGGGTGATACGGGTTCATTAGCATTAGGCGGAGCAATAGGAGCAGTATCTTTAATTTTACAAATCCCAATACTATTAATATTAGTTGCAGGTATTTGTGTAATAGAAGCACTTTCAGATATTGCACAAGTAGTATATTTTAAATTTACTAAAGGGAAGAGATTATTAAAAATGGCACCACTACATCATCATCTAGAACTTAGTGGATGGAGTGAGAAAAAAATTGTATGGACTTTTTGGATATGGAGCATAGTTTTTGCAGTTCTTGCATTTATTTTAGTATAACGAAAGGAGCAAATAATGAAATCTAAATTAAAACCTTTTGATTATACATTATTTACAGTAGTTCTAATCATCTTCGGATTAGGGCTTCTTATGGTACTTAGTGCAAGTTCTCATTTAGGAATGTTAAGCTATAAAAATCCATATTACTTTTTCTTGCGCCAATTATTTTTTGGAGCTTTAGGAATTGCAGTAATGTGGGTTTTGTCTAGGTTGGATTATAAATTTTATAAAAATTACTCAGGTCTAATATTTTTAGGCGCAATATTTTTATTAGGTTTAGTTTTAATACCAGGAATAGGAAGTGGAGATGTAAGAGGAGCGAAACGTTGGATAAATTTAAAGGTTTTTAATCTTCAGCCGTCAGAAGTAGCAAAGCTTGCAGTAATTCTTTTCTTATCTGCTAGAATTGCAATGGATCCGAAAAGAATAAAACATTTTTGGAAAGGGTTAGTAGTATATATTGCTTGCATTGGAGTTATTGAAGGACTCTTATTTTTAGAACCACATTATAGTGCGATGGGGTTAATTGGAATAATTTCAGTAATTATACTATTTGTAGGTGGAGCAAAATTATCTCACTTTTTTATATTAGGTGTTCCAGTATTATCACTGGGAGCAGTAGGAATAATTATTTCAAAATATAGATTAAATAGAATTATAGGCTTCTTAGACCCGTGGGCTGACTTAAGAGGAAGTGGTTGGCAGGTAGTTCAATCTTTATATGCATTAGGAAGTGGAGGAATATTTGGACTTGGTTTAGGGCAAAGTAAACAAAAATACTCATATTTACCAGATGCTCATAACGATTTTATTTTAGCAATACTTGGCGAAGAACTTGGATTAATTGGTATGATAATAGTTGTAGTGCTATTTTTAATCCTTATTTGGCGTGGAGTTGTAATAGCAACCAAAGCTCCAGACATGTTTTCAGGCTTGCTTGCAACAGGAATAACTATGCTTATTGCAGTACAACTACTTTTTAATATTGCAATTATTACATCATGGTTTCCAGTTACAGGAATGCCAGTTCCATTTATGAGTTATGGTGGTACATCGATGATTATATTTATGGCGAGTACGGGCATCTTATTAAATATTTCGCGACATACGATAAAGTAATTTTTAAAAGGAGGAAAAGTAATCGTGGCAAAATTAGTAGTTATAGACGGAAACAGCATAATGAACAGAGCCTTCTACGGATTATCTGGACGTAATATGCTAACGACAAAAAAAGGCGTACCAACTAACGCAATATATGGATTTTTAACAATATTATTTAAAATACTAAACGAAGACAAACCGGATTATTTAACAGTAGCATTTGACTTAAAAGCTCCTACCTTTCGTCATAAAATGTATGACGGCTATAAAGCTCAAAGAAAAGGAATGCCGGACGAGCTCGCAACTCAAATGCCTATAATAAAAGAAGTATTAGATGCAATGAATATAAGCCGAATCGAAATGGAAGGGTTTGAAGCAGACGATATTTTAGGAACACTCGCTAAAAAAGCCAAAAAGCAAGGAATAGAAGTAATATTATTTACTGGAGATAGAGATTCTTTTCAACTCATAGAAGATGGAATAAATGTAAAATTGCCTGTTACTAAAGGCGGAAAAACAGAAACTGAAATTTATGACGAAGAAAAAATTCAAGAAAAATATGGGGTTATGCCTCTTGATTTAATAAATGTAAAAGGTCTTATGGGAGATACATCAGATAATATCCCAGGAGTGCCAGGAATAGGTGAAAAGACTGCTCTTGGTTTTATTCAAAAATTCAAAACAATAGAAAATTTATATGAAAATATTGATGATGCAATAGTTAAACCCAAAGCAAAAGAAGCATTAACAGAATTTAAAGATTTAGCTTTTTTAAGTAGAACTCTAGCAACTATAAATACAGATATTCCGCTAGAGTTTAGTGAAGAATATAAAGTTCGTGAAGTAAACAGTGAAAAGTTGTATGAGATATTTAATGAACTCGAATTTTCTTCTTTTATAAAACGACTAAATTTAGTACCTGGAGCAAGCAGTGTAACTATCGAATTTGAGCCAGTTGAAGGGGAAAAATCGAACGTTTCAATATTAAATACTTTAAACGAATTTGCATTTTATATATCTTATGAAAAACCATATCAAATAGGAATATATTCAGATAAAGGCACTTTTTGTTTAGAATCAGTAGATAAAGATTCTTTATTTAAAGCTGTCTTTGAATGTGATGCAAAAAAATATGGTATATATACAAAGCCTTTATATATAGAATTAAAGGATATGGGTATTAAATTAAAGAATTTAACCTTTGATTTAAATATTGCAGAATACATTGTTGATGCGCTTAACGTGTCAAAAAGTATTGAAGAATTTATAGATAAAAAATATGGTTTTGATATAAATACTTTAAAAGAAGAAAAAGAAAATCAAATAAGTCTTTTTGAAACAGAAAGTAAAGTAGATAACAATAAATATGTGTGTTCCATAGCTAAAATGATATGGGAGCAAAAAGATTCTTATTTAGAGGAAATTAAGAAAAATAATCAAGAGAAATTATTTAATGAAATAGAGATGCCGCTAATTGAAGTGCTTGCAGATATGCAGATTGCAGGCATGAAGGTAGATAAAGAAAGATTAAAAAATTATGGAATAGAACTTCAAACAAAGATAAACTTTTTAGCGGAAGAAATAAAAAAACTAGCTGGGGAAGATTTTAATATAAATTCTCCAAAACAACTAGGTCAAATTTTATTTGAAAAATTAAAACTTAATCCACCTAAGAAAACTCATTCTGGGTACTCAACTGATGCAGATACTTTGGAAAAATTAAGAGAAGATCATCCGATTATAGAAAAAGTTTTGGAATATAAGCAACTTGCGAAACTAAAATCTACCTATGTTGATGGCTTTGAGACGGTAATAAATCCTAGTACTGGAAGAATACATTCAAACTTCAACCAAACTATTACTGCAACGGGTAGGCTTAGTAGTACAGAGCCAAATCTTCAAAATATTCCTGTAAGAACAGAAGAAGGCAAAAAAATTCGAGATATGTTTATTCCGGAAGAGGGATATGTATATATTGATGCAGATTATTCACAAATTGAGTTAAGAGTTTTAGCAAATATGGCACATGATAAAGTTATGCTTGAAGCATTTAATAATGACGAAGATATTCATGCAACGACCGCAAGTCAGATTTTTCATGTAAGTTTAGAAGAAGTTACTCCAATTCTTCGTTCTCGTGCTAAAGCTGTAAACTTTGGAATTGTATATGGGCAAGGAAGTTTTTCATTATCTCAAGATTTAAAAATTTCTCGTAAAGAAGCAGAAGAATATATCAATTCATATTTTGAGCATTTTAGTGGAATAAAAGAATTTCAAGATAATAGTATTAAAAATGCCCGTGAAAAAGGGTATTGTGAAACTATTTTTAATAGAAGAAGAGCTTTACCTGAGATTAAATCAAGTAATTTTAACATACGTTCTTTTGGTGAACGTATTGCTATGAATATGCCGATACAAGGTAGTGCAGCAGATATTATAAAAATCGCAATGATTATGGTCAGCGAAAAATTAAAAGGCACAGATTCAAAATTAATTCTTCAAGTACACGATGAACTTATAATTGAAGCACCAACTGATAAGGCAGAAGAAGTTAAAAAAATAGTTGTTGAATGTATGGAGAATGCAGTAAAACTGGACGTACTTTTAAAGGTAGATGCTAACATTGGAAATAGTTGGCTAGAAGCTAAATAAGAGAGGAAAATTAAATTGGCCAAAAAGAAAAATGGTTGCTTAGAGGGAGTTTTTGATATGATATCAATACTTGTTTGTTTAGTATTGATAGGCGCTTTCTTTACTAAGCTTTTTGATGTGAATACATTTTATCGAAATAGATATCCAATAGTATATAAAGAAACTGTTGAAAAATATTGTGATTTATACGGAGTGGACGAATACTTAGTTCAAGCAGTAATCCGTACAGAAAGTTTTTTTAACGAAAAAGCAGTTTCAAAAAAGGGCGCTATTGGACTTATGCAAATTATGCCTGAAACAGGAACATGGGTTGCAGAAAAACTTAATTTAGAAAATTTTACAACAGAGGACTTGTTTCAACCAGAAAAAAATATTATGATAGGTGTATGGTATATTAGTTTTTTGTCAGATAAATTTAAAGGTAATTTAGATAACGTGATTGCCGCATATAATGCGGGACCAAGCAATGTTTCTAAATGGCTCTCTACAGAAGACACAAGTAGTGATGGTGAAAATTTATTAGATATACCATTTAGTGAAACTAAAAAATACAGTGAAAAAGTGAAAACAGCATACGATATGTACTTAAAAATATATAATGAGGTTCGATGATTACATAAGCTATAAAAAGAGAGGTATTTGTTATGCATAATGAGGTTATTTCAGATGCAAAAAAGAGAATTTTGAATTTAATTGATTCGGAAAGTTTTTTTGAAATTGATGCTCTTAAGGGGAAAGGAGTTATTGCAGGATATGGGACCATTTCTAGTCGGCCAGTTTGCATATTTTCTCAAGATTTTTCCATTATGTCAGGGGCCATTACTTATGAAAATTGCGAAAAGATTTGTAAAATAATTGACATGGCAGTAAATACTGGAGTGCCACTAATAGGATTTTATGATTCTATGGGTGCAAAGATTGACGAGGGTGTAGAAGTATTTGCGGGGCTTCAAAAGGTACTGTCTAAACTATCTAATGCTTCTGGTGTTATTCCACAGATTGCTATTGTTTCTGGTATATCTGCTGGAATTGCAACATTTGCAGTTAGTTTTAGTGACTTTGTATTTATGATAGAAAATAAAAGTAAATTATTTATCTCTGGAGCTCAAGCAGTAACTGCTGTAACTGGGGAACAATTAGATATAGAAAGCTATGCGGGAGCAAAAAATCATTTTGAAAATACGGGTAGCTGTAGTTTTATGTGCAAAAATGATAAAGCTTGTATAAGTAAAATTAAAGAATTATTAAGCTTTTTGCCGGATAATAATTTGGCAGATAGTGAGATTATAGAAAAAGATGAAAATAATAGAGTTTGTGAAGAGCTTTTAAAAGAGAATATAGACGTTTTTGATGTAATTAATTCTGTTTGTGATGAAAATAAATTTTTTGAAATTAATTCTGGTTTTGCTAAAAACATTGTTACTGGTTTCGGAAGAATTGGTGGAAGAGTAGCCGGAATAGTAGCAAATAATGCTATAGAGTTAGAAGGAAAATTAAATATAGATGGCGTAGATAAGGCTTCAAAGTTCGTAAAGTTTTGTGATTCCTTTAATATACCTGTGGTTACTTTTATAGATAACGATGGATTTGTTGTATCGGTAGAAGAGGAAAATAAAGGGTTGGTAAAAAAGAGTGCAAAGCTTTTGTTTGCGTACGCAGATTGCACTTCGCCGAAGGTTAATGTTATTTTTGGGAAGGCGTTTGGAGGAGCTAATTTAGCTATGGGAACTATGGCAGATATAGTAATTGCATGGAATACGGCAAAGATATCTGTAGTAAATCCGAGAGGTGCAGTAAATGTTTTGTATAGTGAAGATATTGCAGAAGCAGATTCACCAGTAGAATTTAGACAACAAAAAACAGAAGAATATATTGAAAATAATGCTATGGCAGAAAATGCTTCTGGCTTTGTGGATTCAGTTATTTCACCTGTTGAAACAAGACAAAGAATAATAAGTGCATTGGATATGTTTTCAAGTAAAAGAGAAATTAAAGCAGTAAAAAGACATGAAAGTATTTCTTTTTAAGGAGATAGAAAATGTATAATATAAATATTTTGAGTGAGTGTAATGATGAAGAAACAAGAGTAGCTATTATTGCTAGTGTAAATGAATTTTTGAGTAAAAATAGTGGTAGTAGTTTTTTCGTAAATAGAATGAAACGTGGAAAAACAAATACTCCTGTTTGGAATATAGTTTCACGACAAGAAAATTTGAATAATAAGTTTTAATTTACCGGAAGGATTGTGATTAATATGAAAAAGTTTTTAAAGGTGACTGTTAATGGGAATACCTATGACGTTGAAGTTGAGGAAGTAAAAGAAGGAGAAAAAGTAGAAGCACAAGTGCAAGCTACTAAAGAGGTAACCCCTCCTACACCTACTAAGGAAGAAAAAGTAGAGCAACCAGTAGCTAAAAAAGAAGGAAGCATAAAAGTACCTGCGCCTATGCCGGGCAATATATGGAAGATAAAAACTTCTGTTGGCGCGAAAGTAGAAAAGCATGAAGTACTACTTATTTTAGAAGCAATGAAAATGGAAAATGAAATTGTTGCACCTGAGGCGGGTACAGTTACTAATATATTGGTAAAAGAGGGCGATGCAGTTGAGCCTGGGAAAATAATGGTTGAATTAGCTTAAAAAATTTGTTGCATTTTCTTGAATAATGATTTAATATAATTAAGTAAGAATATAAGGAGGTGTGTTTTTATGGCATACAGAATTAGTGATCAATGCATTAGCTGTGGAACATGTGCAGCACAATGCCCTGTAAGTTGTATTAAAGAAGGAGAAGGTCAATACGTTATTGATGAAAATACTTGTATTGAATGCGGTAATTGCGCAAATGTTTGCCCTGTTAGTGCACCAAGTCAAGAATAATATTGAGTAAAGGAAAAGCGAGGTTTTATCCTCGCTTTTTTGTTTTAAATTTTCTCGATATCTTCTGGCAATATAGTAGTAAGAATTTCTTGATTTAGCTCCTCCAACGTACTTATTCTCATCGCCTGATTTGTAGTAGCTCTTTCAAAAACATTTCTAACATATCTACCATTTCCAAACTTAGGATTTTGTCTCATTTCATCCAATATATTAGATAGTTTTTCTTTAGCTTCTTCCGTAAGTACATACCCGTTTTTAGAAAAATCTAAATTGGCAATTTGCATAAGTTGATCTAAGTCATAATCTTTAAACTCTACAATATTAGGGAACCTTGATTGAAGACCTGGGTTCACATCTAGGAATTGTTGCATATTATCGCTATAACCTGCAAGAATTACAACGAGGCGGTCTCTATTATCGTCCATAAGTTTTACTAAGGTATCAATCGCTTCATGCCCAAAGTCATTTTCCCCGCCTTGAGCTAGGGTATAGGCTTCGTCTATAAACAATACTCCGTTCATAGCTTCAAAAACTTTATCAGTAGTCTTTTGAGCAGTTTGACCAACGTACCCTGCAACTAGCCCTGCTCTATCTGTTTCAACTAGATTGTTTGTAGAAATAACATTTAAGTTAAAAAGCAAATCTGCAACAGTCCTAGCCATCATAGTTTTACCGGTACCAGGGTTGCCCTTAAATATCATATGAAGAGTTTGAACATTATTATTTGCAATTCCTAACTTTTCTCTTTCTTTATTTACACGAATTTTAGCAGCAAGTGCACGAATATAATTTTTTACATCATCAAGCCCTATGATATCTTGTAATTTCTCTTCTAAATTAAATTCCTCTTTTTCTTTTATTTCAAAGTCTACTAATTTTAAGGTTTGAAGGTCTCCATCGTTTTCTTTCAAGATACGATTAGACTGGTTTATAATTGCATTTTCTACAGTATTTCGAGCCAAACGTCCATTACCAGAATCATTTCTACCTTTTACATTTTTAGTTTCAAAATAATTAATTAGAGGCTCTACACAACTAGAATCTATAGTATAGTCATTTGCTTTAGCAATTTCGGAAGCAATTCTATACATCTCTTGAGGAGTATAGTCTGGAAAATCTATTATATTAGGAAATCTTGATTTTAATCCTGAATTATTTTTCAAAAATTCTTTCATTTCTTTAGCATATCCAGCTAAGATTACAACTAAATTATTTTTATTATCTTCCATCATTTTAACAAGAGTATCAATAGCTTCAAGACCAAAGGTATCATTACTATCTCTACACAAAGCATATGCTTCGTCTATAAACAAAACTCCACCTAGTGCAGAATTTATCTTTTCAGCTGTTTTTTGAGCAGTTGCTCCTTGGTATTCTCCGACTAAATCTGTTCTAGAAACTTCTACTAATTGACCTTTAGAAATAACTCCAAGGGCTTTTAAGAATTCAGCAACTATTCTAGCAATAGTAGTTTTACCGGTACCAGGATTACCTGTAAATATCATATTCATAGAAACGGATGAATTTTTAAGACCAGATTCTTCACGCATTTTTTGAGCAGTTACATTATCTTCTAGTTTTAAAACATAATCTTTTACTGGCTCTAAGCCAATTATTTTATCTAATTCCTCTTTTACTTTATCTAAATTTGCATTATTTGCCTTTGTAAGTAATTTCTCAAGCAAAATAAGCTGACCATTGTCGAATAAAGCAACTTTATTATCTTCAGATAAGGTTATAATTAACTGAGCATCTGGCGCTGGGTTACGTTTTAATTTGTATTCTAAAATTGGCTTATGAATGTTATGTTCTATATAATTACTAATACTTTTTGTACCAATATTTTTGTTGTATATATTAACAAGAAAATCTATTAATTTAGGGTCATAAAATAAGTTTAATTGAAGTTCTTGTCTTGTTTTTGCAATAAAATTATTAGCTATATTTTGAGTAAGAACTACAATATTTTCATGGGATAATTCATCCAGTTTTATTAAGTCGTCAAAAGAATTAAAACATTCTTCGCCAACTAAATTTATAAACGATTCTTCAGAAGAAGAGGTTATAAGGATAAAGAATTTATTATTACCTTCAAGGAAATTAGCTCCTCCATTATATGCAGCTTTCCCATTTACAATAAACTCAATAACAAACTTTATACTTTCTTTAGATAACGCCTTAAAATTCTTAAATATAATCACATCTGAATTATTATTTAATGCTTTTATTATTTCATTTAAAAATTGTATATGGCTATTATCCTCAGTAAATAGAGAGCAGTCTATATAGGAAGTATCTCCAAAGATTAATACTTCTTCCTTCATCTTTAGCGAGACTTGATTTATTATATCTAAAACCAACTCATCCTCAGTTGTAAGTATTGAAGTAAAGTTTTTGTAGCTTTTAGTAGGCTTAGAAATAAAAGGACGTTTAAAAGATATAATTAGACTTTTAATAAAACTTTCTTGAGCAGGAAACATAGTAGTAACCTCAGAAGAAATTTTATTAAATGCGTTATCAAAATCAGTATTTACTTTTTTAGGTTGAGTTTCTTTAAAATGAGATATTATCTCATTTTTCCTATCATTAGAGAAGTCAAATATGGTAGAAAAATCATTTAATATTTTTAATTGATCATCATTTATGTTTTTAGTACAAAAAGCCATTTGAAAAATAATTGCAAAGAGTTGATCTTCATAAGCTTGTTGGTCTTTAAGAGAAACATTTTTATATCTTTCATCTGTTTCAAGCTTTAATGTAGATATTATATTTTTGTAATTTTTATGGAAAATTCCTTTAAACTCATTTCCAAAAACTTTATTTAAGTCATTAAATTGAGATTTTGTAAGTTGTTGGTTATTTATAAAATTATTAAAAAATGCAAAATAAACGTCTTTATTTTCTTTATCTTCTCTAGCAATATT
>JAEEXS010000020.1 GCA_016287855.1 Clostridia bacterium
CAACGATATCTCTTATTACTGGGAACAAGTTTGTTGTTAGAGAGACGGTTCCTGAAGTAGTAGATAAGATAATTGAGTTTAAACAAAAGTGTAATAACGTTTTCGCAAAAGAAAAGGGAGGAAGTATGAATGGGTAAAAAAGCACTTATATTTATTGTTGTTGGTGCGGTTTTAGGTTTAGCACTTGCTGGTGGAGGAATATTTTTTATATTAAATAATGCACCTGCACCTGAAGAAGAAGGGACAGAAACTGTTGAGAAAAAAGTTGAAGAATATGATACAACTCAAGGAAAGAGGCTTACTTTATCTAAAGTTCAAATTCCACTTGCTGGATTAGGTTCAAAAACTTCCTATTTACAAGCAGATTTTACTATAATATTTAAGTCTGAAGAGGCTTTAAAGAAGGCAGAGGCTATGGAGCCAGATATAAAGGCCGCAATTTATAGTGTGTTTGAAACAAAGACTGCAGATGATCTAAAAGTTAAACCTGCTGTTCCAGATGAAAATGGTAATATAAAGGAGACTATTAGTCCTAGAATTGCAATGCAAGAACCACTTCTTAACGCAATTCGTGGAATATATGTAACAGAAGAAGATAAAGAAGAGGTTGTTTCTGTTGTAATATCTTCATTTATGATAGTATAATTTGTGGTATAATAAGAAGTATATAAAAATTACAAAGGAGAATTAAGATGGCAATTACAAGGTATGACTTTTCTAAACCTAGTAAATTTGCAAAGAACCATATTGCTGGTTTTAGAAACATATATGAATATTTTTGTAAAACGTCTTCAATTATATTGGAAACTCTTTTAAGAAGTGAAGTTGTGGTTGAAATTGAAAATATAAAAGAGATGCCATATGAGGGTTATATAAAGACTTTAAGAGACCCTATTGCAATTGGAGTTATAAGAGCTCAAGAATTGCAAGGTGATATTTTGATGGAGTTTCCAACTAATATTGCTTTTGAGATTATAGATAAAACATTAGGAGGAAATGTTGACGCAAGACCAACAGAAAGAAACCTTACTGAAATAGAGGCTGCTATTATTTATAATATTATGAAGAACTTAATGACACCTTTAAAAGAAGCTTGGGGTCAAGCGTATAATATAGTGCCTGTTGTTGAGAAGTTTTTCACAACTACAAAGCTTATTAATATGACTAGACTTAATGATACAATTATTATGATAGAGATAAACTTAAAAGTTGGTAAAGAAGCTGGACTTATGAAGTTTTGTATTCCTTACGAGACAATAAAATCTATAGTTGGAAAGATAGATATTAAGTCGTGGCTATTTACAGAGGTTGAACCTAATTCACCTGAAAAAATTAAGAAGATAGAAGAGAAAGTAGAGCTTTCAAAAGTAGATATTCATGTTGTTTTAGGTGAGACAAAACTTAGATTATCTGATATTAGAGATTTGCAAGTTGGTGATGTAATTGCACTTAATACTAATATAAAATCTGAGCTATCAGTGTTTATAGATGGTGTTAAGCGATATAAAGCTAGACCAGGAACTAAAAATAAAAAGATGGCTATTAAAATTACAGAAACAATACGTAAGGAAGATGAATAAAGGAGGATATTTGAATGATAGAAGGAGAAGAGTTAAAACAACTTTTGCAAAGTGATACAGAGTTTAATCAAGATGTTGAGATGCTTTCTGAAAGCGACAAAGGCGCGATTACTGAACTTTTTGCTGAACCATTAAAGTCTGTAGCTCAAGCTATGGAAAAGGTTCTTAATAAGCCTTGTACTTTAGGAGAAGTTTCAGCAGATATAGCTAAGGCCTCTCTTATAAAAGAAACGTTGGGGGATACATATAAATTATTTGACGCAGAGTACCCAAGTGGGCTTTCTACATTTGCTTTTGATTTAGATTCAATAAAAAAGATTGCAGCTATATTACTTGAGGCTGAACCAGCAGAAGGAGAGTTAACAGAAACAGAGTTAAATAGTTTTGGTGAAGTATTTTCTCAAATGACGTCTGCTTTGGCTACTTCGTTGTCTAAAGAAATAGAAACGGAAATTACTTTACAAGAGTCTAAAGAAGAGTCTAAGATGAGTGGAATTGAGGAAAATGTTATTCAATTATCTATTCCTCTAAATGTTAATGATGAAGTAAATACTACTGCTTATTATTATTTAACATATGCTGTTTTTAATACGTTAATTAAATCATTAAAAGACAAAATGGCTAGTGAGAAACCAGAGGAAAAAGCTGAAGAAAAAGAAGTGGCAAAAGAAGAAGCTGCAGAGCCAAAAGAAGCAGATAAGCCTCAAGAGGAAGCTGAAGAAGAGACTCAAGCTACGGTTCAACCAATTTATTTTGAAGAGTTAACAGAAGATCTTGTTACCAACCAAAAAGAAAATATGAATTTATTGATGGATTTACAACTTCAAGTTAGTGTTGAACTTGGAAAAGTAAAGAAACCTATTAAAGATATTTTACAATTTACACAAGGAACAATTGTTGAACTAGATAGATTGGCTGGAGATAATGTTGATATTTTAGTTAGTGGAAAGATTATAGCCAAAGGCGAAGTCGTTGTTGTTGACCAGAACTTTGGTGTTCGTATTACAAAAATTGTTTTACCTGAGAAAAGGGTATAAGCGGGGGTTTTTATGGGAGCACAGGTTATAAGTTTACTTACCATTTTAATAGCCGTAGGTAGTGTCATGTTTTTAGCCTATGTTATGACTAAATTTGTTGGTAAAAAGTCTAATGGAATGATGAAAAGCAAATATATGAAAATAATAGATTCGCTTTCTTTTGGATTTGACAAAACAATTTATTTGATTCAAGTAGGGGAGCAGTATGTGCTTATGCATATGTCAGTTAAAGGCATGGAGTTTATTTGTAATATTGATCCAGGGCTTATAAAACCAGCTATATTAAATGCTCCTCCAGAAAAAGAAAAAAGTTTTGCTAAGTATTTTGACTTTTTTAAGACTGAGAATAAATCTGCTCCTAAAAATGAGAATGAAGTTAATGAAAATATAAAAAAGCTTAGAGATATGTTTAACAATAAGAAATAATTGAGTGAGGTTTTGGTAATGTTAAAGAGATTTAAAGTAATTTTACTTATCTTAATAGTGTCTACTGTCTTTATTTCTATATCATTCGCAGAACCTATAAATATTCCTAAAATTACCTTAGGAATTGACGAAGCGACAGAACCTCAAGAAACAGTTACTACTATTCAGGTTATTTTGCTTCTTACCGTTCTTACACTTGCACCGTCAATTCTTATTTTGATGACATCGTTTGCAAGAATTATTATAGTGTTATCTTTCCTAAGAAGTGCACTTGGTACTAACCAAATGCCACCTAACCAGGTTATGGTAGGCCTTGCACTGTTTTTAACGTTTTTTATAATGTCACCTACTTTTAATGAGATAAATAATAATGCACTGCAACCATATCTTGCTAACGAGATAGAACAACAAGAGGCATATGATAATGCGGTTGGATCAATCAAGCATTTTATGCTTAGCCAACTTCGTGGGGAGTCAGATTTAGCATTATTCGTTGAGATAGGGGAAATTAAAGAAGTCCCAGAAGATTTATCTGAGTTGCCTTTGACGATTATTGTGCCGTCTTTTATTATAAGTGAGTTAAAGATAGCCTTCCAGATGGGCTTTGTAATATATATTCCATTCCTAATTATAGATATGATCGTTTCAAGTACACTTATGTCTATGGGAATGATGATGTTGCCACCAAGCTTAATTTCAATGCCATTTAAATTGTTACTATTTATATTAGTAGATGGCTGGAACTTGGTTATTAAGACTATTGTTACTGGTTTTGTGCGATGATGGGGGTGTTATAGTTGGATACTGGTGTTGTTATGGAGATTGCTACTAATGCTATGGTTACGGCTATTATGGTAGCTGCACCGGTTTTATTAGTTAGTATTGTCGTAGGTTTGGCTGTTAGTGTATTCCAAGCCACTACTCATATTCAAGAACAAACACTTACCTTTGTACCTAAAGTTTTAGCTATTGTAGGAGCTTTGCTTTTGTTCGGGCCTTGGATGATGACAGTTCTTGCATCATTTATAACTGAATTATTTTCTAATATGAATACGTTGTTTCTATAGAAAATAAAAGGAGTAGTTTATGATAGATTTTGGTGTTGCGGTTGAGAATTTTGATGCAATATTATTGGTATTGATTAGAATGAGCGGGTTATTTATATTGTCTCCAGTTTTCGGAAGACAAAATATGCCTGCTCTTTTTAAGGTGGGTTTTGCATTTTTCTTAGCTTTGATTTATATTACTGCTACTGAAAATTTGGCTGTGGATTACCAAGAGAGTATGGTTTTATACGTTATATATGTTATAAAAGAGCTCGCAATTGGTATTGTTATGGGATACGTTACCTATATCGTTATGTCCGGAATATATCTTGCTGGCCAAATTATAGATAACCAAATTGGTTTTGGTTATGCAAACGTTTTAGATCCTATTACAAATATTCAAGTTCCACTTACATCTAATTTTTATTATACTTATATAATATTGATTTTCTTACTTATAAACGGGCACCATATGATTATTAGAGCTTTATTTTATAGTTATAAAGTTATTCCGCTTGGGCAACTTACGTTTTCTTCTGATGTTATCCAAGAGTTGGGTAGTTTAATGGCTGAGATGTTTGGAATTGCACTTAGAATATCTGCTCCTATAATTGCTGCTGTATTTATTGCGGACGTTGTGTTAGGGGTATTATCTAAAACAATTCCAGAAATGAACGTGTTTGTTTTAGGTATGCCTATTAAGGTAATGTTAGGATTAATTATAATCACAATTACAATTTCAAATGCAGTTCCAATTGCAGAAGGACTTACAACACTAATGGAAGAAAATATAGTTAAATTCTTTACTGCGATGAATGGGGCATAAATCATAAAATATTAATAAAAATTTGGAAAAGGGGGTAGAAATCATGGAATTAACTGAATATGAAATTGATGATTTATACCTTCGTATTCCGTTGCAGTTCTTTGCGGATAGTGACGAGAAAACAGAAGAACCTACCGCGAAACGTAAGAAAGAAGCTAGAGATAAAGGTCAGGTACCTAAAAGTACCGAACTTAATTCAGCTATAGTTTTGCTATTTGGCTTTGTGTGTTTAAAAAGTTTTGGTATAAAGTTATATACAGGAATGTTAGAGATTATAAATCTTACATTTGAAGTGTATATGTATAAAGAGGATTTGTTTACGGTAAAAGGTATTATAAGTTTAGGAACAGATTTAGCTATTATGTTTTTTACAGCAATGCTACCTATTTTTGGTGTCATGATGTTAGCTGGAGTTATTTCTAATATGATGCAATCTGGTTTGCTTTTTACGGCTGAAACTATAAAACCTAAGTTTAGTAATATAAGTCCATTAAAGGGAATTAAGCAAATGTTTTCACTAAAACAAATTGCAGAATTCTTTTTAAAGACAATAGTAAAAGTAGTCATTGTAGGTATAGTTGCGTACCAGACTATTAGTGACAATGTACATGCATTACTTAATACGATGAATTTGACTCCAGCTGCTACTGGGGAATACATAATGACAACTATCGTTGATTTAGGTATTAGACTTGGGATGTTTCTTTTTGTTTTTGCAATTATCGACTGGATCATTCAAAAGAGGAAACATAAGACACAATTAAAAATGACCAAGCAAGAAGTTAAAGAGGAATATAAACAAACAGAAGGAGATCCTCAAATCAAGGGTAAAATTAGACAAAAACAAAGACAAATGGCAATGAGTCGTATGATGCGTGAAGTGCCAAAAGCAGATGTTGTTATTACAAATCCTACGCATTTTGCGGTTGCAATAAAATACGATCCTAATGAAGATGATGCTCCTATCGTGGTTGCAAAAGGTCAAGATTACGTTGCACTCAGAATTAAAGAAGTAGCAAGGGAGAGTAATGTACAAATCGTTGAAAACAAGGCATTAGCAAGAACTTTATATGCAGCAGTTGATATAGGAGAGGCAATTCCAGAAGAATTGTATCAAGCAGTTGCAGAAGTATTGGCATACGTATTCTCTATGCGTGCATCGTAATATAGCTTAGAAAGGGTTTAATAAAATGAAAATAGGTATGGTATTAGAAGGCGGTGCGATGAGGGGGATGTATACCGCTGGAATTATAGATATGTTATTAGAAGATGAAATCAAGGTAGATACTATTGTTGGCGTGTCTGCTGGTGTGCTTTTTGGGGTAAATTATTTATCAAAACAAAAAGGGAGAGTTATTCGATATAATAAAGAATATGCTAAAGATCCAAGGTATATGGGATTTAAGTCTTTGATAACTACGGGAAATATAATTAATAAAGAATTTGCTTTTTATGAAGTGCCTTTTAAATTGGATATATTTGATGAGGAAGAATTTGAAAAATCCGACTGTGAATTATATGCGACTGTGACTAACGTAGAAACGGGAAAGCCTGAGTATTTTAAAGTTAATAATGTGTATAGCGATATGGAATTGTTAAGAGCTACTTCTGCTATGCCATTTGTTTCTAAAATTGTGGAATGGGATGGAAAAAGGTACTTAGACGGAGGTATATCTGATAGTATACCGGTAGATAAATGTAAAGAATTAGGTTGCGATAAAATAATAGTAGTTCTTACGAGGCCGCTTGAGTATAGGAAGAAAAAGGCTAATAGTTTTATGACGAAAATTGGGTATAGTAAGTATCCTAATTTGATAAATACAATAAACAATAGATACAAGAATTATAATGATATTCTTGAGAAAGTTATTGAATTAGAGGGGAAAAATGAGATTTTTGTTTTAAGACCTTCTAAAGATTTACATATAAAGAGAATTGAGAAAGATAAAGAGAAGTTACAGGCTATGTATGATTTGGGAGTAGAGGATTACAGAAAGAATATTGAGGAATTAAGGAAATATTTATATAGTTAAGTCCTTAACCATTGAAAAAAAGTGGAAGTTGTAGTAGTATATTAGCGAAGTAGGTAATAAAATAATAGGAGGTAGGTTTGATGGATCAATTAAAAGTCTTTGGATGTAACGCAACTAAAGAATTTACAAAAGAAATTTGCGACTCTTTGGGAATTGAAATTGGAAAGAGTGAGTCGTTTAAGTTTGATAATGACAATAGATTTGTAAAAATACTGGAAACAGTAAGAGGAGATGATGTTTTTGTTGTTCAAACATCTATGCCTCCTGTAGATGAGAATTTTATGGAGTTACTTATAACGATTGATGCATTAAAAAGAGCTTCTGCAAAGAGAATTACAGCAGTGCTTCCATATTATCCGTATGCTCGTTCAGATAAAAAGGATCAACCTAGAATTGCGATAACTTCTAAATTGGTTGCTGATTTATTGCATGCGGCAGGTGCTAATAGGGTACTTACTTCTGATTTACATGCCACTCAAATTTTAGGTTTCTTCGATATCCCTGCTGATCAATTAGTTTTTGCAGATTTACTTTCAAACTACTTTAAAGAAAAGAATATTGAAGATTTAGTTGTTGTTGCAACTGATGCGGGTAGCTCTAAAAAGGCATATAAATATGCAAAGAGACTTAATGCTCCTATTGCTATGTTAGATAAAAGAAGATTAGGAAATTCACAAGAAACATTGATTGAAAATATAGTTGGAGATGTTAAAGGTAAAACTTGTGTTATCTTTGATGATGAAGTAGATAGAGGAAGTTCTATTATGAATGCAGTTAATGTTTTAGAGGAATATGATGTTAAAGAAATTTATGCTGCATGTACTCATGGTGTTTTATCTGGTCCAGCAATAGAAAGAATAAAAAATTCGTCTATAAAGGAGTTTGTAATAACTAATACAATTCCGCTATCTCCTGAAAAACAAATAGATAAGATAAAGGTACTTACGGTTGCACCTATTTTCGCAGAAGCAATTAAGAGAATTCACGGAGAACAATCTATGGGAGAGTTATTCTATTAATTTTGGGGGAAGCATGAAAAATATTGGTATTTTTGTTAATTTAGAAAAAGACGCTAATTTTAATATTACTAAAGAAATTATTTCTACAATAGAGGGTATGGGGGCTAATTGTGAGGTCGCTACTATTGGAAAGAAGTATGATTTTGTTATTTCTTTAGGGGGAGATGGAACTTTTCTAGCTACGGCTAGAAATTTTCCGTCTTGTGAGGTTGTTGGAATTAATTTGGGTAATTTAGGTTTTTTAGCAGAAATTGATAAAAATAATTTTAAAGATGCATTAGAACAAATTTTATCTGGAAATTATAGTGTAGAAAAAAGATTTTTTATTGAAACTACAGTTCATGATAAAACTTTATATGCCTTAAATGATATTGTAGTAAGTAGGGGAGTAATTCCTAAATTACTTGAACTAGAGCTTTATTTTAATGGAAAGTTTGTTGATAATTATAATGCAGATGGACTTATAATTTCTACACCAACTGGCTCTACTGCATATTCAATGTCGGCAGGAGGACCTATTGTCGATCCTAAATTAGATGTTTTAATTATCACACCTATTTGTGCTCATTCACTCCATCAAAGACCTATAATTATTGATGCAAATACAGAAGTAAAAATAAAATCTAAAGTTGATGGATTCTTAATAGCGGCAGATGGTCAAGAGACAATTGAAAGTGAGAATATAAAAGAGATTGTTATAAGTCGCTCTATGAATTATACTAAATTAATAAAGATTTCAGAAAATTGCTTTTTTAATACAGTTAGAGAGAAGTTTAATATATAGTAGGTAGGAGGAAAGCCAATGTTAGCACATATTCATATTTGTAATTTAGGGATAATAGAAGATGTAGAAATAGACTTTGATAAAGGCTTAAATATACTTACTGGCGAAACTGGTGCTGGGAAAACTCTTATTATTGGGGCTATATCAATGATTTGCGGAGGTAAAGCAAGTAAGGACATTATAAGAAATGGAGAAGAAAAAGCCTTTGTTGAGGCTTTATTTTATGTTGAAGATGAAAAATTAAAAAAGATTTTAAGTGATATGGGCTATGAAGAGGATGAATTGGTTATTTCTAGAGAGTTATTTAGTAATGGTAGAAGTATTGCTAAAATTAATGGTCGACTCGTTACAGTTAATGAACTTAAAGAGCTCGGTAAAGTTTTAATAGATATTCATGGTCAGCATGATAATCAGTCACTTTTAGATGAAAAGAAGCATATTGAAGTTATAGATAATTTTGCAGGTCAGGAACTTTCTAAAATAAAAGAAGAATATTTGAATTTGTATTATGAAAGAAAAAGGATTTTGGAAGATATAGAGCGTTTGGGTGGGGAGCCTGAAAAACGTCTTAGAAGTATGGAATTCTTGAAATTTCAAATTGACGAAATTGAAAGTGCAAATTTAAAGACTGGTGAAGAGGAAGAACTTATTAAACAAAGAAAAGTATTAGCAAATGCTGAAAAATTGGCTCAAAATATTTCTTATGGATATGATGTATTATCTACAGAAAATGGAGTATTAAATTGCCTTGAGAAAGTAAGAAATAAATTAGGAGAAGTAGTTGATATAAAGGAGAATTTTGCCGAGATTTCAAAGAATTTAGATGAGGCATATTACCAAATAGAGGATATTTCACATTCTTTAGCTAATGAAAAGGAAAATATTTATGTTGATGAAGAAGAACTTGATAATATTGATGAAAGGTTAGATTTAATATCTAAATTGAAAAAGAAGTATGGGAATTCAATAGACGAGATTTTAAAATCGTATGAGAGTATGAAAAAAGAGTACAATGAACTGTTAAATTCTGAAGAACTGATTAATAAACTAAATTCTGATTTAAAAGTTATAGAGGAAAAATTAAGGGTAAGTAGCGAAAAAATTTCTGAAAAGAGAAAAGTTGTTGCTCATGAGTTAGAATCGAAATTAGCAAACGTTTTAAATGATTTAGAAATGCCTAAATCGAGATTTAAGATAAATATTACTAATGTAGGTAAGTTTTTGATTAATGGAAGTGATGAGGTAGAGATTTTATTTTCTTCTAATATTGGAGAAGACGTAAAACCACTTTATAAAATAGCATCAGGTGGAGAAATTTCTCGAATTATGTTGGCATTAAAGAATATTCTTATGAATGCCGATATAATTCCAGTAATGATTTTTGATGAGATAGATACTGGAATTAGCGGTGAAGCAGGATTCGCAGTTGGAGATAAGATGAGGGAGATAGCAAAAAATAAACAAATTATTTGTGTAACTCATCTACCATCAATTGCTGCTCGCGGAGAACAAAATTATTATATTAGTAAGAGTAATATTGATAACAAAACGGTTACTTCTGTGAAGAGATTAAATGAAGAGGAAACTGTTTATGAAATAGCACGCATAATTAGCGGAGGAAATATTTCTGAAACGGCATTATTACATGCAAAAGAGATAAGAGAGTCTTGACTTTTATGTAAACTTGTGCTAAAATATAACTATGTTATAGTACAAAGGAGGAAATCCAATGAATTTCTTGGAGGGATTAGAATTTAATGTAATGCAACCAATTGGGGTAAATGTGGTTGCGTTTGCTATCAAAATGACAAAATTTGAACAGTGGAAGAATCTCCCTCTTTGTACACTAGAAAAACTTGAGTGGACTGAAAATATTTCTGGGGGAAGAGTTCAAAAAACATTTTCTATTCCTTATTCTGGAGAGGATGAAGATGTAAATGTTATAATTGCAACTTTAGCTAAAAACAGATGTGTTATAGGATATGGACATGTTGAAAACAATCAGTTTGTTTCTGAAGATGAAACTATCCAACTCGAATATATGAGTTATGGAGAATCTGAAGTTGAAGCTAGAAATTATACATTTACATATAACCCTAAAAGACAGATTATTTTACTAGATGTTGAGACAGGAGAACAAGTTATACCTAGTATTTCAGCACCAGATGTATTTGGAAATTTGAAAGGTACATATAAACTGATACCTTATAAAAATTATATTGCACTAGAGATGAATGTAATGGTCACATTAAAAAATGAAGATACAAAGGGAGAAAATATTGAAGATTTAGCAAATGTATTGTTATAGGAGGAATTTATATGGATAAAGATATTAAACTTTATGTTGGAGCAACATGTCTTTCCCCAAATGAACAAGGTGAACTTGAATTTAAAGCTGATGGTGGATTAATTACTAAAATACATGCAGATGAAATTCATGAAAGATTATCTCAAGCTCAATCAGTTGAAGAAGTTATGCAATTATTAAAAGGTAGCGGAGCATATATACAAAATGAAAATTCAAGAGTTATTATAATTGCGACTCCAAATGGAGCTCAGATATTCTCAAAAGATGAGCCAAGCCGTAAGGTAACAGTTGATAGAGATTTACCTCAATATGTAGTTGATCAACTTTTAGCTATTAATGATTACAGTGATCCTAGAGCTGTGGAAAAGATTTTAATTGCTAATAGAATTATAGAAGATCCAGATAAAGAAGCAGAACTTACATATACTTCGTTTAAAGATAATTTAAGTATTGAAAATGAAGCAGATCTTGGACGTGGTATAGCTGAGAATAGTGAGATTGCTAGAGCAAGAATAGAAAGAGATTATAGAGAAAATCCTAATAGTGGAATATATAAAGAAGAGGCTAAAGAGATAGGCGAGGAAGATAGAAGACGTGAACTAGAAGAAAAATATGGGAAGATTATACGTAGAGAAGATGGTCAGGGTATGGACCGTTAGGTTTAATAATTATATTTTTACTAAAGAGGAGATGTCCAGATGTTAGGTGGAATTTTAAGAAACAGAAAAAAGAGATATATATTTTATATAACAACAATCTTAGTACTTTCACTTTTATTTTCGTGGTTACTAGCTGCATTATCGTCGCAGATGGGTGGACTATTAAAAGGTGGAAGTATTAATTTTAACTTCCTTTCTATGGAGGAAGAGATAAGGGCAATATTTAATAAAAACTTTTTTATAATATGGAAAATATTGTTAATAGTTGGATTGGTTGTAGCTATTGTATATGAAGTAACTCAAATCATATTAAAAGGCGAATATGAAGGCGTTGAGCATGGCTCAAGTGGTTGGGCAGATGGTGATCAGTATGAAATATTAAATAGAACTACTGGAATTATTTTAGCAAAAGATAATTACTTAACTACAGATAATAAATTTATTAATAAAAATGTTTTAATAATCGGTGGTGCAGGTTCAAGAAAATCTAGAGGTTATATTATGCCTAATATGATGCAAATGTTGGGCTCATACGTTGTAACAGACCCTAAAGGTGAAAACTTTGATACGGCAGCTGGTTTTTTACAACAAAATGGTTATGAAGTAAGATGTATAAACCTTGTTAATCCTGAATGCAGTGATTCATATAATCCACTTTGGCATATTGGTGGAAGTTTAGATGTAGATATTATAAGTGATGCGTTAATAAAAGGTACAAGTAAAGGGTCTACTAACGAAGACCCATTTTGGCCTCAGGCTGAACGTGCTTTACTTAACTCATGTATTTATTATCTACTTAGTGAATGCCCTAAAGAAGAACAATCTTTTGCAAGCTGTCTTGCAATGGTAAGAGCTGGTGAAAATTTTGAATGGATGGACGACGTATTTATGCGTCTTCCTTTTGAACATATGGCAAGAAAGAGTTATGAAACATTTAGACTCGCAGTAGATAAAACAAGGGCGGGAGTTTTAGTTGGACTTGCTACTAGACTTAATGTTTTTGATACCCCTGAAATTTCTTCGATCACTGGTACAAGCTCAATAGATATTGATGCTATGGGGTCTAAAAAAATGGCAACTTTTGTTATTACGCCAGATAGCCATAGTGCATTTAACTTTATTTCGACAATTTTCTTTGGTCAAGTTTTACAAAGATTATATTATAAAGCAGATGAAAATTCAGCGATAAGACCAGATGGAAAATGTACTTTAGATATTCCAGTATTTTTCTTATTAGATGAGTTTGCAAACGTTGGACAAATACCTGATTTTAACCAAAAACTTAGTACGAGTAGAAGTAGAAATATTAATATTAGTATTGTTCTACAGAGTATAGACCAATTAAAAGATTTATACAAAGATATCTATGAAAATATAATGGCAAACTGTGATACCCACTTATTCTTAGGAAGCCAGGCAACCGCTACTTGTGAGTATATTTCTAAGACTTTAGGTGAAACTACTATTAATAAAAAACAAGTATCTGTAAGTGGAAAAATGGGAGGAATAGTTTTAGCACAATCTCCTGACTCTAAGAGTATTTCGGATCAATCTATGGGAAGAAGTCTTATGACAATTGACGAATTAAAGAGATTACCACTTGATACAAGTATAGTTATGGTTAAAGGCTTGCGTCCGATTAAGGCTAAAAAATATGATATAAGTATGCATCCAAAGAGTGCAGAAATTGGTAAGTTCAAGCTAAATCATACTGACCCAAGTCTAAATCATAGAGGAGAGTATAGGATAGTTTATCCGTATGGTTTAAAAACTGGTCCAGCAGATAATTCACATATCCCAGGTGGAGAACCTAGTATAGAAAACAATCTTGATGATGTTGATATTCAAAAGCAACTTGAAGCTAAATTTGACGAACTATTTGGAAGTTTAGCATAAATTTTTCTATGTATTATTATTTGCATTTTGTAGATAATAATATGTAGAGGTGAGTGCAATGACTAATTTTACACGTGGCTTACTAATTGGTGGTTTAGTTGGAGCTACACTTGGACTTGCCGGTATGATGAACTCTGATTGGGTTCAAAGAAATGTTTGGAAGCCAAGTAAAAAGGCGATTAAAAGAGCAAGCAGAGTTATGAATGATGCGGCTGATATGATTTAAAAATACGGTTCCTTTATAAAGGGGCCGTATTTTTATAAGGTTATTATAATTTAGTTGTATTTTGATTGACTAGACAATACCTTTCGTATAAAATATGTTTGACGAAAGGAGTCTTTTTATGAGAAAAAATACTAAAAAAGTTCGTATTGGAAATAAATTTATTGGCGGAGATGAACCGATACTAGTTCAATCAATGTGCAATACTGATACGCGTGATGTTAAGGCAACAGTTAATCAAATAAAAGAGTTAGAAGAAGCTGGTTGCGAAATTATTCGTGTTGCAGTTTTAGATAATGAGGCAGCGGCTGCTATTAAAGAAATAAAAAAGAATATAAATATTCCACTTGTTGCAGATATTCATTTTGATTATAGATTGGCAATAGAGGCAATAAAAAGTGGAGCAGATAAAATAAGAATAAATCCAGGAAATATTGGAGATATTAGTAGGGTAAAAGCGGTTTTTGAGACAGCTAAAGAATATGATATTCCTATTCGTGTTGGGGTAAATGGTGGATCATTAGCAAAAGATGTACTTGAAAAGTATGGAAAAGTTACAGTTGAAGGCCTAGTAGAGAGCGCGTATGGTCACGTAAAACTTTTAGAGGATTTGGATTTTGATAATATGGTAGTTTCTTTAAAAGTTTCTAATGTGCCTGGAACTATTGAAGCATATAGACTACTGTCTGAAAAATGTAACTATCCTTTGCACGTTGGCGTTACAGAAGCAGGTACGTTAATAGGAGGTACTATAAAAAATGCAATAGGAATAGGTATTTTACTAAATGAGGGAATAGGAGATACATTAAGAGTTTCTCTTACTGCGAATCCGGTTGAAGAAGTAAAAGTTGGTTGGCAAATATTAAAAGATTTGGGCTTAAGAAAACATGGTGTTCATTTTATATCTTGTCCAACTTGTGGTCGTACAAGAGTTAATATGTTGCCTATTGCTGAAAAAGTAGAACGAGCAGTACAGGATATTGATAGGGATATTAAAGTCGCTGTTATGGGATGTGCGGTAAACGGTCCTGGAGAAGCAAGTGAAGCTGATTATGGCGTAGCTTGTGGAGATGGTTGCGGTTTACTTTTCAAAAAGGGAGAGATTGTAAAGAAAGTCCCTGAGGAGAAGATTATAAGTGAGTTATTATTATTGATTAATGAATAAACGAGAGGATAGTGATTATTTATGAATGCTATATATGCAGGTTCATTTGATCCATTTACTAATGGACATTTGCATGTATTAACTCAGGCGTGTGAGTTGTTTGATAAAGTTTACGTTGCAATTGCAGTAAATAGCGAAAAAAGTCGCAAGATAGATAAAGATGTTATGAAAAATGCAATTGAGAAAATTATTAAAAGTAATAAATTAGCGAATGCAGAAGTCGTTGTTTTAGAAGGATTAACTGTAGATCTAGCAAAAGAAAAAAATGCTAAATTTTTAATAAGAGGTTTAAGAAACGGAACTGATTATGAGTATGAGGAAAATTTAGCTGTTGTTAATAGCAAAATTGCTGGAGTAGAAACAATTTATTTTAGAGCAGGAGAGACTGCTCATATAAGTTCTTCAGTTGTTATGGAACTATATAATTACGGAAAAGATATTACAAAGTGGGTGCCAAAAGAAGTTTTAGAGGTGTTAAAATAAATGCGTAAGATTTGTCTTACGCATTTATTTTTTCTAAGATTTCGTTAACATCAACACCGTGAACTTCACAAGCTTCTTGTAATGTTTCCATTTGAGAAGAAGGACAACCTAAACAATGCATTCCCATATCTAAAAGAACAGGTGCAACTTCTTCACCGCGAAGTTCTAATATTTCTCCAATCGTCATGTCTTGAGTTATTTTTTCCATATCTATAATCCCCCTTTATTAAAAAACAAATTTCACTATTAGTATACTTGTTTTTACATAAAATATAAAGAGGTTTGCTAAAAATATAATAGAAAAATTATTAAAAGCTATAGACAATTGTAAAAAAATGGTATAAATTACATATAAATACATCGATGTAATAAAATTTGAATATGGAGGTGATATTTTGAGGAAAAAAGTTACTGTTATAATTCCCGTGTTTTGTGTTTTGATTATGACAGTTTCTTTTGCAGCGACTGCTACATACCCTACTATAATGAGTAATTTAAGTACTGCACTTACTAAGATTCAAGCATGGTTGGTGGCTATTGCTACACCTGCAGCAGCGATAGGTGTTATTACAGGCGTGCTTATTAAAAAGTTTAGTTTTGGCGATACCGAAAGAATGATTACGGGAAGACGTCTTATACGCTCATGCTTTGTTTCGTATGGTATGGTAGTTGGTATAGATTTAATTTTAAAAGCAATTACGACTTTTGTTGCAAAAAAATAAATTGATAAAGGCGAAAGAGTAAAATCTTTCGCCTTTTTGGAGGTTAAAAATGGATAAAATAATCGCAGTTGGAGAAGCAGTAATGGTTTTAAAAGAATTATGGAATTCGGCTTCTGATTTATTTTCAAAAGTTGTTCCAGATAATTTTTATGAAGTTATAAATTCTTTATTATTTTTAACTTGCAAGACCTTGGGGATAGGATCAAGTGGAAACTTTATTGATAAAACTCAAAAATTAGCTTCTTCAATTATGAATTTATGCAGTGTTGTTATATGGAGTATATTGTTGTTTTATGGATTTAAAAGCTTATTTGCGTATTTTTTATCTAAGAGAGTAGATATGCCATGGAAATTTTTTATTAGGTTAATTATTTTTGGAATTTTAGCCAATTCAGCATTTTTTATTTCCTATACGGGAGTGTATTTTGTGGAAAATATAACGGATTATATTAAAGAATCTGTTGGGGAAGAAAAAGCATCATTTTCGTTTTTAAGAGAGTATTTTGAGGGAAATAATCTAGAAGAGGATATAGAAGATTTAGAAGAGGAAGAAAACAAGAACAAAATTTATACAATAAATGCTTTAATATCGTTATTTACATATTTTTCTTCTTTTTTCTTAGCTATTTGTTTGGGTGGCAGATATGTTTTTATAAAGTTTTTGATATTATTCTCACCTATATTTTTTATATTTGGAGGATTCAAAAGTACAGAAAAGATTTTTTTTACATGGTGTAAAAATTTTAGTATATTAATTTTTTTACAAATTTTTTTTGAGATTATTTTAATAGTTTGTAATTTGCACGATGAAGGTAATAGCTTGGTTTCACAAATATTGATTTGCGGCATGCTACTAATTATGTCAAAGAGCATTATAAGTTTTTTAAAATTATCTTATTAATCTATTAATAAACGGCTAATCGAAACCGATATGTCTTTAGGAGAAAGGTAGGAGATTAATGTGAAAATTTCAAGAATCAAACATGTAATAATAACATCAATTATTTTTTTGGTGATAATTGCCATTATAGTATCAGTTTATAATTCGATGTTACAGGCAATGAGAAGAAATACGCAAGAAATGGTTTACAGAGTAGTGGCTAGGGAGGATATTGCACCTGGAGAAACTATTACTGATAAGAACGTTGAACGTGTACAAGTTCAAAATATATTAAGGGCGGATAGTTTGATTTATAGACTACGTGAACAAGATACAAACGCAGAGCAGGTTGATAGTAAAGAAGGCCAAGGCGTCCCTACTGATTTGTGGGCAATTGGCAAGGTTGCAACAGAAAAAATATATAAAGGTGAAATGTTATTAAATAAAAAACTATCATTACGTGAAAATATGACGGGAGATGATACTAGATTGTATGCTATTCCGTTTGATTCTCAAAACACTAATGGTTATAATGTTGAATTAGGAGATGTTTTGGATATTTGCGTAGTGTATAGCGATGACGATAGAACTATTGATGAATATCAAAAACTTCCGGCTAATAAAGTAATAGACATTGTTTTAGCTGGTAAAACAGTTGCTGATATAAGAGATGAATCAGGAAATAGCAGAAAATATCAAGGCTTAGAGGTTGTACCTGGATATCTTTGCTTCAATTTAACATACGAAGAAATAAATAAAGTTGAAGTGGCAAAAAGACAAGGAACTTTATTTGTAGGAAATCCTGAAAAATACTATAAAGAAGGTTCACAAGCAGAGACATTTATGGTTAATGCTAGTATGCCTCAATTTTAATTTACGAAAGGAAGAAATGAAATGAGTGAGAAAAGAGACGCAAAGTTAATTTCAGTTGGTAGTATAAAACATGGACAAGGAATCACTTGTTTTACATTTAACCTTGCATATAAGCTCTCTACGTTACTCGATAAAAAAATATTAATTTTAGATACTAATTTCTTATTTAAAGAAATTGCATATATTGCTGAACAAACTAATCCAAATGGTATAGATGATTTAATTTCTATGGTAAAAACTCAAGAACTAACCCAAGAAATTTTTATGTTACATACAGAGGAAGTAAATAAGCATTTAAGAGTAGTAAATTCTACACAAATAGATACATTAGATTATATAAAGAAAAATGACAAATATGTTATGAATATTATACAAGAAGCAAAAAAGTATTTTGATATTATTATTGTCGATGCGGGAGCGGGTATAAACAAGAATTCACTAATTAAACAGTTATATGAAGTGAGTGATGT
>JAEEXS010000121.1 GCA_016287855.1 Clostridia bacterium
ACATTATGTTATGGCTTTCAATAACTAGATAATATTATGCAGATAGTTTCTCTATAGAAGAAACAAGAAATCCGTCAGGATTAGCTAGTGCTTTAGTAAAAATAGGCTTTGGACTTGCTATTGGAGATAGAGAGAAGGAAAGTAATGTTGCTAGAACTAGTAATACACTTGGAATTAATAATGCAAAAATATCTAAAGGTATGGCAATAAGTGCATATAACGATGGAGGTCTTTCTAAAGAGAGTATTGTAAATGCAATGAAATGGGAAAAGTGGAATGTTTGGGCAAAATGGCATGAAATTAATTCTACTCATCCGCTTATTTCAAAGAGATTACTTGCAATTTCGGCTAGATGTGAAGAATTTGGTCAGGCTCCATATATTGAGTTTAATGAAAGAAAACCAGAATCTTATGTGGATGATTTCTTAATAGAAGTCGCTATATTATTGGCACCTTTTATAATTTTTATTGCGTTTGCTATTATAGCATTATTAAATTTTGAGCAGGTTTATTTTTGGGCTGGTATAGGTGGAATTTTACTTACACTTTCATTATTTGTAAAATTAAATCGAACACATAAAAATAAAGACTATACTGAAAGAAAAGTTGCAGATTTGTTGAGTGAAGTAAAAGTTTCAAATGTAACTAGTATTCCTACTATTTTAGAAGGTAAGATTATAGGAAGAGGAAATCCAGGCTGTATTTTTAACGAAGATTTTGTTATTCAAGATGATACTGGAATTATATTTTTAGATTATAACCAACCATTACATATTATTAATAAAATATTTGCTTTGTTTAAATCCCCAGAATATTTTGATAAAACTATAAAAGTAAAAGGCTGGTATAGGAGAAGCACAGTTCCGTATATGGAAATATATTCAATGGAAGTTGATGGTCAAATAAAGAAATGCCACACATATACAACTACGAAGGTGATTTTATACATTCTTATGGCTATTTCAATATTTCTATTGTTTATACATTAATAAATAAGGAGGCTATTTTATGAAAAAAATACTATTTTTAGGCACTATTTATTTTGTTTTACTAGGTATTTTAGTTGGTTGTGGCGGTGATAAAGAGGAGCCAACACTAACACGTGTTATGCCAGCAGAAATTGCAGGAACGCCTCTTGAAAAGGCAATATCTAAAGCTATACTTGATGAAAATTATTATAACTATGCGGATGGAGAAGCAGAAGGCGAAGGTCATACAGTACTAAATACAGTTACAACTGATGAAACTACAGTAGTATATGCCTTAACGACTTATGGTGAATATGGATTTCAAAATGGTGTGTTTACTAAAATTTCTGGAACAGGTGTAATTCCAGCAAAAATGACTTTTGAAAAGGAAGATGAAGATTATATATTGATGGACTTTGAAATGCCTGAAGATGGCTCGGGTTATATGGAATCTATAAAACGTATATTCCCAAGTGATTTGCAAGACAAAGTAACGAAATTAAGTGATGCAGATTATAAAGCATGCTTAGCTCAAGAGTTTGAATATGCAAAAGCTTATTTAAAAGAAATTGGAAGAAATGCGGAAGTTAAAGACCAAGTAGACTTTAAATTGCCAGATACAAATGCAGAGGTAGGTAATGAATTAATAGATTTATACCACGAGTATCCTTATTGGATTGGAACAGAGGAAAAAGTAGAACATGGTGTAAGGTATGTTTATGAAACCTCATGGGAAGGTAAAGGAAATGGAGATGGTACGATTACATATAAAAAATATAAATACGACAATAAAGAAGTTATTGAGGAATATGTAATTGAAATTAATGGCGAAAATATGACTTACTTAAAAGGCGATGCAAGAGTTTCAAGAAATGAAAATTTTATTGCTAAAGAAGTAAGGCTTGGAAATACGGTTGAAGTTGATTTAGATGGCGATGGCAAGAATGAAAAGGTATTTTATTCATTAGATGATTTTAAGATTAATGATATTAGCTATAAGAAAGATATAGAAACTTTAGTTTATGAAGATAATCCTGATGAATATAGTTATATTATAGTTGATTTAGATAAGAGCGATAATCAAAAAGAAATAGTATTAAAGTCTGAAGGCCCAAGTGATGACCCTTCTGCACATATCTTTACATATAAAAATGGTTTGGTTAAATTAGGTGGATTACCTGCGTTTGTTTCTTATCATAATTCATTTGATGGAAAAGGAAATATATATGCTGATGTAAGATTAAATATTTTACAAACTTGGTTTGCTCCTGAGACATGGTCACTTAAGAATAATGAGATTGTGAGAAATACAGATCATATTTATTATCCAAGACCATGGCCAGTTACATTAAAGGTAGATTTGCCAGTTTATAAGGATATGAATAGTAAAGAAACTACTACAATTAAACCTCAAAAAGTAACAATAACTCAAACAGATAATAAGCAATTCTGCTATTTAGAGGCTGAAGACGGAAGTAAAGGTTGGTTTAAGGTAAATGGGTATAGTGAATTACCTGATTTAGATAATGCTCATGCTTGGGATGCTTTTGATGGACTTCTTTATGCAGATTAATAGGAGGAGAATATGCTAAAAAAGTTTTATATTTATATAACAGTATTTGTTTGTGGGGCTATTGTTATGGCATTAGAATTGATTGCAGCAAGGATTCTATCGCCATATGTCGGAAGTTCTAATCTTATTTGGACAAGCATTATAGGTATAATATTAATTAGTATGAGTTTGGGATATTATTTAGGCGGGAAAATAGCAGATAAAAGAAGTGATTTTAAGTTATTGGCTGCGATAATCGCTTTTTCCGCATTTATTATTAGTATTATTCCTATATTTGAAACCGAATTTATAAACTTACTAGTTCATATGAGTTTACCATTGATAGCAGTCGCAATAATTTCAGCAGTATTTGTCTTTTCTGTGCCAAGTATATTATTGGCAATGGTTTCACCATATGCCATAAAACTTATGCAAGTAAAAGAAGATAATGTTGGTAGGATTGCTGGCAGATTGTCTGCAATTTCTACATTGGGTAGCATTTTTGGGACTTTTTTTACAGGTTTTGTATTGATTCCATTAATGGGAGTTAAAGCAATTATTTTAGCTTGTTCAATATTGTTACTATTTTTATCTTTATTATTACTTGAAAAGCATAAGGAGAATATCACGATTATATTAATAATTGGAATTATAGTTATAGCAAATGTATCTTATGGAGAAACTTTATTTTATGCCGTAAATAAAGATGTTATAGCGGATACAGATAGCGAATATAGTAGATTGTGGGTTAGGCAGATAGGTGAGTATAAAGTATTACAGGTAGATACAGCTTGCGAGTCGTATTTAAAAGAAGATGGAAGCATCGGAAGTTATCTAGAGTATTATGATTTATTTGATGCCTATATTCCA
>JAEEXS010000122.1 GCA_016287855.1 Clostridia bacterium
TTTCACCGCATTCTGGACATTTCATATACCTTGTTCTTCCCATGTGTATAGCCAATATTACACTTTTATACGTAGGTACGTATTTATGATGGCATTTCTCACATTCATAAAAGCCAGCAACTTGCTCTATTTTTATGCAATAATGTATTCCTGGTATAAATAACACCCAGCCGAGTATTATAAGGAAAATTCTAATACCTTCTTCCATCTCAAGAAAAGAAGCAATAAAAACTAATACTAAAAGTATTATCGTTGCAAGTACCCCTATAACTACCTCTAGCTCCAATAACATTTTATTTTTTTCTTTTATGGTATTAGCCTCATTCTCCATCTTGGCTCACCTCTATGATTTTTTTAATATCCTATTGTTTTTTATACAATGTATCATTACCACTTGAATCTTTTACATTTAATGTATCACCTTTAATGCTAAATTCTGTTTTAAAAGGTTCTGTATTTCCATTATATAATATAGACAATTTTTTTCCTTCTGTTGTATAAGTGAAAATCATTGGATTTTGATACACATTATACTCACCTGTTCCATCTTCATTAAATGTGTAAATAAAATTTCCACTATCATCTTTCCAAACTCCAAGAATAGACTCTGGTTCCTTTTCACCACCACAAGCTGTTAGTGCAAAAACACCAACACATAATATTAACCCTAAAAACATAGATCTTAATAACTTCTTCATTATTTTAAAATCCCCTTTCATCCTAATAGGACTAGCTAGAGCACAAATATTATCTGTATGCTAGTCATTATATCATATTTTTACTAAATTTACTTTTTTTATTCTTCAACAGGATTTCCTTCAGCATCAATAACTCCATTATATGTTAAAGAATTTACAATTGACTTAACTTCTTCATTATTATCAAAGAAGTTCACACCACTATCATCATTTCCGGCTTGTGAAATTGGGTCAATTTCTATAGTTATATATCTTAAAGTAGTTTCAGAAATTTCTTCTAATAATGCCTTAACTGTTATACTTCTAGAACTATCACATCTATAAGCATCATATTTACCTAATTTAAATTCTTTATAATCCTCTTCATACCATTCTTTGTCTGATTCTTTATTGTTCATATATGTAGAATCTTCACTTACCCACATCTCTATTTTGTAATTTTCCTCTTGATCTTTTAAAACTTTTCTATACTCAGTTTCATCTGTAACTTCAATACCAGCATTTTCTGGATAATAGAAATCAACAGATACTTTCGCATCATTTCCTAGATATGTATCTCTTAAAAGTGAAAGTTTTGTTCCTGTTGGTTTCTTTTCTCCGCAACCAGTAAATGCGAATAAACAACCAACTGTTAATACCATAACCAATGCAAAACTAATAATTTTCTTCATATTTAATTCCCCCATTTTTAATTATTTTCCCATGCTCTCTTTTCAGCATCATCTGCAATTTGAGTATATTTAGCTCCATAATTGAATGTAGCATTCATCATATCTGTTGCAGCATTTTTAAGTTCACTCTTGGCATTTTCCATTCCTTCAGAATCGTTTTGGATAGCAGCCTTTGCTAAGTTACCCAAAGATTTTAAAGACTCAATACCAGCTTTAGCTTGCGCTTGTTGAGTACCTGTACCAGTAAAGCTTTCTTTGATACTTCCAGCAACACTCTCGCTTGCTCTTCCAAACAATTTATTCATATGAGCTTTGGCAAGACTTCCACAAGTAGCATCATCTGTATTCTTTTCAAAAGGAATTCTAATTTTTGAAACATACGGATGTTGTCTTCCACCCTCACTATCGTTATTCTTCCAACCATTTTCATCAATAGGGCACCTGAACTTTATCTCTATACCAGCTTCTGAATACTTTTTGCCATCTTGTGAAGAATTTGCTACTGTGTAATATTCAAAATCCTGTACTTGATCATATCTAAATAATTCTTTGGCATTCTTTTTATCGTACTTTGGAGAAAGTACTTCAAACATTCCAATAGAATCGATAAAATTTATACCATTCCAACCACTAACATATCTTTCTTTTTGACTATTATCTAGTGGTGCTACTTCTTTTTCGTAAAGACTATTCTGTTTCTTCATATACTCGATATGGTTTTGTAGGAATTCTTTATCGAAATTTGAAGCCTCTATGTAAGCACTACAATTTTTTTCACAATCTTTACAAATGTAGTTCTTATCATGTAATTTTTTTCTTGATAACAACCCAGCTTCTTTGCCGCAAAAACAACAAGTTTTCTTAGAAAATAATCCCATTGTTATCCCCCTTTCGTAAAATTTAAACTGTATACAATATTTGTATCATAAAAAAATAACTTTTTCAACAAATTTATATATCAATTTCATCAAAAAAATAACTTAAAGTTTGAACTAATTTTCCAGATGAATAAAGCTCCTTTATCTCTTCTTTTTTCATCCATTTTACATCTTTTACTTCATCAGTAGTTGCATTTTTTAAGTCTACATCTCCATTATATTCAAATAGCCATGCGTCCATGATATCATTATACTTTTTGTCATTAACAATTTTTCTTATTCTAGTAAAAACTAACTTTCCATTTAAGATATCTAAGTCAACTCCTACTTCTTCTTTTGTTTCTCTAATTGCACCTTCTAGACTAGTTTCTCCTTTTATTACAGAGCCGCCTACACATTCCCACATTAGTGGATGGATGGGTCTAGTTTCTGAACGTTGAGAAATTAGGTATTCGCCTTTGTTGTTTTTTATCCATACATGTACAACTAGGTGATAGTAGCCGTCTGGAATTGGATTACCTCTAATACAGGTCTTTCCTGTTATTTCTTTATTTTCGTCATATAAGTCCCAAAGTTCCATATATATCCCCTTTCAAAATATAGTTTCTCATTTAAATTGGGAATTATAAAAATTTAAATATTTGCTCAGGATATAAAATCTTATTGTGCTTTTTAAACTCATTAATATCTACCCAATAAGCATCCGATTCGCTATTATCATCTACTATATGATATCTTTCTTTAAAATCACTCTCTTTTATTTTTATATTGTAAAACAAAATTATTTCGTGTGCATTCTTGCCTTCGTATGTAAATATATTTTCAGCTATTCCACAAAAATCTTCAACTTCAATATCTATTCCTAATTCTTCTTTGTATTCCCTTTTTAGGGCATCTTCGCTTTTCTCTAAAAACTCTATTCCTCCACCTAGGCATCTATAAAACACTTGATTCTTTACTTTATCATACCCTTCACTTACTAATATTTTATTGTCTTTCTTTGCAATTCCTAATACAATTGGTCTAATTTCCTTAAACTTATCCATATTACCCCTCCACTTAAATCAAAAATTGCTTTGCAATCGCTTCGGCTAATAATTTTTTGTTGCCACTTCTCGAAAAGTATCTAACTCCTGCT
>JAEEXS010000123.1 GCA_016287855.1 Clostridia bacterium
CCACTCTTCGTCTTTTGAAACGCTCTAAAGCCTCGCAGATTGGTGCAGATTTTTGCTCATATTTTTTCATTTCTCATCCTTTTACATTTACCAGTATTTTCTCGCTAGGACTCATTTTACTTCATGGACGAGGCCCTGTATAGACCTATTTCATTACTATTTTTTAAGAAATATTATTTTTAATTAAAACTCTAAATTATCCGCAATTCTTCAGGGGTTACATGACAGGTTAAATTTAAAATTTCTACCCCTGCATCTTGCGCATCCTCTATCGCCACTCCAAACTCCGGGTGAGTTTCTATATTTGGTCGTACCTCAAAAACGCCATCCATCTGGATGACAAAAGCAAGCATTGCCTTGTAACCCTGGTGGGTGGCCTTTATTAGTTCTCTTATATGTTTGACTCCTCTTTCTGTTGGTGCATCTGGAAAATAACCGATGCCGTCCTTTATTAGAGTGCACCCCTTTACTTCAAGAAGGTACTTGTCATCACCCTTTTCCATGTAAAAATCGATTCTGGAATCGCCATACTTGTACTCAGGGATGACTACGTCGTAATCCTGTGCCAACAGCCACTCCTTCACCACAGCATTTGGCGCCTGAGAGTCAATGTTGACAAGGCCTATTGGCGCTTCTACTGACACCAAATCATATGGTGTCTTTCGCTCTGGATTAGAGGCTTTTTCAAGATAAACCCTTCGTCCAGGAACCAATAGCTCCCTACACCTACCGGTGTTTTTCACATGTACAGTTACCTCTTTTCCCTCTATTTCAACCTGGGCTATAAACCGGTTAGGGCGCGATATAAATGTTGCTGGTGTAATGTGGCTGTATTTCATCTGTTGCTATCTTTTCCTCAATCTATAACTTTCACGTACTGGACTTTAGTTACAGTACCTCCGTCATTTTCCATTGAAATATAAAAATCGTCGGCGTTAATTGCGTAGTAAGTTGTATCGCCGCTTTCTTCTTTAAATCCCTGAGTTTCAAGCGCCTTTACTGCCTCATCTGCTGGCATTCCCACCGAAACACCATAAACTGAAAAATTGTCTACCTTCTGATTCTGTACCACAAAAAATCCACTTCCATTGGCACTACCATAAATTTCGATTGCTCCATTGCATAAAGAATAGGTGCTTTCAAAATCGTCTTCTTTTACTTCAGCATTTGTATTTAGCGCACTTGCAAGGCTCTGCTCAAGACTTCCACCATATTCTTCTGTAACATCATTAGCAAAATCTTTCATATCAACGGTTGCCGCCTCTGCTGCAATATCTTGTGTTTCACTGGATGTCTCACCTTCTGCTGCTTGTGCTTGCTCTGTTGAATCAACTGCCTCTACCTCTGTTTGTGACTCAGAAGAATTACTTTCCACCGCAGATTCTGAACCACAGCCTGACATCAGCATTGCACCAACTACACAGGCAATAATAATAGACTTTCTCTTCATATCATCATTCTCCTTTCGTTGCTAATTCTATTAACTTGCTAATTATAACATATGTAGAAGAAATCCTTAAATTTTAAGGGGCCGCAACTTCGCGACCCCTTGTTTTTAAAAAATTAATCTTCACCCAAAAGCTTAACCACTTCATATTCATGGCCAACTGCTGGCAAGAATTTTTCCAATATTTCTTTTGTCCTTATTTTGAGGCTTGATGTGCACACACAAGGATGACACCCAATAAATTCGCCGTTTATAACATCCTCATCTATTAGCAATTGCACTACCTTTTCTTTGTCATTCATCAGGCCCATGACGCTGACCGCTCCTGGTTCAATATCAAGATACTTAAGCATATCCTCAGCATCTGCAAATGAAAGTCTAGCCGAATTTATCTGCTTTGACAGTTCTTTTGTTTTGAACTTCTTATCCCCTGGCATTAAAAGCAGGTAAAAGCTGGTCTTTTGCCTGTTACAAAGAAACAGGTTCTTACACATCAATGTGCCAAGCATCCTATCAACTGCCGCACAAGCCTCCATTGTAGTGGCAGCCTCGTGATCTATCTGGCTATATTCCACCTTTATCTCATCTAAAAAATCATATACACGTACTTCTCTTGGCAATCGCCCCTGGATATTTTCTGGTCTTCCTTGTTTTAGCTCCATTTTAATCTCCTGACAAATTGTTTATCTATCGAATAACATAGACAATACTCTGGAAAAAATCAATAGGTGTATAATTAACTTTTCTATAGTTTTTGGATTTCAAAACTACTATTTATATGCTGGAAACAGAAAGTCTTCGAATATTCTTTACATCAAGACTATCGTTTCTTGTTGGAATTATTTCTTCAGCTACATCATCGTTTTTATTATAACTATCATCAAACGAATTATTTAAAACATTTTCCTTCATTTCTAATTTTTTATCATTCATTTCTAATCTTTTATATCTTTCATAACTCTTTTCAAATTTTTCTTCATTCATTTCTACAATTTCTTTCTTTATTTTACCTTGTACATAGCTTTTGAAATCATTTTTTGTTTCTATTACCTTATTCTTATTTTCCACTCTACTACCATTTAAATAGCTCTGAAATAATAATTCACATTCATTATTTATAATTTCAGTTTTTCGTTCTTTTGGTAGTCTAGTATCTTCTTCTATACATGCTTGCAGTGTAGAAAGCTTAGGTCCATAATATTTTACAAAATCCTTTATAACATTAGTTTTATCACCGTTTTCTACTAAATATTCTTTTACAAAATTAGCAACGTTATTCTTAGCCTCTTGTAAAACAGTTTCTTTTTTTGAATCTAATGTAACCATTCTATTAGATATTGCCTCATTACTAATAAGATTGTTCTTACATTGTTCTTTCATAAAATTATATTCTTCAATCAGATTATTAATCTTACTTCTTGCCTCTGGTAAATCTCTATAGGCATTTAGCTCCTTTATACTATTTTCGCATAGATTACTAAGTGTTTCTCCTTCATTTTTTAAACCTGTATTTCCTTCATTCTTACTTCTTAAAATTATTCCTTTCATCTTTTCAATAATTCCCATTTTTAATCTCCTTTCATTACGTCTTCATATTTTTGTTTTTTTTACTTTAAAGTAAATATATCTTTTTTATAACGATAAATTTCTTTCCGCTACATTTACTATTCAACAAAATTTTTTTGCTTTTTTCCAAAATTGCTAAATTTTTTTATTATTTTGTTATAATAATTCTTGTTACTTTGGAGAATAATGGAGGATATCATGAAAATTAAATTTTTTTCACTTACTTTAGCTGCCCTTTTGGCAGTAGGTTTAATTGGAATTACAATTTATGCAAAAGAGTCAGATAGTAATAACAAGATAACCTTTTACATTAAAAATTTGGAGAAAGGTGATTTAATGCTCT
>JAEEXS010000021.1 GCA_016287855.1 Clostridia bacterium
ATCTAATAAAGTAACTTCATCCTCTTCATCAGTATCAATTATAATTGTTCCGTTTTCTTTATTTAACAGCTGTTTTAATGCCTCATTTAAGTTATTGCCTATTGCTAAATTATTTCCACTTGCCACTGCGACTTTATTAAGTTGAGGTACTGCATCTTCGTTAACAGCTTCAATATATATAGGTTCAACATACAATAATGAATTTCCAACCGGCAATACTCTAACTTTTCTTGTAACTTTAGTACCAGCCCCAAGATTCAAATCTTTAGCAGTTTGAGCATCTTGATTTATCTTATTATCTAATTGAATTGTTCCAAGTACGTTAGATTCCTTAGGGAAACTATAAAGTATAAGTTCTCCACTTGCTCTAATTGCAAGTAATGCAGATATACTACTTCTACCATAAATAGTATATGGCAACATAAGCACAAGCTCTTTAGAATTACTATTAGGTAACTTTATATATGAATAATATGGCTCTATATTAACAACTCTATTTCCTGTATTATGAGTTGCAATAGTCCAAGAATCTTCGCCTTTATAGAAAGTACTTACATCATTTACGTGGTATCTCGCAAACTTTTCAGCTTGGATCTTGAATAATAGACTTGGATAACGTAAATGTTTAGCAATATCAGCTGGTATTGGTTCATTGTCTAAATCTGCAAATAAATTAGGATAAGCTCTATTGTATGCCATAATTATAGGATCTCTCCTATCAGTTATATATAAAGTAACATCTCCATTGTATGCATCAACAACTGCTTTTACAGAGTTTCTAATATAATTATACTTTTCAATAGTTCCTTCTAACTTACCTTCAATTTGGAAATACTCAGCATATGGATATTGTGTAGATAAAGTATATCCATCAATTACCCAGAAAAGTCTTCCTTCATCGTTAATTACCATATATGCATTTTCATCGAATCTAATGAATGGAGCTACTTTTTCTACTCTATCTATAATATTTCTATTGGTTAAAAGCTTACTTGAAGAATTTACATATCCTGAAATAAGCATCTGTAAATCAGCATTTTTAGCAGACATAAGCAATTTATTCCACCAATTTAACTTAATACCAGCTGTTCCAGTATATCTAAATTCAGCACCTTTATCTTCTTCCGGATAGTCAATTTCATCTATTCCAACTCCATTAACTATTACGTTATTATCTGTATCCTCTCCAAAATAAACTCGAGGCTCTGTAATTTTTATTCCATTATAGTTTTGGTCTGGTTTTAATTCATTTAGTACAAATACAGGTTCTCCATTACTATCTACAGAATTAACTGGGCTCATTACAATGCCTAAACCGTGGGTATATTGGAAAGTTTTATTAATATAATTCATATCCTTTGTATCAACTTCACGAGTACTTAAATAAAGAGTCTTAGACAAACCATCTATATCATATTGCTCAACATCTATATCATTAAACTTATAATATCCTCTGATTGCCTGATTTTGATTTAATGCTTTTAAAGTAGAGTCTTCATCTGCAATTATTAAATTACCTATAATATCTGAATTTGTATCAAAAGTAGCTGAATCAATATCACCTGGCATAAATTTAAATTCTTCAGTATTAAGGTTATATGCTTGTTTGGTACTTGCTAAATTATACTCAATATATTTAGATTCTTTTGAAAATTCATTTGGTGTAACATAGAAAATTTGAGTAAACCAAATTGCAACATATATAACTATCCAAAAAGCTGGGAAAATCGCCATTGTAATAATAGCTTTTTTTATTTTATTTCTTTCAAGTAAAATATATGCAACAACAACCACTATTACAGCAAGCCATGTAGAAACTTGGTATGCTAACATCTTTATATTTATATCTGTAAATCCTGCGCCTACTAAGTTATTACCAAAGGAAGAAAACAAAGATTCCTCCATTGTAAATTTATTAGTTAAAGCACAAATTAAAAAGAATAATGCAACATTTATTAAATTATGCTCAACAACATTGTTTTTCTTTAAAGATTCCAAAAGAATACCGTTAAAACATGCACCAAAAATTAAAACATAGTATCCTATTGTATAAACTATTACAGATAGAATTAAGCCTTTAATGAAAGTGCAAACATCCATTAAAAAAGGTCTTTGGAACATATAATACCCTATATCCTTAAAGAAAATAGGATCATTAATCTCAAAACTAGCTGAGTTTATGTAAATAAGCAAATTCTGCGATAAAAAATCTTTAACAAAAAAACTAGCAATTAACGCAATCAAAAAAGAAAGTGATTTATTAGGTAATTTAACCGGCTCAACATTTTCCTCTTTGAAAAATTTAAGCAAATTTTTAGCAATTACTTTGTTCGTAAAATATGCAAAAATATATATTAATATAAAAGCTCCAAGCATTGTTACATACTTTACAATTATGTTTGTCCAATAAACACTAGCATATTGCTCCCCTATTTCATTAATCTCTAAAAGCTCAGTATTTATCTGAAAAATTGACCCTAATGCAACTATAACTAAAAATGCTATTCCTACATACACGAAATATTTACGTAATTTAGTTTTATCTCCTCTATCAAGCCAATCTAAAATTTTCATAAATTTATCACATTCCCTTCAGAAAATTTTACATTAAAGAATACTCTCTACAAACTTTCTAGCATCAAACACTTCTAAGTCTTCCATACCTTCACCAGTCCCAATAAACTTAACTGGGATATTAAGTTCCTTTGTAATTGAAAAAATCATGCCACCTTTAGCAGTTCCATCAAGTTTAGTAACAACAATTCCAGTAACCCCAGTAGCTTCTGCAAAGGCTTTTGCTTGATTAATACCATTTTGACCAGTAGTAGCATCTAGAACAAGTAAAACTTCTTTATTGAAACTACCAATTTCTCTATCTACTACTCTATTCATCTTCGAAAGCTCTTCCATCAAATTCTTTTTATTATGAAGCCTTCCAGCAGTATCACAAATTAAAATGTCTGTATTATGCTCTTTAGCAAAAACGGTAGCATCAAAAATAACAGACGCAGGATCTGCTCCCTCATCCTTTTTAATAAGTTGAACATTCGAGCGACTCGCCCAAAGTTCAAGTTGCTCAACTGCGGCAGCTCTAAAAGTATCTGCTGCACAAACAGTAACATTATATTTTTTATTAGAAAAATAATAAGCCAATTTACCAATAGTAGTTGTTTTTCCTACTCCATTAACCCCAACTACCATAATAACCGTATTTTTTTCTATATTTATATTTTCAAAAGTAAGAAGATTTGTAAGAATATTTTTTAATTCTTCTTTTACGCCATCAGGATCTTCAATTCTTTTCTTTTTAATACTATTTCTTAACTCATCAATAATAAATTCAGATGTAATCATGCCTACATCAGACATTATAAGGACATCTAAAAGTTCCTCTAAAAAATCTTCATCTACCTTAGTAAAAGCTGAAAACACATTATTAATTCCATTTGAAAAAGATTCTTTTAATTTATCAAAGAACAATATAATTCTACCCTTTCTTAGTTAAATTTAATCTAATGTATTTTATCATTTTATCCACTTCTGGTCAAGTTAATATCTAGTAATAAATATTTTTGTCAATGGATAAAAAAATTTTTTATTTCATAATGTCTTTCGACAAAGTTCGCACTTAAGACATGATATATTCGCATCATGGTAGCTACCAAATATTTACAGAGAGGAGGTAAAAGTATGCCTAAAATAGTTAAAATTATATTCTTGGTTATACTTTTATACATACTATTTATAGATATTTGCTACTAAAGTTTTCCAAGAGAAAAAGCGAGGCTCACACCCTCGCTTTTTTCTTTTAGTATGCCTAAAACATTTTTTGAGCTCTCGCTCTATAGCATTATTATATCATATTATATATTTCTGTCAATCTCTTCTATTCGACTGTAACAGACTTTGCAAGGTTTCTCGGCTTATCAACATCGCACCCCTTATCTATTGCGCAATAATATGCAAATAACTGTAAAGGAACAACTGCTAAAACAGATGACAACCTATCATCAATTTTAGGCAATACTATTACTTCATCAGCAATCTCTTTTACACTATCATTTCCTTCTTGAGCCAATGCAATAACCGTACCACCACGAGCTTTAACCTCTTTAATATTGCTTAAAGTTTTTTCAAATAAAGAATTTTGTGTTGCAAGAGCAACAACTACCGTACCCTCTTCTATTAAAGCAATCGTACCATGTTTTAGCTCTCCAGCAGCATAAGCTTCAGAATGAATATAAGAAATTTCTTTTAATTTAAGAGAACCTTCTAATGCAACCATATGGTCAAGCCCTCTACCTATATAAAATACATCTCTTCTATTATGATATTTCTTGGCTAATTCTTTAATAGAATCTATTTTTCCAAGTAATACTTCTAATTTTTCAGGTACTGTTAAAAGTTCATTTATTAAATGTTTTGCATCTTTTTCAGATAAATTTCCACTTAATACTCCAAATTTCAATGCAATCATATACATAGCCATAAGTTGAGTTGTATAGCCCTTTGTAGAAGCAACCGCAATTTCTGGGCCAGCCCAAGTATACAAAACATCATCTGCTTCTCTTGCTATAGAACTTCCAACAACATTTACAACTGCTAAAACTCTAGCACCTTTTTTCTTTGCGTCTCTTAAAGCTGCCAATGTATCAGCTGTTTCTCCAGATTGACTTACTATAATAACTAAAGTTTTATCGTCTATAATAGGATTTCTATACCTAAACTCAGAAGCAATATCTACTTCTACTGGAATTCTAGCTAAATTCTCAATTAAGTACTTTCCTACCATTCCAGCATGATAAGCACTACCACAAGCTACAATAAACGCACGACTTATATTTTTTAAATCATCAGCCGTAAAGTTTATATCATCAAATTCTATTAACCCATTTTTTATTCTAGGAGTAATAGTATTATTAATAACTTTAGGTTGTTCGTACATTTCTTTTAACATAAAGTGGTCAAACCCGCCTTTTTCAGCAGCATCTACATCCCACTCAACATTAAAAATATTTTTATTAATTGGCTTTTTATCAATTGTAAACAATTCTACTTTATCGCTTGTTAAATGTACAAATTCTAAATCATTTAACAAATAAATTTTTCTCGTATGTTCCAATATTGCTGGAATATCTGATGCAATAAAGTTTTCATTTTCCCCTAAACCAACTATAAGCGGACTATCTTTTCTTACTGCAACAAGCTCGTTAGGATTATCTTTACATATCAAACCAATTGCAAATGAACCTCTTACATCTTTAATAACCTTTATTAAGGTATCTACTAAATTACCATCATAATACATTTCAGCAAGATGAGCTAAAACTTCTGTATCTGTTTCAGATCTAAATTTATAGCCCTTCTTTTCTAAATCTTTTTTTAATTCCATGTAATTTTCGATAATACCATTATGAACAACTGCGATATTTTCAGACATACTCATATGAGGATGAGAATTTTCATCACTAGGTGCTCCATGAGTTGCCCACCTTGTATGACCAATTCCAATATTGCCTTTAGGAATTTTTCCTTTAAATCTTTCTTCTAAATCAGCAAGTCTTCCTTTTGTTTTAATAACATTAATCTTACCCTCAGATAAAATAGCAATCCCTGCTGAATCATAGCCTCTATATTCTAATTTTTTAAGTCCATCTATTAGTATAGGAGAGGCTTCTTTCTTACCTATATATCCAACTATTCCACACATATAAACTCTCCTTCTAAATATTAATTATGTTTTATTTTGTCTCTCTGTCACCAGAGTGCTTTGTAAAAACATTTACGACCCTAAAAAGGACCGGAAGGCATCCGCCGAATCTTTCGATAAACCTTCACCTCGTCAACCATATATAGGTCCCGGCGCTAAAAAGATAATGCAATCATAGCATCACCCCTTTCAAGTTAAATAATTATCCCTCTATCAACTTCGCAATTTCATGCGCTTTAGCTTCAATAAACTTTTGATCATCGCCTTCAATCATAACCCTAACCAAAGGTTCTGTACCAGATGGTCTTATTAAAACTCTACCATTACCTTCAAAAATTTTATTTAATTCATTAATTGCATCGGCAATAATAGGATCATCTTTATATGTAGTTTTTCTTTCGTTAGTAACCTTAGCATTAACAACTACTTGAGGATATGATTTCATGCATTTGCTAAGCTCAGATAATTTTTTACCTGTAGATTTCATAACATTCAATAAATTAATTGCGGTAAGAATACCATCTCCAGTAGTATTATGCTCTAAGAAAATAACGTGACCAGATTGCTCTCCACCAATAATATAGCCCTTATTTAACATTTCTTCAAGAACGTATCTATCTCCTACTTTTGTTCTAACTATATCTATATCATATTCACGACCAGCTAAATCAAAGCCCAAATTACTCATAACAGTTCCAACAATAGCATTATTCTTTAACTTTCCGTTTTTCTTTAATTCTAATCCACAAATCATAAGAATTTTATCGCCATCAACAAATTCACCGTTCTCATCAACCGCAAGTAATCTATCTGCATCGCCATCAAAAGCTAAACCAATATCTGCTTTTTGGTCTTTTACAAAAGTTTTTAAATTATCTATATGAGTAGAACCACAATCTTTGTTTATATTAATTCCATTAGGTTCAACTCCAATAGTAACAACTTCAGCGCCTAAATCCGCAAAAACTTTAGGAGCTATTTTATACGAAGCTCCATTTGCACAATCTAAAGCAATTTTCATTCCAGATAAATTCTTTCCTAAAGATAATAAATAATTAGAATAATCTTCAGCACAATTTCCTTTAACTATACACTTACCTATTTTTTCGTGGGTAACTCGTTCAGGCTCCTCTACTTCGCCTAAAATTATAGCTTCTATCTCTTCTTCGATAGAATCAGGTAACTTATAGCCTTGATTATTAAAGAACTTTATACCGTTAAACTCAAACGAATTATGAGAAGCAGAAATTACAACACCAGCATCGCAATTATATAATCTAGTAAGATACGCTATACCCGGGGTTGGTATAACCCCAGCCTTAACAACATCAGCTCCAACTGAACAAATTCCAGCAGCTAATGCATCTTCTAACATATATCCAGAAAGTCTAGTATCTTTTCCAATTATAATAACAGGTTTATGTTTTAACTCTCCAGCTAAAACATATGCTCCCGCTCTTCCTATTTTATATGCAAGTTCAGCAGTAAGTTCTTGATTAGCAATTCCTCTTACACCATCTGTACCAAATAATCTTCCCATTAATTTACCTCCCTATATTTCTTTCGGTATTTCCACAACAAAGTGCAATAGCCAATGCATCGGCAGCATCGTCAGGTTTAGGAATAGAATCAAGATTCAATAAAACCTGAACCATTTTTTGCATTTGTTTTTTATCTGCTTTTCCAAAGCCAGTAATAGCTTGTTTTACTTGAAGTGGAGTATATTCAAAAAAAGGCTTCCCAAGTTGAGTAATAGCAAGTAACATTACCCCCCTTGCTTGAGCTACATTTATACCAGTAGTAATGTTTTTACAAAAGAACAACTCTTCCATAGCAACACAATCTGGCTTGAATTCCTCAAACTTCTCATTTATTTCCTTATATATTATACTCAATCTAGTATTAAAGTCAAGTTTGGCTTCAGTAGTGATAGCCCCATACTCTAAAACCTTATATTTATTACCTATTTTTTCAATAACTCCATACCCTGTAATAGCAAAGCCTGGATCAATTCCAAAGATTATCATTTAATTACTCCTTTATATCATTTTCAAGTATTATATAAAATTTTTATATTTTCGTCAATTTTATGTTGACAATTTTTTCATTCTGTGATAATATAGCGATAAAGTTGTTTTTTCAGTTTTATGTTACCTTTTGTATGGTAACGTGGTCGTTTGGTTGGTAGTCCATCCATTGGCATATGTTGGGGAAAACGGGGGCGTCGTTTAGCGGCCCTAGTAAGGATTGCAGTATGATCTGCCCCCCTAATCCCCCAGCGGACGTGAAATCAAAAATAAATAACGGAACCAATCTCTTCTTCCTCTTCTTCGCCGGGTGAACCGGCTTCCTCCGGAACTATAACAGCGCGGCGTAGTCCGAGCTCGTACTTCGACCGTTCCATCGAAGAACTCCCCCCTATAATCCCCTTATCTGGTTTCTGCACACTGAGTACCCCCATTTCTCCTTTCTACGCACGAAATTCATTCCGATCCTCACTTCTGTAGGTGTTAGCAGCACTGATCGCAACGTATAGGGAGCCGGTTTACCCGGCGGAGAAGAGATTAGCCAACTCTCTCGCGCACATTGACGTCCTCCTTTTTACCTCCAGCGAGATCCTTGCAATGGTTCCCCTCAAAAAGAATACCTCGCCGATCTGCTTCCGGCGGGGTATTCTTTTTTAAATCTTTTTTTATAAAATATACTCTCGCCTTTATTCTGTAATTGCTCTTAAAATTTCTCCTACACTCCAAGCCTGAGCATAACATCCTCTAGGAGTAAATGGTGGTTCTGCGTCAAAAATCTCATTAATTTGTCCTAAAGTTTCTTCTTTTAACGTATATTTTATATTCTCTATAATCTGTTTAGTTGTAAATCTCTTATCTTTGATTTTTAATCTTTTTCCAGCAGTTATAAAAGCTCCAAGTGGCCAAGTCCAAACAATTCCTTGATGATAAGCTGTATCTCTATTCCAAATATCGCCTAAATAAACCGATCTATATTTATCATCAGTCGGTACAAGACTTCTAAGACCCACAGGTGTATATAAGTTCTCTGCAACATTCATAAAAATCTTTTTAGCTTTGCTATCTGTAATAACAGGAAAATTTAATGCAATAGCAAAAATTTGATTCGGCCTAATACTTGTGTCTGTTCCATTCTCATTTACAACATCATATAAATATTGCCCTTTTTCATACCAAAAAGTAGTAACAAAACTTTTCTTTATTTTTCTAGCTAAACTTGAATATTTGTCTTCTTTTTTTACTTTACTAGATAAATCAGCCATGATCATTACTGCATTATACCATAAAGCATTTATCTCAACTGCTTTACCAAAACGAGGAGTAACAACAAAATCTCCAACTTTTGCATCCATCCAAGTAAGTTGGGTATGCTCATTTCCTTGATAAATTAAGTTATCTTCACAACTATATACAATTTCAGTATCTATCTTTTCAATTTCTTCTTTGGTCATTCTATATCTATTAAAAATTTCTTCTAATTTAGGATAAACTACTTTTAAGAACTTATCGTCTTTTGTAGCTTTATAATAGTTATATACTGCTTCAAAGAACCATAAAGAAGCATCTACAGTATTATACCCAGGTTTTTCTCCAAAATCAGGAAAAACATTAGGAAGTAGTCCATCTTTAATATATCTCATAAAAGTATTCAATATGCTCTTTGCATCATTATACCTCTTTGTAGAAATTGTAAGACCAGTAAGTGCAATTAATGTATCTCTACCCCAGTCAGTAAACCAAGGATACCCTGCAATAATTGTCTTTCCATTAGTAGAATTCCTATCTACAATAAAAGCATCACTAGCTTTAACAAGTGCATTTACAAAAGGATCTTTATACCCAGCTTTCTTAACTAGCTTATCTCCTCTTTCACGAGCCTCTTTATATGATTTATTAATATCAATATTAATATCTTCTTCAACAGTAAAAATAATATCTACACGTTTTTCTTCATTTGGTTTAAGATTAACTTCAAAAAATCCAGGCATATATTGATTTTCATGGTCCGTTAAACCACGTTCACGTTCTTTTCTATATGCCATACCAAAAAACAAATCTGTTTTAGGAAAAAACTCCGCGCCATCTCCAATCATTTTTAATTTAACAGGAATTGTTTTATCGAATTTAACCTCTGTACAATTTTCATGTAACACAACTTCAAAAGGCGAAAAATCAGTTCTTTCGCCATGATAATCTCTAAAATTAACTAAAGGATACAAAGTAACCTTACTATTTTTAGAATAATTTTTTATATGATATCTTACAATAGTCGTATTTTGACCATATACCATCCAAATTTCCTTTGTAAATTCTAAGGCATTAGTTCTATATATCCAAGTAGGAATAGTATCATTATTAAAATATGTAATATGATGAAAACCTTCAGTAATATAATTTCCACTACACTCAAAGCTAGATAGATATGATGTCTCTCTATCTGTTTCTACAATTTCATTAATATTTGAAACAACTAAATGACGATTAACTGGTGGGTTTAAAGCTGCGACTAAAAGTCCATGGTAACGCCTTGTATTGCTATTTATTAAAGTGCTTCCAGCAAAGCCTCCAATTCCGTTAGTAAGCATCCACTCTTTTTTTATGCCTTCTTCAAAGCTCAAAAATTCTTCATTTGTAAACGTCATTATACACATTCCTTTCTAAATTTAGAAAAAATCTTTAACATTTCTCTACTACTTATTATATATCGAAAATTAATCTTTAATTCTAAATAGAAATTTTAAAAATTTACCAAACATTCCAGGCATTTTCACAACAACAACTTTCACAAAAACCCCTCCCTTTTAATACCTATCTCTAAGATACTAAACACGTTCCAAAAACAATAAATGCAATCGCTATTATTCCCATAAACCAACCCCATGGAAGTAATGTAGCAATAAGCATTCCTATTCCACAAAACAATAATGCAAGCCCTAAAAAGCCACCTCCACGATTACAGAACATATTCAGCACCTCACTTGTTTTTATGTATCACCTATGTTAATATATTATTCGAAATATGCCAATTTTGTGAAAGGTATGGTAAAAATGATAAAAGAAATCATAAAAGCTTTTGAAACAAAATATCCAAATGCAGAATGTAGTTTAAACTTTAATACCCCGCTAGAGTTATTAATTGCTGTAATGCTATCTGCTCAATCTACAGATGCCATGGTAAATAAAATAACTCCGAGACTTTTTAGAGAGTTAAAAACAGCAAAAGATTTTTCCGAATGCGATATAAAAAAATTAGAAGTTCTTGTAAAATCAAGTGGATTTTATCATAATAAAGCCAAAAATATAAAAGCTACATGCACAATAATAGATAAAAAATATAATGGAATAGTACCTAAAACTATGGAAGAATTAACTGCTCTTCCAGGTGTCGGCCGAAAAACTGCAAATGTAGTATTATTAAATGCATTTAATATATGTGAAGGAATTGCCGTAGATACCCACGCAAAAAGAATTGCTAATAGAATCGGTTTAAGTGATAAAGATGATGCGTTAAAAGTCGAACAAGACTTACTAAAAATAATACCTAAAAAAGACTGGTATAAAATGAATCATTTATTGGTTTATCACGGTCGCGAAACTTGTACTGCAAGAAATCCAAAATGCGATGTTTGCTGTATAAATAAGTGGTGTAAAAAAGAAGGTGTTTAACACCTTCTTTTAAAATCCGTTATTTTTCATAAATACAGTAAATTTGGTTTCTATTTTCTTAGAAAGTTTAACTAATTTTAACCCAATTGAAACAAGAGCAAAATCTCTTTCTTTAAGTAAATTTGCATCAATCATTGAAATTGCAGTAAGCCCTAAATAGTAAAGTTCTATATCATAGTTACATCCTTCTTTTATATTTTCTACCGCAGCATCAACATTATCTCCTACCTCAAATTTTTCTAATATTTCTTTTCCTTTTTTTATACTCTCGAAATTATCATAATCAACTTCATTTGAGAAATCATTTATTTCTTCTTCTGCTATTGTTTTAAGTGAAAAATAATTATTAGCACGTTTTTTCTTAGGTATCATTGCCCCATATTCTTCACTTGTATTCATATATAAAAGACCTACCATTATAACCACTACGTTTACAGCAATAAGAGCCCATATATTCTTATCTACTCCCCAAATAATTCCTATTAAAATAAGTATTATTACTATAAATATGATATCTCTAGAATGTTTTTGAAGCATATAATCACTCTCCCATTACATAATAGTATCGGCATTTTTATGAATTTTCTTAATGGGCAAACCTAATTGCCTGTTTAAAAAACAAAAAGCGAAGGATATTAACCTTCGCTTTTATATTAGCTTCAAATTAAGCCTTAGTTCCACAATTTGTACAGAAATTACCTGTTACTTCTGCTCCACAATTTGTACAGAATTTCTTTTGAGGCGCAGCCGGAGCAACTGGTGTACCACAATTTGCACAGAATTTTCCAGCAACTGGTTGACCACATTGACTGCAAACTACTCCAGATTGAGCTTCAGTAGTAGCTGTAGTATTTTGTACTTCTGGCTGAGGAGCTACTGGTTGTGCTTGGACTGGTTGTTGTGGTTGATTATTTAATGCAGTTGGATTTGGTTGCATAGGTTGAGCTCCAGCAAAGGAGTTAGTAGCAACTCCGCCAAACATATTACCACTAGTCATATTAAGCATACCCATACCCATAAAGCCATTCATAGCACCAGCAGAGTTTTGAGAAGCATTAACAACACCTTCCGAGAAACCAGTAACCAATTCGCCTTGTTGTTGATATGCATCTCCACCAACTTCGTATTTATCGAATTTCTCTTGAGAAGCCTCATCTACATCTAAGTTTTCTACTACGAAAGATAAGATTTTTAATCCTCTATCACGAATAGGTTGGTCAAATACTTCTTTATCCATTATTTGCTTGATTTCATCTGTCTTATTAGAAAGATCCATAGCTTCAATTTTATATTCATCGCTACCCAAACTATTTAACACATTTCTGAATGCTCCGATAACTTCACTTCTAATTTGTTCAACTATATCGTCCTTTTTATACACATCAGAAAGTCCAGCAATTCTAGACATAAACAAGAAAGGATCAGCAATTTGGAATGTATATTTTCCAGAACATTTTATTTTAACAGTCATTGCTATGTAGCTATTAGTTCTTGCATTCATTAAAGGATGACCCCAGTCTTTATAAGGAATTGGACTAGGTGTTCCAAATCTATTTCCAATAATCTCTTTAATATTGAAGAAGTAAACTGCTTGTTCTTTAGATGTTGCACCATTAAATGTAAAACGTGTCCACATTTCTTTAAACATCTCACCAAATTGTCCTGCAAATAAAGATGGTGTTGAAGAAGAATCAAATGTATAAAAACCTTCTTCTGCAGAAGCGTCAACAATTTTACCATTGTCATAAATAATAGCACATTGTCCAGGTCCTACTATAACAGTACTTCCATTTGAAATAACTCCCGTAGGGGTAGTTACTTTTTTCATAAGTATTTCATTTCCCATTTCTGGGCAACGAATCGCCTCTTTCCATTGGTCGGTTAAGGTACTACCTATTGCACCAGCCGCTGCTTTGATTAAACCCATGTTAACACACTCCTTTTAATTTTATTCTGACAATCTTGTCAGTTATAATCACTTTTATACTTCTACATTATATTATACTTTTTGACTTTTTTCCATAAAAAAATAAAATTTTTTCTCCCGTAATAAAATTTCATAAGAATTAATATATTTTTTCAGAGGAGATGATGCCTTTGAAGAAACATACTTTTTTAAAAAACGCAGTAATAATGACATTTACCTCATTTATACTTCGTGGTTTAGGAGTTTTCTTAAGGGTATACCTCTCAAATAAAATAGGTGCCGAAGGCATGGGATTATATCAAATAATATTATCTGTATATATTCTTGCTTCAACTTTTGCAACAGCAGGAGTTTCTACAGCTGCAATTCAAATAGTCAATGATGAAATGACAAAAGGCACAAAGCAAACTGTATTAAAAGCATTCAAAAAAGCTCTTATTATTTGTATAAGCTGGGGCATACTCTTATCATTCTTAATGTATAATTTATCCGAATTTATAGGCAAATACTGGCTAAATGATGTAAGAACAATACCTGCATTAAAAATAGCTGTATTTGCCCTACCATTTATGGCTACAACATCTTGTATAAAAGGATATTTTACAGCATATCGCCGTATCTCTATTCCCTCTGAAGCCCAAATATTAGAACAAATTGTTAGAATTGTACTTATTTTTCTAATAATAGACTATTTCTTACCTTATGGAATAAATGCAGCATGTGTTGCAATAATAATAGGTGATGTAATATCTGAAATGTCCTCATGTATATACTCATATATTGCATACTTAAAAGAGAAAAAACGCCACGGAAATGAATATCTTTTAAGAACATATAAATCTCCTAGTGTATTAAATAAATTTATAAAAGTAGCCAGTCCTATTGCACTAAACAAATATTTAAATACTGCTTTACGCACATTTGAAAACATCTTAATTCCAGATTCTTTGACAAAATATAACTCTTCACATGAAAAAGCACTAGAGCAATTTGGACTACTTAAAGGAATGGCAATGCCTGTTCTATTCTTCCCTTCTTCTTTACTTACCGCTTTCTCTACCCTACTAATTCCCGAAATTGCAGAGGCAAAATCTTTAGGAAACGAAAATGCTGTAAAAGAGATTACTATAAAAACATTAAAAATATCTATATTAATTTCAATATTAATTGCTGGGATTTTCTATCTATTTGCCTATGAACTAAGTGAGTTAATCTATAAAAATATAGAAATTGGAACAATAATAAAAACATTATCTTTAGTGGTACCATTTATGTACTTAGAAACCGTAGTAATGGGTATACTACAAGGATTAAACCAACAAATATACTCGCTAAAATACAATATATTCGATTCAATAATTAGAATCACTCTAATATATCTGTTAGTTCCACAAAATGGTCTAAACATGTTTTTAATAATAATGATACTTAGCAATATGACCACTTCATCTCTAAATGTATATAGGAGCTTAAAAGTAACAAATGTAAAATTTGATATAAAAAATTGGGCTATAATCCCTCTATTTTCAATATTCCTTGCTATAACCATTACAAGTTTTACGATAGGAAAATATATATCTTCCACCCTTTTATATGTAGTATCAGGAAGCATATTAATATCTATAATTTATTTAACTACATTATTTTTATTAAATGTAATTACTATAAAAGATTTCAAATTAAAATATTGATAAACTAAATAATTTCATATAAAATGCTCTTAAAGGAGTGAATTTTATGAAAATAGTTGTATCTACAAAAAATACTAATAAGGTAAAAGAGCTTAAAGAAATGCTTGATATGCCTAATGTAGAATTATATACTATGCAGGATTTTGGAATTGATTTAGATATAGAGGAAACCGGAAATACTTTCGAAGAAAATGCCATGATAAAAGCTGAAACACTATATAATGCATTGAATAACGACTCATTAATAGTAATTGCAGATGATTCAGGTTTATGTGTAAATGCATTAAATGGAGCTCCAGGGATATATTCTGCTAGATATTCTGGAAAAGGTCAAAAAGAAAATAATAAAAAACTATTAGAAGAATTAAAAGATGTACCACCACTAAAACGTGATGCATATTTTGCTTGTTCCATAGCCGTAGTTACTAAAAATGAAAAACAAGTATTTACTGGAAAATGCTATGGACTTATAGATAAAGAAGAACGCGGGGAAAATGGATTTGGATATGATCCTCTCTTCTATTCTCCACTTTACCAAAAGAACTTTGGTGAATTAACCCCAGAAGAAAAAAACAAAGTTAGCCATAGAGCTAACGCAGTTAAATTATTAAAAAAATGGTTAGAAGAAAAAATAAAAAATTCTGTCAATTAACTGACAGAATTTTTTATGTATTTATCTACCTAAATCGAAATCTTCTACTGAAATCGGTGCATTTAACACACTTGGTTTAACCGGTTTTTGAGCCATTATTGTTTTTAATCGCATTTCATAATCAGCCTCTTCCTTTGTATTTGGTTTATCTAATAAACTTGGATTTTCTAATAGTCTTTGAGCCATTGCTAGCTTTATTTTTATTTCATATATCTCATATGTAATATCTTCTATTTTTCCTTCTTGTTCTTTAATACTTTTTCCAATCATTCTAAGTCCTTTTTTAGCTTCCTCAATTTCAATATTCTGTTTTCTAATTTCCTCTGAAGGTTCTTCAATCTTTTTATTTCTTTTGATTCTTATAGCTTCTAATTCTGCAGCATACTTAGATTTGATATTTGCCCAATCTGAAGCTTTTGAAAATATAAGTCTTCTATTTCTTCTATGTTTAAGTTCTCTTTCAGCTTTTCTTGCCTCATCCATAATACTATTTATTCTCATTGCCTCGTTTGTTATTTGAGCCTCGCATCTCGATTTTAGTCCATATACTGCAGTTGTATATAAATTATCTTTTACAGCATATTTATCTTGCAATTCTTGTAATTTTTTTTGAGCTTCAGCTAATTCTTGCTCTTTTTCTTGCTTTTTATTTTCCAATTTACTTATTTCATTAACAATTGCTTTTTGAGAATCTGTCATATTAGTAGTATCTATTCCATCCAATACACTTGATGGTTTTTCTTCTACTTTAGCAGATTTCAACTTAACCGGCTCCTCTTCTTGTTGATATTCATCAATATCTATATTTAAAAATTCTTTCATAACCTTTTTTAGGTTATCATACATATATATAGAATACTTTCTCTTATTTACCAACGTACCGATATTAGAATAATCCTCTAAATTTTTAATTTCTTCCATAAGTCCTAATATAGTTGAAAAATCTGGTTTTAGAGGAGACATATCAGTCATGGTTTTCTTAATGTAATTTTCCCATTCGGCTTTTTTATCTTCGGGAACTATTTTTTTACCTCTTTCTATCAAATCTGCTACTTCTGGAGATATTTCTTCTATCGCTTCTTCTTTAGAACTTTCTTTTTCAGCAATACTTTCTTCTATTGTTGCTTCTTTAACTGTTTCTTCTTTTGCAACAACTTCTTCTTTTACTTCCTCAGGTTCCTTAACTTCTTCCGCTTTTTCTTGTTTTATATTCTTAATTTTTTCAGCAACATTATTTATATATTTAGCTAAACGTGCAATTTCATCTTCACTAAATCTTTTTAATCCGCCCTCATCAGTATTAAACTTTATAATATGATGATAATGAAGATTATAAAGGAACTTTCCAATATTTTCAGTTATACCTGTTTGAGATGAATTTAAAAGCATATGTAATTTTTCATCGTCTAATTTTATAATAAAATCTATAAACCCTTCTAAATATAATGTAGGCACATTTAATGCTTTACTTGCTTCTTCTACATACTTTACGTCATTAGCTGCCATAAATTTTCCTCCTCTTTTTGTATTTGCCAAAAAACTCCATTTATAAGTTTACCATACTTTTAGCTTTATGTCAACTAAATTTGTTACAATAAAATAGACTTAAGCCCATTAATAAGCTTAAGCCTGTTTTTAAAATTCTTATCTATCCATACCATCATCTTTATCGCGTCCCCTTTGAGATAAGCGATATGCCTTGCGATCAGATAAATTAGCAATTCTTTCTTGTAATTTCTCAAGATATTTTATTTCTTTTTCCCAACTTTCAATTTCCATTTCAGCATCTTTAACTTGTGAAAGTATCTTATCATCTTTACCTTGTTGCGAATCTCTTATTTTAGCGATTTCACTTTCTTTATCATCAAGCTTTGCTTGAGCTTCAGCAAGTTGAGCTTCTAATTTCTCTTTCT
>JAEEXS010000022.1 GCA_016287855.1 Clostridia bacterium
TTCTACCACTATATGTTGGAATTGCACTACTTAATACTAATGCTGAACCATAAACTTTTAATTGATTAGCTGGTGCACCAGTTCCACCATTTGCATCATATGTTACTGTATATGTATTAGTTGTCCATTGTGCATACAACGTTACTGCTTCATTTAAGCTATATGTTGCACCTGCTTCATAACTTGTTCCGGTTCCATTTTCAGCAGTATTCCAACTACTAAATACACCAGTTGAATTTGTAGGTATTGTATCACTTAAAACTAAATCTTCTCCATAAGTCTTTGTCTGACTTGCTGGCGCGCCTATTCCACCATTCGCATTATATCTTACAGCATATGTATTTAATGTCCATTGTGCATATAAGGTTACCTCTTCATTTAGAGTATATGATCCACCAGGTAAGTATGTTGTACCTGTTCCATCATCTTCTGTGTTCCAACTATCAAATGTTCTTCCTGTATATGAAGGTATTCTATCTGTCAATACTAAAGCTGTATCATGTGTCTTTATTTGTGATGCAGGGGCGCCTGTTCCGCCATTTGCATCATACGTTACTGTATATCCATCTATTCTCCATTGTGCATACAATGTCACACTTGCATTTATACTGTATAGAGACCCTGCCAAATACGTTGTTCCACTTCCGTCTCTTTCTGTGTTCCAGTTTATAAATGTTCTACCCTCATATGTTGGGCCATCACTTATAATTATAGCTTCTGCATGTGGCTTTGTCTGATTTTCTGGTGCATTCGTTCCACCATTTGCGTTATATGTTATTGTGTATGTATCTAATGTCCATTGTGCATATAATACTGCCTCTTCATTTGCGGTATATTCTGCACCAGTCGTATAACTAGTTCCTGTTCCATCTGCTTCTGTATTCCAAGCTACAAATGTATGACCTGGATATACTGGAACTGTACTACTCAAAACTAATGTTGTTCCATAAGATTTTACTTGATTTGATGGCATATTAGTTACCACATCAAATGTATTCTTATTATATGCTATTGTATATTCTCCAACAATCCATTGTGCGTATAACGTCATTGCCTGATTTACATTATATATATCACCTGGATTATATGTTGTTCCACTTCCGTTCGCTGCTGTATTCCAACCTGCAAATCTTCTACCTGCATATTCTGGTACCAATTCGCTTAACTCTAAATCTACTGCATAAGTCTTTGTCTGATTTTCTGGCATATTGGTTACAGTATCTGTTGTGTTCTTATTATATGTTATTGCATAAGTATCTGTTGTCCATTGTGCATATAGCGTTGCAGATGCATTAGCAGTATATGTTGCACCTCTTGCATATGCTGTACCTGTTCCGTCTGCCTCTGTATTCCAACCTATAAATGTATGTCCGTCATATACAGGTATTGTGTTGCTTAGGGTTAAGTTTGTTCCATGTATCTTCTCTTGATTTGCCGGCATATTAGTAATTACATCTGTTGTATTCTTTTCATATGTTATTGTATATACAGAACTATTCCATTGTGCGTACAAGGTTATATCTGAATTATATGTATATGTGTCACCTGGCAGATATGTTGTTCCACTTCCGTCTTTTGCAGTGTTCCAACCCATGAACGTACAACCGCCTAAGTTTGGAACTATTATGTATGGATCTGATGATGTACCAGTTCCACCTATTATCTTTAAGTTAGATTTTAAGGTTATTACTGGACGCACACCATATGAATACGAAACAGGTTCTGTTACTCCATCTACAGTTTGGTCATATAAACGTCTATTATGACTACTTCCATCTGCATCTAAATAACGCACGTCGAAATTCACATAGTTAGTACCTTTACGTATAAATCGTGAAGCAAGCCACACTTCTCCTATAGTGTGTTGAAGCAAAGCATTGCTAGATATTAGTGTATAATCTCCTGTATAATATAAATCTTCATATGGTAATATTTTTTCAACATCTAGTGTCAACGGATATGTCCTTGTATTTATTTGGCCTATACTATCACTTGTAGCCCCGACACTTCTTCCACTTATTGCATAGTTTGTATTTACATACTCTTTAGCCTTATCGTTTAGTATCTTTACCACATTTGCATATCCATCTGCACCAGTTAAGGTTACGTTGCCTACGCTTTCTTTACTAATTATCTCTAATTGCCCAGCAGTATTCCTCAATACTACCCATTTTCCGTCGTAATCTCCACCTCTATAATCTACATACTCTCCAACTGCTACTGTGCTTAATTCCTTTGTTGTAGTGTTTGTATTTGCATATGTTGGCACAGTATTACTTAATGTTATACTCAACCCATTAGTCTTAGTTTGAGATACTGGTTCTCCACGACCTCCATTTGCGTTATAATTTATCTTATACTCACTAGTTATCCATTTTGCATATAAATTCAAATTAGCATTCTCAGTATATGATTGACCTGGTCTATAATCCGTTCCGCTTCCGTCTATCGCTGTGTTCCAGCCGTCAAAAGTTCTATTAGTATATATAGGTATCGCATTACTTAAAGTTAAACTTGTCCCACTTAATTTGGTTTGAGGATTTGGCGCACCCGAACCTCCGTTAGCGTTATATGTTACTGTATATATTGCTGTATAAACTGGATTTATAACTACATCTCTTGAAGGCATAATAAATGATGTGAACCTACTTTCCGCATTTTGTAAAGTTATTCCACCACTTACTACTTCCCAATTACTAAAAGTATGTCCCGGCTTTTCCGGTGCAGTAATTGTTACTAACCTTCCCGCATTTACGGCCTTGACCGTTGCACCATTTATGGTAACGTCGTATCCGTATGCAATATTAAATAGTATATAAACCCCCAGTAATACACCAAAAATCTTTTTCATGATATAATCTCCTTGCCTTTTTATAATATCCATACTATTTAATATTCGGCATTTTAATATTTTTTCTTTATATTATTGAAATTTTACTTTTTCCGCTCTATACCTATGTTTTCTATACATTCAACCGTAACAGTAACAATAATTTTTTCACTAGTATATGTAATATTTTTGGAAATATTTAATATTTCTGCATCACTCGCCATTATTTCCTTGATATTTTGGTATGCTAAATTATATGCAAATTTTTCTAACTCTTTATTATCTCTAAGATTAGATAACTTTAACCCCCTACTTCTTTCATACCAAACTTTTCCCTTTATATTAGCTAATGCATGAACATATTCCGTCTTTTCTGGAAATTGTGTCATCTCCATTACCCCAGCAACCAAAACTGTTCCACCATCAACTATATCTCCAACGCTTACCATAGGTTTTCCTTGATATGTATCCATCTCAACAATAAGGGCAGGTTTAGAAGATATAATATCACAAGGAATATCTTTTTCTACTCTATCTGGAACTTTTGGTTTTTCTACGACTTCAACATTAACATTTATCCCATCAACATCTATCCCAACCCAGCTTATATCATCCCGCTTTGTCATAAACATATTTGCAAGCTCTCTAACCTCTAACTTATCTTTTAATACCCACTTTTTTATACCAATACTTTCCAGAGCAAACAATATATCTTTCGTAGATATATTGTCATTTCCTGTAATATTAATATTCCAAACAAACATTCCTGCGACCCTTATTAATGCAAAGAAAAGCACAAATCCAGCGACAAAAATTTTCCTTTTTTTATACCTATTTAAAAAAAACGGTGTACCCCGTTTTTTACCAAGCCTAACTCTACAACCACATTTCCTTACCTGTAGCCGCATCTCTCTAAACCCTTTTATAGTCGTCCGTCCTACCATTTTTGCATTTCCATATCTAACTATATTCCAAAAAGGAATGGAGTTTATAGCACAAAGATTTGTAAACTTCTCAAGGAAAAAACCTTCTACCGTGACAGTAACATATCCATTAAAAAATTTCCAAATCTTTGTGAAAAAATCCATTATTCTCCTCGTTCCTTTCTCACTATTCTTCCTCAAGCTCTATGCTTAAAATTTTCCCCTTTACAAAAAGGTCCTCATTTCCTAATTCATTTATACTTAAATCTTTTCCCGTGACAATAACTACTCCATTTGCACATTTTATCTTTATATTAGTCGTTTCATACTCAATAATTCCACTAAAATTCTCAATTGTAAATTCACTATTCCCCAAAAGCACCATTCTTGAATTAGACGTAACAAGCTCCTTCGGTATATCTCCTATTTCTAAAAACTTTTTCTTTAGCTCATTTGCTGCCTTCTTCTTTTTACCCAAACTATCACCCTCAAACAATTCTTACTTTATACTCCTTCATCCAATCGTTAACCTGAATTAGAAATGCCATAACCTGAGGTCCCTTCATAAGCTGACCAAACCAAGGGCGAGTTGACTCTATTACCATTTCCCTTAATTTAGATACGTTATTTTTATCTACAATATCTAACAAAGGTGAGTTGTTATCTGAAATAACCTTGTTAAATTCGTCAACTATAAGATTTGTATACTCTGGATTATATGTCTTTGGATATGGGCTCTTTTTCCTATATGCCACCTCACTCGGCAAAATATCTTTAAATGCATATCTTAATAGCCCCTTTGGCATATCTCCATAAATTCTGTATTTCCAAGGAATATTATATACATACTTCATCAACTTAAAATTGCAAAAAGGTGCTCTTATCTTAAAATCTGAAATTCTCGCCATCTTATCTTGGCGCTCAAGTAGTACAGGTAAGAACCATCTATATGTAAGATATCCTACCTCTCTTATTCTCTTCTCTTCATCTGTTTCAGAATCTAACTTAGGTACTTTATTAATTTCATCATTGTATATATTTTTAGCAAAATCCAAAACATCAAATTTTTCTTTTATCTCATCATTAATATATTCACTTCTTTCGTTAATAGACCTTATCCACGGAAAAAAGTCTGATTTTTTTAATTCATCTTTATGAAACCAAGGATACCCTCCAAAAACTTCATCTGCACATTCTCCGCCTAAGCCGACTTTCACATATTTACTCATGTTATCACAAAAAGTCATAAGCGAAGTATCTATATCCCCCATACCTGGGAATCCCCTTAAAAGCATAGCCTCATGTAAACCATCTACTAAAACTTTATTAGATAATTTTATCGTAGTGTGATTTGTATCACAAAACTCTATCATCTTTTTTATCCACTCGTTATCTGAATTTGGCTGAAAATCATTCGACTTAAAATACACATCATTTCCATCATAATCAACAGAAAAAGTTCTTAATTTTTTTCCTTCATCCTGAACAGCCTCACTAATAATTGTAGTAACAATGCTAGAATCTAAACCACCAGACAGCAAAGTACAAGCATCTGTATCTCCGCCGTATTGTCTTAAAACTGAGTCTATAACTAACTCTCGAATATTATCTGCTATATTTTGAAAATCTTCTTTATTTTCGTAAGCCTCAAAATCTTCATATTTAAAAATCCTACAATAATTTGAAGAATACTCCATATAATGCCCTGGTTTAAGTTGAGAAATATTTTTAAATATTGCGCTATCTCCTCGTCTAGATGGACCTAGTGCCAATAATTCTGAAATCCCCTCATATGTAACTTCTGGTTTTACTTCATCATTCTTAAACAAGTACTTTATATGATTTGCAAAAATAATACCGTCTTTTAAGATAGAATAATACAACGACTTTGCACCGATTGGATCCCGTGCTAAAAATAATTTCTTACTTTCTACTTCCCATATTCCTATTGAAAAAACACCCTCTATTTTTTTTAAAATTCCTTCTTGCCACATTATATATCCCTTTAGTAATACCTCTTCATCATCAATTGAATCAAGATAATTGCCACGAGATAGTAAATCATCTATTATTTCTTCCTTATTATATATCTCCCCATCATATGTAACTACGTACGTCCTTCCATTGTACTTATACACCTTAGTTTCTTCTGGAGTTAAAACATCGATAAAACCCTGCTCATTACTAATAATTCCACCCATATTATTCATAAAAAGCCCCCTTAACAAAAAATGGAGAACTGCTTAAAACAGTTCTCCATAATTATATGCATATTACATATTTTTTGTTATTACTTACTAATCTCAAGAATCTTATACTCAATCTCTCCCATAGGTGCTTCTACTTTTACCTTAGCTCCTTTTTTCTTTCCCATTAGAGCCATACCCATAGGTGATTCATTAGAAATTTTGTTATTCATAACATCAACCTCAGTTGGGCCTACTATCATATACTCAACTTCTTCTTTCATTTCAATATCTAAAACTTTCACAATATTACCAATTTGAACAGTTTTTAAATCGATATCGTCATCAGAAACAACCTTTACATTTTTAAGCATATTTTCAATAGTAACAATTCTAGCCTCAACTTCAGCTTGCTCATTTTTAGCATCATCATATTCAGAATTTTCAGAAAGGTCGCCAAAACCTCTAGCCTCTTTTATTCTTTCAGCTACCTCTTTTTTCTTAGTTGTTTTTAAATAATCTAATTCCTCTTCTAATTTCTTAAGTCCCTCATAAGTTAAAACTACTTCTTTCTCTGACATATAAGAACCCCCAGTCTGCTATCTTTAGCACAAAAATCTCTTTAGCAGTTACTACTACTAATGTTTTTTATATTACACTTTTATTAATATATTGTCAAGATTAATTTTTAAATAGAACTTTTCCCGTCATTTCCTTAGGGATTTCCTCGCCCAAAAGTTTTAACATAGTAGGAGCCAAATCGCAAAGTGAACCCTCTTCTACTTCAGTTCCCTCTGGTGCACCAATTAAAATAAACGGTGTATCGTTGGTAGTATGAGAGGTAACTGGCTCATTCTTTTCGTAATCAAACATAACATCAGCATTTCCATGGTCTGAAGTAATAAGCACATATCCATCTTGATTTAAAACTGCCTCTACTACTTTTCCAACACATTCATCTACAGTTTCAACCGCCTTTACTGCAGCATCGAAAACACCTGTATGGCCAACCATATCTGGATTTGCAAAATTTAATATAACAACATCATACTTCTTCTCATTTATTGCATTAACAACTTTCTCAGTAACAATATATGCACTCATTTCAGGTTGTAAATCATACGTTGGAACTTTAGGAGAAGGAACAAGTATCCTATCTTCTCCTTCTGAAACATGTTCAACTCCACCATTAAAGAAAAATGTTACATGAGCATATTTTTCTGTTTCTGCAATACGAAGTTGCTTATACCCCTTTTCACTTAAATATTCACCCAATTTATTTTTAAGTTCTTCCGGCTTAAAAGCAATATGAACATTTCTTAAATTCTCATCATATTGTGTCATGCAAACATAGTAAAGAGGAAAATATCCTTTCTCTCTTCTGAATTCTTCAAAATCTTCATTCATAAGCGCCCAAGTAATTTCACGAGCTCTATCTGTTCTAAAATTATAGAAAATAATTGAATCATTTGCATCGATTGTAGCAACCGGATTTCCATTCTCAGTAATTACAAACGGTTTAACAAACTCATCTGTTTCATTTCTATCATAAGAGATTTGAACCGCCTTTACTGGATCATCGCAAAGCTCTCCTTTTCCCAAAACCATAGCATCATATCCAAGCTGTACTCTTTCCCATCTCTTATCTCTATCCATGATGTAATATCTACCCATAACAGTAGCAATTTTTCCTATACCAATTTCTCTTAAAGTATTTTGAAGCTCTTCCACAAATCCTTTACCAGAAGTAGGAGAGACATCACGTCCATCCAAAAAAGCATGAATATAAACCTCCTCTAAATTATTTTCTTTTGCAAGCTTTAATAATGCTTTCAAATGATTTATATGACTATGAACTCCCCCTGTTGAAAGCAGTCCATATAAATGCAGTTTTGAATTATTCTTTTTGCAATTTTCAATTGCACCCAAAAATTCTTCATTCTTAAAGAAACTTCCATCATCTATACTTTTTGAAATACGAGCAAGTTCTTGATAAACAACACGACCTGCTCCCATATTCATATGTCCTACTTCAGACGTTCCCATCTGTCCTTCTGGAAGGCCAACCGCAAGGCCACTTGTTTTTAATCTAGAATGAGGATATTTAACTAAAAAAGAATCTAAATTTGGCTTTTTTGCCGCTGCAATAGCATTTCCACGAGTTTCAGGATTTATCCCAAAACCATCCATAATAATTAGAGTAACCAATTTATTCTTCATTTCTACTATCATCCTTTCAAAACACATTTCTATTTATTCTTATTATATTTCTTTAGCATATCAATAAATGCATAAGTATATGAACTTTCATCTGCATATGTATTACCATCAATATCCATAATACACTTGCAAATTGATAAAGTATCATTTATTAAATTGTCTGTATAATTCGTACCTGCCAGTTTATCTACAGATGTCGAAAGCTCTATATATTTAGGTATATTACTAAAAGTTGTACTTAATACACTATTTGCTTCCCCCAAATTTTTACTATCATCATAATTAAACTTATCAATAAAAGCTTTTTCTTCTTCTGTAACAATTCCACTAGCATTAGCAATTCCAATAAAAATACTGTTCATATATTTTTTCATATCATTTATAATAGTTTCACATTCTGGTTTAGAAGGTATTAAATATTCTTCACTAAAATTATATAAATCTTCTATTTTTTTTATTAATCCTTGGTACTGATTAAAAGCATTTTCTAAAATTACTAATCTTGAATTTTCCACATTTAATCCCTTCTTCTTTTTTAATACTTAACTATTCCAACAAAATCACTAGCTGTTAAACTTGCTCCTCCAATTAATCCACCATCAATATCTGAAGTATTAAATAACTCATTTGCGTTAGAAGGTTTTACACTTCCGCCATATTGTATACGTACATTTTGAGCGATTTCCTCATTATACAAACTAGCTATAACACTCCTAATAAATTTACAAGCATCATTTGCATCTTCTACTGATGCAGTTCTACCCGTACCAATCGCCCAAACAGGTTCGTACGCAATAACTATATTATTCATATCTTCACTAGATATATCTTTTAATGCTAAAGTAGTCTGTCTTTTTAAAACAGAATTAGTAAGCTCATTCTCACGTTCTATCAAAAGCTCGCCTACACAAACTATAGGCTTTAACCCATATTTTAAAGCGGCTTTTAATCTACTATTTATTGTTGCATCTGTTTCAGCAAAATATCTTCTTCTTTCAGAATGACCAATAATAACATATTCAACTCCAACCTCTTTTAGCATTTCTCCAGATATTTCACCTGTAAAAGCCCCGTTATCTGCCCAATGAATATTTTGTGCTCCAACTTTAATATTTGTTCCGCGAGTTGCTTCAACAACAGCCGGAAGGCAAACAAAAGTAGGACAAACAACTACTTCTACATCAGCATCTTTTACTAATGGTTTTAATTCATTAATAAGGTTAACTCCCTCACTAGGAGTTTTATTCATTTTCCAATTTCCTGCAATAATTTTTCTACGCATTTTATTTTCCTTTCCAATTCATCTATCTAATTCCACATCTTTAGGTCTTGAAGTGGTGTATTGTTTTGCTTCTTCTTTCTCTGGTCCCTCTTTTGCTAAAAGAGCCTTAATACCAGGTAGCTCTTTTCCTTCAATAAACTCGAGCGATGCTCCTCCACCGGTAGACACATGTGTCATATCACTTGCTAATCCAAGTTTTTCAACAGCGGCAGCACTATCTCCACCGCCAATAATTGTAATAGCCTCTTTATTTTCAGCCATAGCTTGAGCCACAGCCTTAGTACCTTCAGCGAATTTATCTATTTCGAAGAATCCCATAGGTCCATTCCAAATTATTGTCTTATACCCTTTTATAGCGTCGGCAAATTTCTTAGCAGCTTCTGGTCCAATGTCTAAGCCTTGCCAACCCTCTGGAATTTTGTCAGAAGGCATAACCTGTGTTTCAGCATCAGGGCTAGCTTCTTTAGCACATATAGAATCCTCAGCAAAATAAAGTTTTACTCCTTTATATTTTGCTTTTGTTAAAAGTTCTTTTGCCAAATCTAATTTATCATCTTCACAAATAGAATTACCAACGCTACCACCTTTTGCTTTCATAAAGGTATAAGTCATACCGCCACCAATCATTATAGCATCAGCTTTATCCATTAAATTCTCAATAACACCAATTTTAGAAGAAACCTTTGCACCACCCAAAATTGCTAAGAATGGTCTCTTAGGAGTTTCTAATGCATCGCCCATAATTCCAATTTCTTTTTGAATTAAGTAACCACAAACAGCAGGTAAATACTTTGTAACACCTTCTGTTGAAGCATGAGCACGGTGAGCTGTACCAAAAGCATCGTTTACATATATCTCAGCAAGACTAGCTAATTCCTTTGCAAACTCAGGATCATTTTCTTCTTCTTCAGGATGAAGTCTTACATTTTCAATAAGCATAACTTCTCCTTCTTTTAATTCACTTGCCTTTGCTTTAGCATCAGGACCAATAACATCATTTGCAAAAGTAACCGGCATATTTAATAACTCAGAAAGTCTAGTTGCAACAGGTGCCAAAGTCTTTTTATCCTTCGTTTTTCCAATATGTGAACAAAGAATAACCTTTGCACCATTTTGAAGCAAATACTTAATAGTAGGTAATGCTTCAACTATTCTTCTATCATCCGTAATTTTGGTTTTGTCGTTTATATCTAGTGGAACGTTAAAGTCGCAACGAACTAAAACTCTTTTTCCTTTTACATCAATATCTTCAATTGTCATTTTATTCATAAAAAATTCCTCCTTCTTTTATTGCAATATTAGTTTCGGCTAATATTTCCAATTTTATTATACGTTTTTTAAAATTAAAATTTCCGCCAATTATTTTGTCAATACAGAAAAAAATTTTTTAATTTTGAGTGTCTTTCGACAAACTTCGCTTTTTAGACATGATATATTGGCGCCATGGTAGCTACCAAATATTTAAGAAAGGAGGTAAAAACATGCGTAGGATACTTAGAATTATAATTTTGGTTATACTTTTCTACATGCTTCTCATAGAAGTGTGCTATTAAAGTTTTCCAAAAGAAAAAAGCGAGGCCATAATCCTCGCTTTTTTCTTTTTAAACATGCGTAAGTTATTCTTGAGCTCTCGCTCTATGCTATAATTATATACTACACTTTATATCTCTGTCAACCTCCCTATACTTTATAAATTTAAACTATTCCCAACCAAACATTTCGTGTAAAATAGATTTGAGCTTTTGATGAAACTCTTGGCAATCATCTAAATCTGTAAAATTGTCTAGATTTGTTTCCTCAATAATAGTCTTAAGTTTATTCGGAACAACTATATCTCTTTTTTCAAACTCTCTTATTTGATTTTTGATATTCTCCCGAATCTCATTGAATTCATCTTGTACTGTTTTATTATCCTCCTCAGCAGTATTAGTTGTATCATCAGAACAATGTGCAAATGCACATGTAGATAACCTAAAAATCTCCCCAATAAACTTAATACGCAATATAGTGTTCTCTTGCCTTTCTTCTTCAATTTTATTGTTGTGTTCAATTTCCTTGAATTTCAAATATCTGTCCCACCTATTTGGATTATCGATAATAATCTTAATTACTTTGAAAACTGCCTTAATACACAAAAAAGGGTATTTAATCCAACCTATAATAATTGGTTTTAATGTCAACAAACGTGCTTTCCTATAGTATCGAGATTTAAAAAACAAACGTAACTCTGAATTCATGACTATACCTCCAAATATTACTCTGGAGGTTTTGCAAAGTCCCCCAGAAAAAACAATTAATTTTCTCCTGACTTTGCGTATAAAGTATCTCATACAGGTGTATTATATCATTTTTTCAAAGAACGCACAAGGTAGTAAATTTGGGCATAAAAAGAGCCCCAAAGGGGCTCGGCAAACCAAATTAACCAAGTTCTGCAAAATACTTAATTGTTCTAACCATTTGACTTGTATAAGAATTTTCATTATCGTACCAAGCAACAACTTGTACTTGATATAATCCATCTCCAATTTGAGATACCATTGTTTGAGTAGCATCAAATAATGAACCATAAGTCATTCCAATAACATCAGAAGAAACAATAGGATCTTCAACATACCCAAAGGATTGAGAAGCTCTAGCCTTCATAGCAGCATTAATTCCTTCTGCAGTTATATTTTCTCCTCTAACAACAGCTGTTAAAATAGTAGTAGAACCAGTAGGAACAGGAACTCTTTGAGCTGATCCTATTAATTTACCATTTAATTCAGGAATAACTAATCCAATAGCCTTAGCAGCACCAGTAGAGTTAGGAACGATATTAGCAGCTCCAGCTCTAGCTCTTCTTAAATCACCTTTTCTGTGAGGACCATCTAAGATCATTTGGTCACCAGTATATGCGTGAATTGTAGACATTATTCCACTTTGAATAGGTGCATAATCATTTAACGCTTTAGCCATAGGAGCCAAGCAGTTAGTAGTACAAGAAGCAGCAGAAATAATAGTATCTTCAGGTGTTAGTGTATTTTCATTAACAGAATAAACAATAGTTTTTAAATCATTACCAGCAGGTGCAGAAATAATAACTTTCTTAGCACCAGCGTTAATATGTGCTTGAGATTTTTCTTTAGAAGTATAGAAACCTGTACATTCTAAAACAACTTCTACGCCGAGTGCTCCCCAAGGAATATTGTTAGCGTCAGCCTCTTTATAGATAGTCAATGTCTTTCCATCAACTGTTATTGTGTTTTCATCATCATTTGCAGATACAGTATGAAGATTTTCTCCAATCCTGCCACAATAACCACCTTGTGCAGTATCATACTTCAAAAGGTGAGCAAGCATTGAAGGCTTAGTTAAATCGTTTATTGCAACGATTTCATATCCTTCGGCTCCGAACATTTGCCTAAAAGCAAGACGTCCGATTCTTCCAAAACCATTAATACCAACTTTTATAGCCATAGCCATAACCTCCTATATTCTTTTTTACTACAAAAATTATTCTATATCAAAGAATTTTATTTTTCAATAGAGTCCTGCAAAAATTTCTACAGTTTTAATATAATCCGTAGTATACAAATTACCAATCATACAGATAGCCTCAGCAATAGTAATACTATCTCTTGGTCTTACTGTATTGTCTGGATAACCATTGATTATATGTGCTCTAACTACTCCCTTTATATATGGTAACGCCCAAGGAGATATATTATTAACATCTTCAAAAGTTAAATTATATTCATCATAAGTTAACTCAAGCATTTTGCATAAAATCACGCTTGCCTCTTGACGAGTAATACTCGCCTTAGGCTTTATATATATTTCTTCATCTTCTAAATTCCCTACAACTACTCCATCTCTAATTAATGCATTTATATATTTTACATATTTATCTGAAATCTCTGAATAATCTATAAAATCTTTTGTTTTTACATCACTTTCTACATTTTTTGCAATAGCCATAAGAGAAAAAAACTCTTCACGCGTTATAGGTCTTTTTAATATATCCGATAATCCTTCAATTTCAAAAACCTTATCTAAAACTTCATTCTCAGTTAAAATATTAATCTGAGGATCTGCCCAATGGGCAAATGTCACAGTTTGAACTAAAAATAGCATTATCAGACTCAAAGCAAAAAAAATTTTTTTCATTAGTTACCCCCCTTTAAGGTATTCCATTAAACTTTATCGGCAATATTATAACATTTTAACAATTAAATCGATATATTTTTATAACAAAAAAACGCGGTGAGTTTCCCCACCGCGTTTTTTTTAGCTTATCAGTCTCATCGTTTCCCGAGCAATCATAATTTCTTCGTTCGTCGGAATAACGAATACTTTCACCTTGCTATTCGGGCCCGTGATGTCCGCCTCTTTTCCGCGGACCTTGTTCTTTTCAATGTCAATTTCGATGCCCAAGTTACCCAGGCCCTCCATGACGTTTCTTCTTACTTCTCCGTCGTTTTCGCCAATTCCGGCGGTAAATACGATTGCATCGGCTCCGTTTAGGGTCGCCATGTAGGCACCCACATACTTTTTCACCTGGTATGCAAACATATCGAGTGCCAGTTTGGCCCTTTCATTTCCTTCCTCTGCAGCAGCTTCCAGATCTCTAAAGTCGCTGCTCACACCGGAGACGCCCTCGACTCCACATTTTTCGTTTACGAAGTCGTTTAAGTCATCCACTTCCACCCCACAGTGCTTAATGATATACGGGATAATGGCGGGATCTATTGCACCGCACCTTGTCCCCATCATAACACCATCAAGCGGAGTAAAGCCCATACTGGTATCTACCGACTTGCCATCCTTTATGGCCGTTATGCTGGAGCCGTTGCCCAAATGGCACACGATGATCTTCGTGCCTTCGGGCCCTTTTCCAAGCATTTCAGCCGTCCTTTGAACGATGTACTTGTTGGAGGTACCATGTGCCCCGAATCTCCTTATGTTGTATTTCTTGCTCATCTCATAAGGCAGGGCATACATATTGGCCTTCTCAGGAATCGTCCAGTGGAACGTCGTATCAAACACGGCGACCATCGGAACATTGGGCAGTGCCTCATGGCACATCCTCATCCCAATAGCATGGGCCTTGTTGTGAAGAGGTGCCATCTCCGCCAAAGCTTCGATTTGATCCGTAACCTCAGCATCAACCAGAGTAGACTCTTTGAAGATACTGCCGCCCTGGACCACACGATGACCAATTGCATCGATTTCATCCAAAGAAGAAATCACCCCAACCTCTTTGTCCATCAAGGAAGCCAAGACCGAATTTACAGCTTCCAAGTGAGTGGGCATGGGGCTATCATATACCTTTTGCCTGCCATCAGAAGTCTTGTGCTTATGGAACGCATCCGGGAAACCGATTTTTTCGCAGTTTCCTTTGGCCATTACTGTTTCAGTTTCCATGTCAAACAACTGGTATTTGAGTGAGGAACTTCCACAGTTGATAACGAGTATTTTCATAACTACCTCCTATTCTTTCTTTTAAGTAAATGCCCAAAACTACAATTTACCCATCCTCCTTCTAAACACATAGAAGTTTTATCAATACACTTTTAAATTTTTCCACTCTCTATTATAATATCTGTTAGTTATTATGTCAATCAAAAAGGTAAAAAAATCGCGGTGAGTTTCCCCACCGCGATCCATATTCTTTTTTACAACCACTCTGCCGGCCTATCGCCTACGTAGGCGACTTTGATTTTACCATCAGGATACAAGGTTACCCTTCTAAGGTGATCTCCATTATATTCCCCGCAGAAGAATTTCGGCGGGATACCTGCAAACCATAACGGTGTCCAAACCCCTTTATAGTTCTCAGGTCTATAAGTTTGAACGACCTTACCCTTGGAATATTGATATAACAGGATTCCAAGAAATAACTCCTCAAATCGCTCGAATTGCTCTTCAGACAACCTCGACCTATCAATCACTCCGAGCCAGATATCTTTTACGATACGGCATCTCTCTCAGCCACGTTCCATATTGACTTTGGGTGCAAACTCCATTTCGTCAAGACCTATCCACTCTGTCGAGTGATTTTTGAAATCTACCTTTACCGCCCCATTGGGATAGAGTATAACTCTTTTTAAGTCAGCACCATGATACTTTTTGGAAAAGTCTTGAGGCTTCACCCCGGTAAAGCATAGCGGGGTCCAAATCCCGCTGTAATGGTCCCCCTCCAAGTTCAGAAGAACTATCTTCTTCCCCTTGGCATGTTCCACCAGCAACAATCCCCAGAACAGCTCGCGAAAACGATACGCCACAACGTCAGACACGTTGTCGTCCATTATGCTCAGCCAAATGTCAACCACCTTGCCGCACTGAACCCAGGCAGTATCTTTGTCACAGAGCATGGATAATGCCAGACTTTCTGCCATTCCTATTCCTTTCCTCCTTATTTTGTTTTCAGTAAATTCCTAAGTCTACAATTTACCAATCCTCCCTCTAAAAACATAGAAGTATTATTTTTACATATTTTCTATCTCTATTATACTATCGATTAAATTTTAAATCAATAATTTCTTCACATAATATTTTTACGAATTACAGTACAAAATCTATCTTCCTAGTTTCAATATCCACCCTAGCAAGTATTACTTCTACCTCATCACCCAATCTATAGACTTTATGCGACCTCTCTCCAATTAAAGAATATTGATTTTCATTAAAAACATAATAATCATCTGGAATATTTTCTACTCTAACAAGTCCCTCTATAGTATTAGGAAGCTCAACAAAAAATCCAAAAGATGTAACAGACGAAATAACACCACGAAACTTCTCGCCAATAAACTGACTCATATACTCTGCTTCTTTTAACTCTACCGAATCCCGTTCAGCTAAATCAGCCTCTCTCTCCTTTTCAGATAAATGCTTTGCACCCTCAACAGAAAACTTTCTAAGTTTTTTCGTTCTCTTGTCTGATCTAAACTTATATCCATTCTCTATTAACTCGCTCATAACTCTGTGAATAAACAAATCTGGATAACGTCTAATTGGAGAAGTAAAATGACAATAATATTCCGCAGCAAGTCCAAAATGACCTGTATTATCTGGACTATATCTTGCTTGTTGCATAGATCTTAACATAAGAGTAGAAATAACTTTTTCTTCCGGCTTACCTTTTATATCTTTTAGTAAACTTTGAAAAGCTTTTGGTTTTAACGAATTAAGCCCCTTAATTCTATACCCATAATTATAAATAAACCTAACAAAATTCTCTAACTTTTCAGTATCTGGTAAATCATGAACCCTATACATAAACGGAACTTCAAGCCAATAAAATCTCTCTGCAACTGTCTCATTTGCAATAAGCATAAAATCTTCAATTATATTATTGGAAATAGTAAGTTCATATTTCTTTACATCAATAGGCTTATTTTTTTCATCTAAAATAACCTTTGCCTCAGGAATTTCAAAATCTATACTTCCCCTCATTGTCCTTCTTTTACGAAGAATATTAGATAATTTCTCCATCAACTTAAAATCACTTACTAAATCTTTGTATCTTTTAATTAACTCTTTGTCTTTATTTTCAAGTATCTTAGTAACATCTGAATAATTCATTCTCTCATTGACATTTATAACACTCTTAAAAATATCACTGTCTATTACTCTACCCGTATTATCTATTTGCATCATAACACTAAAAGCGAGTCTATCCTCTTTTGCGTTCAAACTACAAATACCATTAGACAACTTACGAGGTAGCATTGGAATTACCCTATCTACCAAATAAACACTCGTACCACGCTCATATGCCTCTTTATCTAAAGCAGCGCCCTCTTTTACGTAATAAGAAACATCGGCAATATGAACCCCTAGAAGGTAATTACCATTTTCTAATTTTTCAATAGACACAGCATCATCTAAATCTTTAGCATCCTCTCCATCGATTGTAACCATATTTATATTTCTTAAATCACGTCTATTTTTATATTCTTTCTTAAGAACTTCTTCTGGGATTTTAT
>JAEEXS010000023.1 GCA_016287855.1 Clostridia bacterium
AATCTTTCTGCAGTAATATTACTTCCTCTTTGAGCTACTTGAGGTCCTAATACCTTACGAAGTGCTGCATGAAGTAGGTGAGTAGCTGTATGAAGTTTTGCAGTTTCTTCAGAATGGTCAGCAAGTCCACCTTTAAATCTTTGCTCTGAACCAGCTTTAGATAAAGCTTGGTGTTTTTCAAAGAAAGTTTTAAATCCTTCTGTATCCACAGTTAATCCTTTTTCGTTAGCCATCTCTACTGTTAATTCAAGTGGGAATCCATATGTATCATATAAGTGGAAAGCATTTTCCCCATCGATACTCTTTATTCCTTTAGAAACTAATTTCTCAAATTCTCTTTCGCCTTGAACCAACGTTCTAGTAAATCTCTTTTCCTCTAGCGAAAGCTCAGTTAATACTCTTTCTTTGTTTTCAATAATATCACTATATACATCTTTATACTCATCAGCAATTATATCTGCTAAAGTTACAATAGAATTTTCAGGCATTTCTAAAGTCATAGCATATCTTATTGCACGACGAATTAATCTTCTTAAAACATAACCTTGGTCAACGTTAGAAGGTGTAACTCCACGTCTATCTCCAATAATAAAGGTTGCCGTTCTTATATGGTCCGCAACAATTCTTGAAGCTCTTTTATATTCAGGATTATTTTTAATATCTTTTCCAGATAATTCAGCTATCTTTTTCATTACGTTAGCATATAAGTCTGTATCAAAAACTGAACCACCATTTAATGCAACTAAAATTCTCTCGAGTCCCATTCCTGTATCAACATTTTTTTGTTTTAATGGTTCAAAAGTTCCATCAGCAGTTTTATTGTATTGCATAAATACGTCATTCCAAATCTCTACGTATTTACCACAACCACAAGCCGGGTTACATTCTGGACAACATTTTTCTTTCCCTGTATCTATAAACATTTCTGTATCAGGACCACATGGACCAGTTTGACCAGCAGGTCCCCACCAGTTATGTTTCTTTGGTAAGAAGAATATATGGTCTGCTGCTACCCCAACTTCTCTCCAGTAATTAAATGCTTCTTCATCTCTTGGTGCATCTTCGTTACCTTCAAAAACAGTAAAATATAATTTATCTTTAGGAAGTCCTAACCATTCTTTTGAAGTTAAAAATTCAAAACTCCAAGCAATAGCTTCCTTCTTAAAGTAATCTCCTAAAGACCAGTTTCCAAGCATTTCAAAAAACGTACAATGAGTATCGTCTCCAACTTCGTCTATATCTCCAGTTCTTATACATTTTTGAACATCTGTAAGTCGGTTTCCCTCTGGATGAGGTTCTCCAAGTAAGTATGGAACTAATGGGTGCATTCCAGCAGTAGTAAACAATACAGTAGGATCATTTTCAGGAATAACAGATGCACTATCTATAATAGCATGTCCTTTTTCATTAAAAAATTTCAAATATTTACTTCTAATTTCTTTAGCAGTATACATATATTTCCTCATTCCTCTCAAAAAATACTTTTACCGGTATATTTTATCACTATTATCGATTATTTGCAATATTTAAACTAATTCATTTCTAATAATTTTATTTACATAATGTGTTGAATATATTTTAAAAATATGATAAAATATTGATGTAAATTTTGTGATTTTATGAGCTTTACTCAAGACGTTAAACCAAGAAGGCTGTAAAACAGGAGGGTCGTAAATGTATTCACCAAATGATTTTATACTCATAAGGGAAGGTATACTAAAAAACCACATTCTGAACAAGCTACTCATCGAAAGCTTCCACGCCGCAGGGCCCTTTTACTCAGAGCCTTTTCCCGTCGAAACTTCCATCGTAAGGCTTACCGGAAAAAGCCGGTCTGAACTAGCTAAGAAAAAAGCCAAGCTCCCCAGCTATATCTACGCTGAGATTCAGGTAAAAATGACTAACCCCTATTTCATAATCGGCTACTCTTACCCTGGTATCTCAGACGTTTGGGGGAAAGTCATCACTGGCAAAGCCAATAATCGAGTGGCAAATCTAAAATTCATCGCTACCCATATTTTTACTACGTATCCCCCAGTAGCGAGCCACACCGATAAGGTTTTCTCTGAAATGCCCCAAAGCCTTGCTCTTCTTCTAGAGCAAGGGCATATCTCAAGATATTTCTGGAAAACCAGCCTCCCGCGTACTATAAAGCATACCACCGGAGACATTGATGAGGAGGAGCTAAGCGAGTATGCTGAACGGCTTAAGATTAAACTCCTCGATATGAGAATCTTTAACTCCATTCTCATTGACCTTCTGAAGAAAGGGAAGTTTGAAAAAGAAGTCCCGGAGGTTGGTAACCTCACTGTCAACAAAATTAACCATGATGGCACTCTTTATATGGCATTTGTTGACTATGGAAATAACAGCCTCAGCTCCATGATTTGGGAGTATAAGGACTTAAATCCTCTTGCTTGGGAAAACTCAGATTTCATGCCTGGACTTCGCAAAATGTTTAATTCTGAACTACGCTAAACCTAAAACACGCCCCTGCGTTTTTGCAGAGGCGTGTACTTTTTATTTATTAATTTATTTTTAATGTTCCTATCTTTGTAAAATCGCTTAATTTATACGCAGAATATCCACTCTCTGCGATTGTATATAAAACATCGTTTATATAAATTAATCTATCTATTGTCTTATCTCCATAGTAGTAATATCCAAGTTTCTTCCAATCTTCATCTGTTAGATTCGTAAGTTTTGCTTTTAATACAAAACCTTTATCTAACGTAATTTCATAAACATATGCGCCAACAAAAGTTGTATCTCCATAAGTCCAAGCTGTTCTATCCTTTTCGTTTACTGTTGCCACCCTAATTGGGAACGCAAGTAAGTTCTTATCTTTTGAGAATAATAGGGCTTTATGGTTGTTTAATAACTCAGATTCTGTACCTCTATCTCCTATCTCTTCTTTCCACATTTCTATAGGATTTTCTGGATCTGTAACGTCAAATATTGCAATCTTCATTCCCTGATAGTAAGCAGCAACGCCATCGTCATCTGCCCAACCCCAACTACCTTCTTCATTACTTACTAAAGCAGCGTCTTTACCAAAACCTATAATGTGATTTTCATCATAAGGATGTAAATAATCACTATATCCAGGTATCTTTAATTTGCCTAAAATCGTTGGCTCTTCTGGTTTAGACAAATCTATTACAAACAATGGATCTACTTTTCTAAAGGTTACCATATAAGCACGATTTCCCATAAATCTTACTGAATAAATCTTTTCGCCTGGTGCAATATCTTCGATAGAGCCTACTGTTTTTAAGTCCATATCTAGAACATACATATTATTTTTAGAAATATTATCTCCTGTTCCAGTAATGCTACCTACTGTTGTTGCAATTCTAAAATAGCCATTACTTTCATCCATAGAGAATTGATTTAATATTGAACCTTTTACTTCTCCAGTAGCCTTACAATTCATTTCTCCATTTTCTAACTTAAATCTATATATTGAAGTTACTCTATTCAATGCAGAACTATCTAAAATTCTCTTTAAGGCTACTTCTTCTCCATTAACCTCTGCATCAGGCTTTTTATAACTTGAAAAAGTTACATACATATTATCTAAAGAAGAATATATACTTTCACTATTTCCTAAGTACGTAGAAATTTGAGCCTCTTTATCTAAATTAGATAAATCTACGCCTACTGTTATCATATATTGAGAACATTTGAAGTCTGGGAAATATCTTATGCAATCGCATGTTACTTTTTTATAATCTTCAGATATTCTTGAATCTTTATATAATGGTAAAGGTTCATAATCTGAATTTTCATCTAACCAGTATCTATTTATATTCTTTTGAGCTACTAAATATAAAGCATTTCCAATTCTTCTAGATGAATTATAGTATCCACTTACATCAACTTTTTTAGCAACTTTTACATTAGATTTATCTTTCGCATCATATATTATTATTTGAGTAAAAGTTTCGCTCCAATAGCTATAATATTCCCTATAATTATCTTGATACTTATCCCCTATAACTATGACCATATCACCTTCAACGTACAATTCACGAGGCGAAAAACCTTTTTCAAAGTCTATAGTTGATACAAGTTTCATAGAATCTGCAGGATATATTTTACTTATTTTCAAATCTTCATTTACTAGATGATATATATACTCTCCGTCTGTTTTCATTATATCTGCTTCATCTACACCTTCAACTTGCACATTTGTCTTGGAGTAATCAGTATTTAATTTTGATGATGCTGATTCAGCAACTGCCATATCATTAGTAGCAACAGCATCAGGCATAGCATTTTTCATCATTGACGATCCAAAAGTCATTCTATCCATATAGTAATAATTATTGTTTTCATCAGCCTTATTTACTAATTCTTTTAATTTTTCATATGTACCGACTGTCGGTAAATCTAGATTTGGTTCATTAACTCTTACCTCTTGTTGAAGCATATTAGGAGCAACCACTATTCCTCCCATTATTCCAAAGGCAACCATTAACTTAATAATTTCTTTAATCATTTTTATTACCCGTCCTTTCCTACTTAAAACTCACATATAAATTAAACCAAAAAAAAAGCTAAAAATCAATATTTTAAAGATAAAAAAACGTTCCAAAAAAAGGAACGTTTTTAGTATTAAGCATTTTCATTAAGACCTAATTTAGAATTTACTAATTCTTCTATTTCAGTTTTTGAAGATTGGTTTGCCAAAACTAACTCACTAATTAATATTTGTTTTGCACTATTATATAATTTCTTTTCTCCAGTAGATAACCCTTTCTCGGTGTTTTTGTGAGCTAAATTTTTAACAACTTCAGCAACTTCAAAAATATTACCGCTTCTGATTTTATCCATATTTTCTCTATATCTTTTATTCCAATTTGCATTCATTTCAGTACGCTCACCAGATAAAACATTTAATACTCTATCAGCATCTTTACAAGCAATAATCTCTCTCATTCCGATTTCTTGAGCATTACTAGTAGGTACCATAACTTGAATGTCTCCAATTGGCATTTTCATTATGTAATATTTTTGTTTTTGACCTAAAATCTCTTTTTCTTCTATAGATTCTATAACCCCTGCACCATGCATAGGATATACTACTTTATCTCCAATATTAAACATACTTGTACCTCCTTCTTTTGTGAAAGTTTATAGTTAAGATATTACCAAAATTACCTAAATAAACTAACACATCCAACATTAGACATTGTATCATATTTTTTCTAATTTGTCAAAACCTAATATCAAATAAAGTTTGTTCTCGCATTCGCTTTAAACTATTATTTATATACCTAGCTCTAACTTCTCCAATTCCATCTACATCGTCAAGTTCTTCAATTGAAGAAGATAAAATCCCTCTTAAATTTTTAAAGCTCTCTACTAGATTTTCAATTACGTTTGTAGGAAGCCTTGGAACCATAGACAATATCCTATAGCCTTTAGGTGGAATTAACATATCTAATTGAGAAGAAGTACTATAACCCATTATTCTAGCCACACTATTTATGTCATTAACTTCATTATACGACAAGCTTCTAATTTTATTAAATGCACTATCTATTGTACTCTTTTTAGTAATTTCCATGTAATCTCTAATTATCAATTCTAAGTCCTGTTTTGTATTTCCCATAAGCTCATTTAGCTGCATTTCTACGAGCCTACTTTCATCTCCAAGTTCATAAATGTATCTTTCCACTTCTTCAGATATTTTCAGAACAGAAACTATTCTTTGAACTGCTGTACAAACATTTTCAACCGTAACCATATCTTCGAATTCTAAAGCATTTAAATTATTCATAACACCATCTAATGATGTTTTATATTTTTCTAAAGTTTGTAATGCCTGGTTAGCACGATTTAATACAACACTAGTATCTGGTAAAACATATCTACTATTTCCCTTAAATAAAGTAATAACATTTCTTCTTTGAGATACACTTATTACTAAATTCCCCGTTTGTTTTGCAAAACGTTCGGCAGTCCTATGACGGGTTCCTGTTTCAACCGTAGGTATTGAGTGATCTGGATTAAGCTGAGTATTTGCATATAAAATTTTCTTCAAATCGCTACTGATTATAATCGCTCCATCCATCTTTGCGAGCTCATATAAAAGTGCAGGAGAATATTCTGCATTAATTTTGAATCCTCCATCAATTAAATCTAAAACGTCAGTTGTATCACCAACAACTATTAATCCACCAGTTCTTGCTTTTAATACATTTTCTAGACCCTCTCTAAACATTGTACCTGGTGCAATCATTCTTAAGATATTGATGATTTCATCTTTATCTGCCATAATACATCCCTCTCCTTTATCACTCGCAAATTTGTTTCATGATATCAGTCAAATTTTCTGCTTCAATTATATCAATTTTAAACTTTCCTTCTATATTTTTTACATTACTCTTTGGTATAACACAATAAGAAAATCCAGTTTTTTCAGCCTCATATATTCTCTTATCAATAAAATTAACTCCTCTAATTTCACCAGTTAACCCTACTTCTCCAATAATTACTCCCCCAGGCCTTATTGTTTTATTTTTAAAACCTGACATGATTGCAACTGCTATACCTAAATCAACTGCAGGTTCATTTATCTTTATTCCCCCAACAACATTTATATATATATCTTGATTATAAAGGCTACACCCTACCTTTTTCTCTAATACTGCTGCAATCAATGTGAGCCTATTGTAATCTAAACCAGTAGCGGTTCGTCTTGGCATACCGAATGGTGTTTGTGCAACTAATGCTTGAATTTCAACAAGCATTGGTCTTGTACCTTCTACAGTACAAACCACCACCGAACCAGGTGCATTTTTATTTTCAGAAATCATGATTTGAGTAGGATCTATTACTTCATTTAATCCACTATCTCTCATCTCAAAAATTCCAATTTCATTTGTAGAACCAAACCTATTTTTTACTGCTCTTAAAATTCTATATGAAAAGTATCTTTCACCTTCCAAATACAATACTGTATCTACCATATGTTCTAACACTCTAGGACCTGCGATTGCACCATCTTTTGTAACGTGACCTATAATTACAGTCGTTATTCCTTGACGTTTTGCGATTTCCATAAAACGTCCCGTAACAGCTCTAACTTGTCCAACACTTCCGGCTGTAGACTCCATTGTAGGGTCATACATTGTTTGAATTGAGTCTATTATTAAAAGTGAAGGTGAAATTTCTTTTATTTTTTCAGCAATAATTGTCATATCTGTTTCACTTAAAAACAAAATATTATCATTATTTATCTTTAGCCTTTCAGCTCGCATTTTTATCTGACTTCCAGACTCTTCTCCGGAAATATATAAAACTTTACCATCACATTGAATTTTGTCGCACATTTGAAGTATTAAAGTAGATTTACCTATACCAGGGTCCCCTCCAACCAGAGTTAGCGATCCTTTTGTAAGGCCTCCACCTAAAACTCTATTTAGCTCAACAAAACCAGTTTCAAGCCTTTCGCCTTTTTCTACTTTTATATCTGATAATTTTACAATTTCCGACGTACTTTTTTCTTTATACTCTCCACTTTTTGTTTTTTGTAATTTTTCCTCAACAAAAGTATTCCATTCGTTACATGCAGGACATTTTCCTAACCATTTTGGAGACTCATAACCACAGCTATTACAAAAAAATACGCTTACTGTCTTGTTTGCCACAGACTTAATCCCCTTCCTTGCCAAATCCTCTTATTGCATTTAGAACTACTATATACATTGCACTAGACCATGAAAGCTGCATAATCCACGCTGGTTTTCCATTAAACTTATCTACTTGTTCAGGTAAAAACCCTAAATTAGTTGCATGCTTTGTGGCCCATACTAATTTCTCTTTGCACTTTGGAATATCCCCTATTTCAGCATAATACAATCCCATCCACAAAGTAGAAACTATCCAAGGATTTCCGCCTATATATGAGTCATGCTCGTATCTTCCAAAGCCTTCACTTGGGAAACCATCTAATCTATCTTCTATAGCTCGTACCGTCTTTTTAATTCTATCATCTTTAGCATCAAAAATTTTAAATGGAACTGAAAGTCCTAATAAACTAATATCTACCGTATTATCTTTATCTACAACTCTTAGCTTATACCCCATTTTATTTGTGTCTATCTCTAAAGTTTCACCGTTCCACCAGTCAAGTTTAGTTTTTCTGCCACGTAAAAATCTTTTCTCATCTTCACTCCACAAATTAGCTTCAATAGATTTTACAATTTTATCTGAGGTTTCTCTCCACAATTTTGCAAGTGGCAAATCAACCTTCATTTCTTCAGCCATACTTGCTGCCGCTCTTAAAGCACTAACAACAGCTGAGGCAGTATATGTGTGTTCACCAAGTCTTTCTTCCCATAAGTCATAAGACGGATTCGGAAGGCCTGTTTCTTTGTCTAAATTATTCATTAAAAATATTGTAGCAGGTTTTATCGAAGACCACATATCTTCTATAAACTGGATATCATTTGTAAATTCATAATGTTTCCATGTCCCGAAAATAATAGATGCTGTTTCATCAAGTTGAATTCCCCAACTTGGTGCAAGCTTTCCGTCTAAATAATATCTTTGTTGCCATGAGCCGTTAGGAAGTTGTGCTTTTTTAGCCCAAACCAAATAAAATTTCTCAGCTTCCTCCCTCATTCCGCAAATATCAAAAGCCATTGTTATAAAGACTCCATCTCTTGGCCAACAATATCCATATGCACCACAACGTGTAAATCTTTCATCAACTTCAACACCAGCAAGTATCGCACCAGTATCTTTATTAGTAAGTAGTTTAAAAGTTAAAACTGATTGATAATAAACTTCATCTATTCTTTCATTTCCAGTTTCTAATTTACTATATTTTTGAAATTCTTTATCCCAAAATTTCTTTTCTTTTTCTAACGCTTTTTTAGCTCCTAAATCTCTAATATGATTGTTTAATTCTCTTCCTGTTTTCATATCAAATGAGAAAGAAAAATATAAACTAAATTCAGTTTTTTCACCCGGAAGTAATTCTCCTAAGTCAAAGCGCAACGCCATATTAGAAGTCATAGAAATATCATCTTTCCCGTATAATCCGTCCCTACGAATTGCGTCGAAACTATCTCCAAATTGGAAGCCCGATATCTTTTTATCCGAACTTATAGTTACAATATTACCCTTATTATATATAATTGCAGAATCGTTATCGAAATCCATTAATCCACTTCTTATATCATTATCTGCTGTTACAAAGTCTGTATGCAAAAACGTTTTTATATCAAGTTTTCTATCACAAATATTTTCAATTGTATAATTTCTAACCCAAATATCTTTATTATTAAGTACAAAATCTTTTTGGAAAATTCTAAGTCCAAAATCAGAATTTTCATACATCGTAACTAAAATATTTGTCTTTTTTTCGTACCTTTGCTCTATATACCATAAATTTTCGTGTAAAAATTTTGTATAATCATTGTCGAATTTTATTCCTATAAAAATATTGTTTATTTGCTGTGCATAATCTTGCTCAGGCCAAAAAACACGGTTAACTTCTCCGTTACCCGTGAAAGAAACAAGCAATCTCCCGTTTCCGGTGATTCCATCGTTAAAATAACTCCTGCCCATTTTCTTTCCTCCATCAGTAATTAAATTATTATTTACTTCTAAAAAACTACGGAGTTATTATATAAAATTTTCCAAATAAAATCAAGGGTTAATTAATATTCAAACTTTACTTATTTGCTTTCCACTTCTTTAAAAATTCCCCGGGGTTTTCAAAAATGTGTTGTGTAGCTAAAACTACTGTACCTTTTAAATACGCAGTATCTCCAAGTTTTGATAATACGATACCTGTCGAATTTACGGCATTTGTGAAGCCCCTTTTCTTAACAGTATCTACTATAGATGAAAGTAATATTTCACCAGTAGATATTATTCCACCATTTATAATAATTAGCTCCGGGTTTAAAACATTTATAATATTTGCAACACCAATTCCTACTTTTTCTCCCATTTTATGTATTAACGAAATGGCTAGCTCATCGCCCTCTTTTGCAGCTTCAAAGATTTCAGCCGAACTTATATCATTCACAGATTTTATTTCTCTTCCGCCATATATTTTTGATTTTTTATTTTTAGGATACTCTAAATAAGCCTGTTTCAATAAGGCTTTTACCGATGCAACGGTTTCTAGGCAACCTCTATTTCCACAGCTACAAAGTTCTCCATTTAAATCTACTGTAGTATGCCCTATTTCTCCTGCGCCAAATGACACTCCATTTAGTGGTTGATCGTTTATGAAGAAACTACCTCCAACACCATAGTCAATATTTAAGCAAAAGAAACTAGAAACATTTTTCCCTGTTCCAAACCAGTTTTCTCCCATAGCCATTGTGCGAGTATTATTATCTATAAATACTGGTATTTTATATCTTTCTTCTATTATTTTAGATATATTTACATTATTCCAACCCAAATTAGGGGCAACTATTAAATTCCCCTTACTGCTATCTACAATTCCGTGAATACCTATTCCTATTCCAACAATCTTCTTATTTTTTAATTCATACTTCTTTATTATAGGATAAATTTCTTTATCTAAAATTTCTAATACTTGGTCTAGCGTTACATTTTCACTCTCGTATCTTATTTCTTTTTTATGTTTTATATTAGACAATAAATCAGAAGTAATTATCATAACTCTTCTTGAACCTATATAAATCCCTATAACTCTATAATAATTGCTCCTCATTTTTAGCATTATAGGTTTTCTTCCCCCGCTTGAATCTCCAGTTTCACCTTCAACAACCAAATTACTATCTATAAGTTCAGAAGTTATATTGGTAATAGTAGCAGGCGTAAGCCCAGTCATCTCCGCTATTTCTATTCTTGGTATCGGTCCATATCTTCTTATAATATTTAAAATACTTTTTGTATTCATTTCCTTTATACTAGCTGTTTTAGCTTGCCTACTGCGTGTCATTTCTAACCTCCGTTACTTCTTAATATATCTAATGCTTTTTCTAATTGTGAATCTTCTAATGAATCTCTTAATTCTACTTCGATATCTGGTTCTATTCCAATACCATCTATACATACTCCATTTGGTGTAAAATATTTTGCAATTGTTAGTTTTATAGACGTCCCATCGCCTATCATAAACCAACCTTGCACAACACCTTTTCCATACGTTTTCTTTCCTATTAAAGTGCCACATTCTCTATCTTTTATAGCACCAGCTAATATTTCAGATGCGCTTGCGCTATTTTCATTTATTAAAACTGCAAGTGGAATATCTATACCATCTCCCGTAGAGAATTCTTCTCTTTTCTTTCCATTTTTATCTTCAGTATACACTATAAGTCCTTTTGGCACAAGCTTTTTTGCAATTTTTACTGCTTCCTCAAATACACCGCCACCATTATCTCTTAAATCTACTATTAACCCCTTTATATTTTCTTCTCTTAATTTGTTATATGCAGTTTCAAATTCTTTTGAAGTTTTTTCATCAAAGGACATTATTTGAATATATCCAATACCCTCAAATTGAGTAGAATCAACACTAGGATTAGAAATTTTTTCTGTTTTTAAAGGTATAGCAATTTCTTCTTCTCCTCTTTTTATTAAAAGCTCTACATTGCTTCCTTCTTCTAATTTTATTAAACTAACAACTTTCTCAAGAGTCATTCCTTCACAAGAAACCCCATTCACTTTTAAAATTTTATCGTTCGTTTTAAGTTCTGCTTTCTCCGCTGGAGAGTCTGGCAATGTATACAGAATAGTAGGATATTTTTCATTATTAAGTATTGAAACACTTATACCAACGCCCTCATATTTTCCACTAGAAATTTGCTCGAGCATTTCACTTTCTTTTACCGGTAAATATTCTGTATATGGATCATCTACCGCTTCAAGCATTCCTGCCATTGCGCCATCAAAAAGTTCATCTTCAGATATATTTTCATAAAATTTCTCTGTAAGGACATTTTTGGATTCTATTATTTTTCGTATAAATGCAATATCCTTTGATGTATATCCGTTCATATTTCCTAACAATATGAAGTTTCCCATACTTGAGAAAAGTAAAGTAGTAATTACAGTAATTACTACCAAAAAAATCAAACCTATAAAAACACTAAGCCTATTATTTTTCATTAAATTCTCTCCAATATAATTTATTTAAAAGTTACACCAGTATAATCTAAATAATTTTTAGGATCTTGAGGTGTACCATTTTTTCTTACTTCAAAGTGAAGATGAGGACCAGTAGAATATCCCGTACTACCTGCTCTCATTATAACATCTCCTTGATTTACAACATCTCCTACTTTTACAAGTAGTTTATTAGCATGACCATATAATGTACTAATTCCATTTCCATGGTCTATTATTACCATATTACCATAAGCAGTATTAAAACCAGCAGTAACTACTTTTCCAGATGCTGCTGCATAAACATCGGTATTTAATGCTGCGCGAATATCTATACCAGTATGGTTACTGTTCTTTTTAGTTATTGGGTGAATTCTAGGTCCATATTTACAAGTAATAACCTTTGAATACGAAGTAGGCCATATAAACGCTTCATTTTTATATACTACCGTACTAGTTCCGCTTAATGCTCTTAATTGTCTTTCAATTGCTCTAGATTCTTCAAGTTCTCTATCTAATTGTTTTTGAAGTTCGTTAATATCTTTTTCTAAAAGTTTTACCTTAGAATCTTTTGCACTGATTGATGCGGATAATTTATTTTTACTTTCAACTTCCTGCTGCTTTGCAGCTTCCATTACCAATTTATCATTTCCAAGTGATTTTATTTCTTCATTCATTTCCGTTTTTAATTGTTCTAGCTTAGCAAATAGTTCTTTATCGTAGTCTATCATTCTTTCAGCAAGTTCGCATCTCTTCATAAAATCAGTCATATTTTCAGAATTTAAGAGTAAGCTTATATACGCAGTATTTCCATTTTCATACATAGCTCTAACACGTTTTTGAAGAAGAATATTTTCATCTTCAATTTTTTTATCTGTTTCTTTTATTTTGTTTTCTCTACTTTTAATTTGAGAATTTAAAGAATTTATCTGACCTTGAATAGAGTCCAATTCTTTTTGAGCTTTGTCCATTTCTTTATCTAGATCTTCAATTTCATCAAGTAGGCTTTTTTTCTTATTTTCTACTTGCTTTATTTCACCCTTTTTAGCATCAATTTGAGAATTGTTTGCATCTAATTGTTCTTTTAATTTTTCTTCCTCTGTTACTGCAATTCCGAAGCTACTAAAAATAAAAAATACTGCCATAATTAAAGATACTACTCTTTTCATTTGTTTTCACATCCTTGTTTAGAATTTATACTTCTAAATATTTTTTAATTGAAATTACACAAGCTATACAACTTATTCCAACTCCAATTATTAAATTAGTAATTAAAATTCTTTGGCTTAAATCAAGCCACATTCCATTAAATGTAGTAAACGACGCTTGAACCGCATTATACATTTGAGTCGTTATTATCCAAGAAATAAGAGCGCCTATAACTCCAACTATAATTCCTTCGATAACAAATGGTGTTTTTACAAAAGCATCAGTTGCACCTATATATTTCATTATACTTATTTCTTTTCTTCTTGAATGTAAAACTAATTTTATTGTATTTGAGATAACTAGTAAAGAAACTGCTATAAGCAATACAAATGTTATTAAAACTATAGATTGTATTAAATTAGACATGCTATTTATTTTAGTAAAAATATCTTGGTCAAATCTAACTTTTCTTATTCCATCTATTTTTTCTATTTCATCAGCGATAAGCTTAGCACGACTTAATTCTTTTACGTTTATTTCAAAAGAATCAGTAAATATATCGCTATCTTCCCAGCCTTCAGTAAAATCAAGATATTCCTCACCAATTAGCTGCTCTCTAGCATTTTTTATTGCCTCTTGTTTTGTTTCTCGCTTTATATCTATTACGTCTGGTAACTCTTTTATTTTCTTGCCTATTGCCTCTATTTTGCTATTCTCTAAGCCCTCATCAACGTAGGCTACTATAGATTGGTTTGTAACCAAATCATTGGTAACTGCTTTTATATTTTCGCCTATTATTGTAAAAATTCCTAAGGTTATCATAGACGTACAAATTATTAATACAGAAGCTACAAACATTACTTTATTTCGCCAAACGTTTTCAAAGCCCTGCTTTATTAAATATATTAAAGTACCCACTATATATACCTCCAACTGTTATTAATAAATTCCTTTATCTTGGTCTCTTATAATTCTTCCTTTTAAAAGTTCTACTACTCTCTTTTTCATTGAATTGACAATATTCGTATCATGAGTAGCTACAACAACAGTTGTTCCTCTTAAATTTATTTCATTAAGTATTCGCATTATTTCTCTGGCATTTTCAGGATCCAAATTTCCAGTAGGCTCGTCCGCTATTAGTACCGATGGGTTATTAGCAAGTGCTCTAGCCATAGCAATTCTTTGTTGTTCCCCACCGGATAGTTCATGAGGATAACTATTAGATTTAGAACTAAGTCCTACTAAACTAAGTAACATAGGCACTTGGCGCCTTATATATCTAGAAGATTTTTTCACTATTCTCATAGCAAATGCGACATTTTCATATACAGTTTTATCAGGCAACAACCTAAAATCTTGGAAAACAATTCCTATACTTCTTCTTAAGTAAGGAACGTATCTAGGTTTCATAGAATGTATTTTATAATTATTAATAATTAAAGTCCCAGAATCAACGCTTTCTTCTTTTATCATCATTTTTAACAAAGTAGATTTTCCAGAGCCAGATGGACCTATTAAAAATACGAACTCGCCTTTATCTATTTTTAAATTAACTCCATTTACGGCTTCTACTCCGCCTTCATAACGCTTATGCACATTTGTAAATTCAATCATCATAATAACTAAGTCCTTTCGGTTACTACTAAGATTTTAAATAATTCCTTTTGTATTTTATCATATAAAATGAAAAATTTCTATATTAATTAGAAAATACATATGCATTTTTTGTTGTAATATTGTTTTTTTGGCTACATCAAAGGTTTTTATCAAATCTTAAAAATATACTTGAATATTCATATAAAATTATAGTATTATAGTAAAGACAAAGGGGGGCTTTACATGTTTGGCAGAAGAAACAAGAAAGAAACCATTATAGCTGATAATTGTATAATAGAAAGCAATCTTAATACTGGCGGAAACATAAAAATATATGGAAAAATAAATGGCTCTATTAAAGTTGATGGCGATGTCTTTGTTGGAGAAACTGGCGTTGTTTTAGGAAAAGTTGATGCTAAAAACTTATTTTTAGAGGGAAGCGTTGAAGGTGATGTGCATTGTAAAAACGCTTTAAAACTTTCTTCCTCTGCAAAATTAAGCGGAGATGCATACGTTAAAAATTTCTCAAGTGAAGAAGGCTGTTTATTTGCTGGAAAATGTGTAATGGAAGGTATGGAAAAAATTAAAGAAAAGGGAAATAAAATAGATAAGAATTTTGATACTTCTCTTCCAAAGCGTAAGAAAAAAGCTGAAATAATCTCTGAATTGGAAAGTACTGAGATTCCTAAATAATTTTTCTTGACATTTATGCCATCTTGTCGTAAAATATTCTTCGAGATAATCAGATTATCGCGGGTGCTATGCACATGAGGAAAGTCCGGGCTCCATAGGACAGGGTGCCGGGTAACTCCCGGTGGAGGCGACTCTAAGGAAAGTGCAACAGAAATAGACATCCACGAAAGTGGTTAAGGTGGAAAGGCGAGGTAAGAGCTCACCGGCGATATGGTAACATATCGGCCATGTAAACCCCATCTGGAGCAACACCGTTTGAAGGTCAAGGTGGTCCGCCGTCTTCTACAAGGTGGCTTGAGCGGTATAGAGATATATCGCCTAGATAAATGATAATCAAATACAGAACCCGGCTTATAGATTATTCTCATTAATGCGGATGTGGCGGAATTGGCAGACGCACTAGACTTAGGATCTAGCGGGCGACCATGCAGGTTCAACTCCTGTCATCCGCACCAAAAATAAAAGCACAAAATTTGTGCTTTTATTTTTTATGTTTAAAGTAAAATACTGGAGTGAAAAAATCTTCACTCCAGTATTTTATTATCTCGGCGAGTCCTCAATTAAGACATAAATCATACCGGCAAGTAAAACTGCTCCCACGATTATAGCAATTATAAGAATCCGTTTCACTTTTACCTCTCCCTATATAATATTTTTGGTTTTAATACTTAAAAATCAGTTGAAAGGTTTTCTGGTAACCCCCTAGGTAGGTAGTCTCCCCAAACTTGTCTATTCTCTTTAAGATAGCTGTTATAGGATTTTGCGATGTCAATAGCTTTTGTACGAAGCTCCTTAGCCAATTCTCGTTTTTCCAAATCTCTACTCAGACTGTATATGTGGTAGTTCTTGACCTCCTCTTCATAACTTGCCAGATATCCCCTCGCAGTATCTTCCATTTTGTTCCTGATTTTATAAAAAAGAATAAACTCCACTGTGAGACACCAAAAGAAAATAGCACTCAATACTCCAATCTTTAAAATAACGGATACTAACAATAAAACGAACGTGAGCATAAAAATCCTGAATATCGCGTTAATTGTTTTCATTAGCCATACCTCCATTGTTTTCCGTCTTGAGTTTATTCATTAACGTCCTCGTAGAAATTCAAATAAATGATTCCTACCCTATCTAGGTTTTCGCTAAAACATATCCAACAAATTTTACCTTAGACTCTTATTATCAAAAACACATCTTGCACAATTATACTATAGATTTACATAATGTGTCAAGAGCTTCAAATTTTACATACTGTAATACAAGATATTATTCAACTTTCGAAATATAATTAGTTCGAATTCTCTATTTACTTTATCTCATTTTTGGTATATAAATAATACTGAGGTGAGACAAATGTTAATAAATATAAAAAAAATAACATCAGACAAAAAAGACTATTTAGACTTACTTCTTCTATCTGACCCCTCTGAGAAAATGATAAATAAATATTTGGACAAAAGTGAAATGTTTGTTTTAAGTATAAATGGAGAACCAGTTTCAGAAATTGTTATTGCAAAAACTTCAGATACAACTTGTGAAATTAAAAACTTGGCTACTGCCGAAAAATATAGAAACCACGGTTTTGCAAAGCAACTACTCCAACACGTATTCCAAAATTACAAAATGCAATTTCCTACTATGCTTGTAGGTACATCTTCTCCTGAATTTTATGAAAAATTTGGATTTCAATATTCTCATACAGTAGACAATTTCTTTGTTAAGAATTATCCTGACCCAATAGAACGCAATGGCAAAACATGCGTAGATTTAATATATTTAAAGAAAGACTTACA
>JAEEXS010000124.1 GCA_016287855.1 Clostridia bacterium
AATTAAAGCTGCTGAAAAAGCTACCACCCAACTTGCTCTTACTAAGTATGAAAAAGATAATGTATTTACTGTATTTAAACGTTTACTTTCTGAAAGAAAACAAAGTACAGATAAAAAGAAACCAAATATCTTTTCATTATTTAAATCTGCATATCTCGAAGTAAAACTTAGGGAAGAAGATAAGATAGATACTACTCCGATATATGATAGACAATGTGAAAATGAAGAAGGAATTTCAAAATTGCAAGGAGATATTAAGGGGTTAAAATTACAGCAAGTAGATCTAATAAAAGAAATGGATAGATGGATTGGATTCTTGAATGATACTATTAAGAGTAAATGGGCAGAGTTTACAACTAGTCCTGTTAAAGATGTAAATTCAAAAGATTTGGTAAGTAGAGAAAAGAGTTTTGAAATAGAAAAATAAAAACTAAAAAGATACTAAAATATGTTTTAGTATCTTTTTTAATATTATATAAATAATTACAAATTTATAGGATATTTTACTGGTATATAGAATAGATAAACCATTCCATTAGAGTGAATACCTTGTATATTAATTTCGCTAGGCAAACTATTTTTTACACTAAGACCAGTATATATTGTAAAAGATATTTTGCGTGTAGTATGAGGGGCGATAGATACTGAATATGGATAATATCTTGGTACAGCGCCAGTATAGCAATATATTTCATTTTCACCGATAGTTATAGTCGAATCACTTTTATTTTCAACCTCTATAACAAAGGTAGTAGATTTATTATATAAATATGTTTTGAGTATTTTACAAGAAAAATCATCTTTTGAGTAAGCTTTACCGGAATCGCCTGTTCCAATAAAGGACATAAAGGAGAATTTGTAATTTCCATCGTCTCCTAAATAAATTACAAAAGTATCCGTTTTTTCTACATTATCATTTTCAATATTAAATTCTTTTGTTGATTTTAAAAGAAAATCTACATCTATTATAAATACTTCATTTTTTTCTCTATTGAGTTTTGTGTATTTTTTTATCGAAGGAGAATACGATTTATCAAATGATGTTTTCATATACGATTCAAAGCTATCTTGAGTAGGGAACATAAGCTCTTTTATATCGTCTGTTAATAAAGAATATAGTTTATTAAAATCTTTATTATTTATTAGTTCAAAGATTTCATTTAAAATATTCCTTAAATCAGAAGCAGAAGTAGTTTTATAAACTGATGAATTCTCTTCGTAAATTTCTTCTAAAGAAGGAATAGCAACTTCTGTATTATTAGACTTATACAAAGCTCTTAGCTTTTGAAAACTTTCAAAAGATATAAATAATAAAGGAATAGATATTATTAAAATAATTAATAATACTAGCTGTATCATATCCATTTTAGTTTTTTTATACATTTACGACATTCCTCCCGAAGTTGTACCAAAAACTTTTATCTGTGGTAAAATTAGAAAATCATTATCATCTTGCATTTTTATTTGGAATGCAAGGTAAACTTTATCTGAATTTTCTAGGTTAAATACAATTCTAATATTTAAAGTTTTTTGTTTTGCCATAAGGAAATATGAGTTTTCTAACTCATAAGAAATAATAGCAGAATCTTTTAATGGTTTTAGTGTTTCAACTATATCTTTAAAGTTGTCTAAATCAGATATTTCGAAATTATTACTTAAATAATTTTTATGGTTATTAAAATATTGCTCAATTTCGTTATTAGATAATCCCACAACATTTGAACTTAGGATTGGGAGTTCATCAAAAATCATTTTGTACATTTTTTGCTTAATAGTATAGTAATATTCATAATCAGTAAAAAAGTGTTCTAATTTATAAAAACCTTTGATAGTTTTAGTAGGAGTAGATTTTAAAGGTGATTCCTTTAGAAAATTAGTATTTAATTGTATAATAGCAGCAACTAAGCTTTCCCTTTCTGGGGTAGATTTAAAACTAAAACGTTTTTCACTTGAAAAACCACTATCTGAAATAGAAGATTGAAATTCTTTTGAAAAATTATAAGAAATAGTAGGGAAGAACTTTATTATAGAGTATACAAGAGCCAAAACAACAATAGCTACTACAATATAGTATACTTTTTTTATCATTGAATTCCCTCCAATCTATTATATATATAAATGGAATCGGCATCTTCTAATAAACTTTCAAGTTTTAAGGAAGTCTTTTTATACCCATTAGAGTTAGCATCATAATAGTATACATATACTTTATTAGAAGTATCAAAAGCAGAGGCAACTACAAAGGTGCCACTATCATTATTCCCGAAGCGAGTAGTATTAGTATGTATAATTACAGGTATAGCCTCTTCTAAAGATTTAATTATACTTTTTATAGAAGAGGTATATGTACCATTTAGGTATCCATTAAAATCTTCATTAGTAAGTTTAATCCAAGAATAGTTATTTGATATTTCTCCTTTTAAGGCAGTATAATCTGGGGTATTTTTAGAGCTTATATTTATAGAATACATGTATATTCCTATTATAGTACCTATTATTAAAAAAACACAAACTATTAAAGCAATAAGTTTTTTCACTTAAAAGCCCTCCTATAATGTTCCATATAAATAATCATTTGGATTTATTCTAGTTCCATAAGGATCATACATTTCAAAATGAAGGTGAGCGCCGCTACTAGAGCCTGAATTTCCACTTTGCATTATTCCTTGACCGGCTTCTACATGATCACCAGTAGTTACATGGAAAGTACCATTTCCATGTGCATAAATAGATATATATCCATCATCATGTTTAATTTTTACACAATTACCATATCCATCACTTGAATAACCAGCAAAAACTACTGTCCCAGAAGAAACTGCGAATAATTCAGTACCTTGTGCAATAGCGTAGTCAATACCGTGATGCCCTTCAGGTCTATTTTCTTTTCTACCTATTTTTCTTAAAGTTTCATCGCTATAATAATCTCCAAATCCAAGTGAAACATATGCTGGAGCATTGGAATCGATAGGGAAGAACTTGCCTGGTGCACATTCATAAGATATACTGTCACCTGCTGGGGTAGTACGTATACCGCCAGGCATACGCATTGAGATATTACCATTAGCATCAAATGCAGTATCTATTCCAGTAGCAGTTTCAAACAACTCAAAGAAATCATTTTTATTCCAATCAGCTTTCTCTTCATCAGTTAAATCGCTATATGTGTCATATATTCCACGGGTAACATTATATTTATCAAATAGGTATTGTTGAGTGTTAGTAGGAGTAACA
>JAEEXS010000125.1 GCA_016287855.1 Clostridia bacterium
GCTCTTTATAAGTTTCGTTCTTTTCCGTTAAAAACCGGAGCTTGTTCTCCAGCTCTTCATTTCTCTTCCTAAGGTACTCCAAATCAAAGAATGTTTTTTCAATCTCTTCATTCATGTACATTTCACTGTACCTTGACACCGTCAGGTACTTTTCCTTTCAGATATTTTTTATATGCCGGAATAAAGGTGCAACGCAAGAGTGTTCCACCTTATTATACAGTTAATACAAAAAACATCTAAAAAGAACCTTTCGGTGTTAATATATTATCATATCCTGTGAAGAAATACAATATATTTTGATGATTCGTAATGAAATCTCAATAATTCATAGAAAAAAATATCTCTATATCTAAAGTTGTACTGCCAATAAAAAAGAGACCCTCTGCACGAGAATCTCCAAAAATGATTATTCAAATAAAAATAATTCCGATGATAACAAAAAGCAAACATTTATTTAGATTAGTAGTCCTAAAACGCAAACTCAAATGTAAGTGTGTCACCGTTTATCTGTCCTAATATTTAAAAGTGCGACAATACTGAATAAAATCAATACTATCATCCCCAGTATAATACAATAATATCCAGCTCCCTTTATGGCCAACGCACTAACATATTGATTGCCATCTATCTCTTCCCAATAATTATTAGTATCTACAAAATACACCACTGCATATACAATTCCAAAAAGAACCGATCCTTGGAATTTATTGCAACATGCAAAAAGCACTCCTATAGCTGCTATAATAAGAAGTATTATATAGTCAGATGACAAGTCTTTAAAAGACTTCTCCGCTTCCATTCCCCAAAAAGACACTCTTATATAAGGAAGAAAAAGTCCTAAAGCACACAATATCTCGCCAACTATAACAAAAATTTTAAATGTCAGTAGCGCTGAAGACGATGAATGATTTGATATTTCATTCTGTTGCATATCTGGTTGGTTTTCTTTTATGCAAGCCGGAGGTTCTTGATTTTTATTATCATCCGCTTCTTTCTAAATGCTATTTCCACAATACGGACAAAACAACATATCATCCACCATTTCTTTTCCGCATGTTGAACAAATCATAGAACAATGTGCCTTCCTTTCATTTTCCCGACTTTAACCTCAGTCATTTTCTATCTATTTTGAGTTTAGTTTGTGACACCCCCATCATTATATGATACGAGGACTTTTATATCATCCTTTAAGCTTTCTCTTACTCTATTTTTCCTAGTATAGCAGAGAAAGATTTTAATTAAATTTTCCTACATATCCTGAATGATGTTCATGATCTAAAGAAACATAAATCATTTCATCCTTATATTCAGACAATTTTATGTAGACATCAATACACACATTCTTCACTAACTCGCCAGGACCATTTTGACTTGTAAATTTGAAGTCAATATAACCTATATTAGGGAAATAGAAAAGAGGTCCATTTTTATTAATTTTCCCATTTTTTTCTGGAACAAATACGTATTCAAATCGAGTTCCTTTTATTAAATTATAATCTTTTACTACCAGATTAACCCTAATAACTTTTCCCTTTAATTTATCAACCAACTTAGCTATTTTCTCTTTAGATTTACTTCTGTCAAGAGAAACCAGTTCTGCAAGATCCGAATTGTTTTCAACATTAATATACTCGGTATTAACAGAAATAGATTCGCTTATTATTTTTGCTTTTTCCAAAAAATAATCATATTTCTCATTTTCAAGACAGACATAGTATGCTATATAAAGATCTCCATTTAGTTTAAAAACATAAGCACAACTCTTTGAATATTTTTGACCAGAAACACCCTCAATTATACACAAATAGCCTTCTATCGCTTTCTGACCAATATTAGTCTTTGTTGTCGATATAACTTTATACTTATCTTCACCATCTTTCCCCGAAGCTTGTTTTAAAAGATATTGTTCTATCGTTGATTTAGACATATCTTTTATGTAATTACGATCACATCCCAATCGCAAAAGAGTATAATCTTCTTCACATACCACTGTAGCTGTAAATTCTTCTTTTGTATAATCCCAGTTCGCCGGTACCTCAAAGGAAATATCTACAAAAGATTTTTTAACACTTTTATAGTCAACCACTAAAGTTATTGTCTTTGAAACATCTATACTCTCATTAGCAGCAATACTCTGCTCCTTTACTTTACAGATGCTTTCATCTTTAACGCTAAAGTTGTTTTCATCTACTACAGATACATTTGTGATATGCGCAATTTTTAGTTTTTGCCTTGCTTCATCTACTGTCAAGCCTTTGACCGAAGGAACAACTGCCGTTCCAGTAAATCTAATCCAAACAGTAGCAACTTTTTTACTTTTTGAGGTTGCTTCTAATTTTGTGATTGACCATTTGTCAAAATTACTGTCATTTCGTTGAAACCATATAGTTTCACCGCTTGCTTCATCTACATAATTCAGATCAAATCCTAACGAATCTGCAAGTTCAAATGCTTCAGCTATGGTTTTTCCGCTAAAATATTCTATGATATAGTCGGATACTCTGCCCACTGTGAGAACTACTTTATTCCCATTACTTATAATACTTCCCTCGTCAGTTCCTTGTTTAAAAACTATCCAATTACTACTATCAATAACAAATTCATTATTATTGGTATTTACAGTAATGTCTTTAACACCTAAATCCTTAAGGCTTTTTTTAGCTTCAGGCAACATCATACCTACGAGGTTCGGCATAGTTATATCTTTTTTTTCAGTTTGTTGGTTTTGGGTATTTGAATTTTTAAAGCCATCTAACATAGCTTCACACGAACAACATATTACACAGGATAAAACTAAAACCGCAATCAATGTTAAGCCTCTTCGCATAAACAATCTCCTTAATTCATAAACAATCAAGCTTCCATTACGTTCTTACCTCATAACTTTCAATGTTTTATTAGCATATCCAGTTAAAAATTTCAATATATTGAGAGCGTGCCATAACGAAATAATTAATCTATCCAGTATACTTTATAAATACTTGATGTTTTATCCCTCTTATAAAAAGATGTACCATGTATACTTAAGGAAGAATTCTCATATTGGGAATCTCATCTTCATTTTATAGCAAACTGTTTGCACAATTCCTAGAAATAAATATACTTAACTTTAGGATTTAGAAATCTCGATAATGTAATCATTAATACCGTAATAGAACGAAGGTAATTGTGCAACAGTGCTGTAGCCATTGTATATTACAAGTATCTTTACTTTATCACCTTTTGGGGGATAAT
>JAEEXS010000024.1 GCA_016287855.1 Clostridia bacterium
TATGCTTCGTCTGCCCCTTGATAACGAATTGCCCTTGTTCCATCTGCTTTGTTTTTATACACATAAAATGTTCCGTTTTCTTCATATATACCAAACGCTTTAGGTTCTCTTATATCTTTACCAACAAAAAATCTTGTAACTTCTTCTGGTGGTAGGTTTCTCGCCCTATACCAATCTTTTAATTGTTCTATTGTTCTAGGAGTTTCATTTTGTGGTCTAGTATAATTAGGATTTAAAGCTCCACAATTAGGGCATTTCTCATCTAAATCATTTATGTACGACCCGCAATATTCACATTTTACTTGCATTAACAAAACCCCTTTTCTAAAAAAAGTCATTCCTAAGATAATATCGGAGGAATGACTTTTTCACATTAACAAAATATATTATTTTTTGAATAAATTAATTATCCAGCCAAACATCTTTTTAAACACTGCTATCAATCTAGTTAAGAAAGTTCCATTATCTTCTTCTACTTCTAAATCTTGATTGTTGTCTTTGTATTCACATATGTCTGGTAATTTAAATAAAAATTGTACTTTTTCTGGTGATTCATTTTCACTAGAAGCAAAGGATACGGGCTTAATGTCTTTATTTATTTTAAACAAATTTGTCTTATCATCAATTTTGTTCCAACTCCTTTTAACCGCATTTCTAGCCTTGTTTTTTGAAGAAATAAATTGGTCTGCTTGGTTTGTTATATTAAGCATTTCATCTGTTACAGATATAAGCCCATTGGTAGTTTTATTACTTCCTGTATAAATATCGCTACTTAGTGTTTCTAGTGTATTTTGAATTACTTCTATTACAGAATCTGTAGATGTTATTATTTGGTCTACTTTTCCCAAAGTATCATTTAAGTTTTTAACTGAATTTAACGCATCTTCTCTATTACCTGCAATATCTTTTATATCTTTTGATGTTACCTGTAAAGTTTCCTTTAAATCCTTTGTTGCAAAACTTAAATGTTCTATTGTATTTTGTGCAATATATCCATCGTTTTTATCTATATCTTTAGAAAAATCATATAAATCGTTAGATAAGTTAGTCAAATCGTTTATTGTTCTATTTTGTATCGTATTAACATCATCTAATGTGGCTTGTATCTCTTCTAGAGTGTCTTTTACTGAATTAAATTCTGTTCCTATCGTTGTTACTTTTGCTCCAATATCCCCTATTTTAATTAATGTTTCGGGAGAAGTTATTGATGTTGGATCAATAGTTTGTAAATCCGTTTGTACTGCCAAAAGTGCTGCTCCTATATTTGTCATGCTAGTTGTTAATGCATCTGTGTCTATATCCTTTGTTTTATTTTGTGTTTTTATAAGTCTAGATAAATCTTTAGTTAAATCAGATAGAGTATCTACTGATTCAGCTAACTTTTCTAAATCGTCTGGCAAGTCTTTTATTTCTTTTCTTATATCGTTTAAATCTTTTTCTATTGATCCTAGATCTTTAATAATATATTCTATATTGTTTACAGTGTCATCTAGCAAATCAAAGGTGTTATTTATTAATTTATTTACATTTTCTAAATCATCTTTGCTTTTTTGGACATTGTCTTTTAACCCTAGTAATGTATTTTTTAGAGTATTAATACTCTCATCTCTTTTAGTTGATGTTTCATGTATCTTGTCTGTTCCTCCTTGGATTGCTTCTATTCCTTCTTGCATTTGGCTCATTCCAAGCGACATGCCTTTCATTGCATAAAGAACTATATCCGCACTTTTATTAATTTCTTCTACTGCATCTTCTATATCTTGCTTGTTTTCCGCTAGTCTTGATGCATCTTCTAACATATCTCCTTCTAGTGGGACTATCGCAAATGTAAGTCCGTCCATTGTAAAATCGTTGCTTCCAATTCTTAAAGTAAAATCTTTACTTTGTCCTGGAAGAACTATAAACATTAGAGTTTTAGTGTTACCTGTTGACACAAACATTGCTTCGTCTGATTCAACACTTAAATATTTGCTCATATCATAAGACCCTGTAATTTCGAGTACGTAGTTATTCTTATAATATTCATTTGCATTTTTGTTTGCTTGTATATCAACATTAATTTCAACTACTCCACTTTTATGTAATAATTCTTTTGGCTCAATTAAAACTCCATTTAATTTATATCTAACTTTAAAATTCCAAGGAACTTTATTGTAATATTCGTTATCCATTTTTCCTATATATGAGAAACTATCTAGCCCTGCAACCTTCCACTCTCTTGCCCCTTTTTCTGAAGTTTCATATTCGTCTTTATTGGTCAAATTAGATATGGAAGTGTAGTCTCCAAAATCACTTACTTTATCATCTCCATAAATTGAAAATGTGTTATATACATTTATTTGTTCTACTTCTCCATAATAATCAAGATTTATAAACACAGATTCTGATTTTGTACTTTTAGGCGAAGCACTACATACATTACTACAAAATACAATGATTGCTAAACTAGTTGCTATAAATCTTTTCATATTAATTCGCCCCTTTCTTTTTCCAAATAGATTTCATAACCGGTTTATCAAAATGCTTTAATATGTGCGGTAAGAAAAACGCAACTAAAAGCATACTTAAAAATGCACCTCTACCTATTAACTCGCCCATTTCAGATATTGCAGTCAATGAAGATGTGAATTTAAGTAAATATCCTGCACAAATTAGGATGCCGCCAGATGTGAGTATTGATGGTATTGTAAGAGCGGTGGCATGAATTGAACCTTCCTTGCTTTCCATTGTTTTTCTGTCTGTTAGATAATTGTTTGTAAATAAAATTGCATAATCGATTGTAGCTCCAAGTTGAACCGAACTTACTATTAGATACCCTACAAAAACTACAGAGTATCCTGCATAGTATGGTATGGCCATATTTATAAATATACCACCTTCAATAACCAAAATAAGTAATATCGGTATTAAAAAGGATCTAAATGTAAACATCAATATCGTCATAACTGCTAATATTGAGATTATATTGACTTTTATGTAATCGGCACTTACCATGTTTTTTGTATCCATCGTAACTGGGCCTTGACCTGTCATTTCGTAGTTATCTCCATAATATTTTTCTACAGACGCTCTTATCTGGTTTATAGTATCAAATGCTACTGTGCTTTCTGTACCTGTTTTGGTATAAATTAAAATTCTAGAATAATTTTCTGACCTAAACTTTTCATATGTATTTCGAGGTATAAAACTATCCGGGATTCCTTCAGGGACTAAATTAGTCAAAGATTGCACTTTTTTTATTGCCTTCATTTCATCTAATTCGTTTACTAATGTTTTTTCTGTTACATAATCTCCCTTCGGAACTAGCACAATTAAAGGCGAACTTCTTCCAAATTTATTAACTATCGCCTCTTCATCTTTATGAGCTCTTGTTCCTTCTCCACCACCATAAGCAGCGACACCAAATAAGAAGTTGTTTTCTCTTTGGGCAAAATAAGATGGTATTACTATTACCAATACTATTGCTATCAAGACAATAGATAGCTTATCTGCTACTTTTGCCATTTTCGTTAAATTAGGAATAAAAGATTTATGAGATGTTTTTTCAATTAATTTATATGATCGCATAATAAGACAAGGCATCATAAATATTACACAAAATAGACTTAATACTATGCCCTTTGCAAATACTAAGCCCATATCTTTTCCGATCGTAAAATGCATAAATGCAAGTGCCAAAAAGCCAGCAACTGTCGTTAATGCGCTTGCACAAATAGAAAGTCCAGAGTGTTTTAAAGTCTCTATCATAGCAATTTCAAAATCCGGGTTCTTCTCCTTTTCAAATTCAAATTGATGTAGCATGAATACCGAATAGTCCATTGATACCGCCATTTGAAGGGCTGCGACAATACTATATGTAGAAAAAGATACGCTCTCTAAAAAGACGTTGGTTCCCATGTTCATCAATATTGAAGTACCAATTACTACAACAAATAATATTGGAGAAAAATATGAGTTTGTTGTAAGTATTAAAATTATTATTACACTAGGAATTAACAACATCATAAGGTTAGTAACTTCATTGCTAACTGCTTCTCTAGTTGATTTTGCATTAACGGCAGCGCCAGACAAGTTAGAATCTTCCGGTAACGTTTCAAAAATTTTAGTTAATGCATCGTTTGTGCTAGCTGCATAATCATCTTTTTCAAACATCACATCAAAAACAGCTGAACCGTCTTTATAATATTCATCTATTTTATCTTGTGGAATAAAGCTTTCTGGTCTCTTTACATCTATGGAATCGTCTAGCCAAACTACCATATCTACCCCAGGAATACTTTCTATTTTGCTTTTATATTCCTTTGCTTCGAGTAAAGAAACATTATTTACCATAATTCTAGCTGTCCCCTGCATTCCGAATTCTTCTTCAACTACATTTAAGCCTCTTTTAGAAGGTTCTGTGTCTGGAATATATTTAGCTAAATCGTAATTTATATTTACAAACGGTATTGACATTAAGGAAATTACTAAAAATATTCCAAATGCAATTCCTATTTTATCTCTATTTTTTACAATAAATTTTGCCCAACTTTCTGGCATTTATATCCCCCTCTTTGCCACTTTTCTTACTCTTTTATCTAGATCTTCTACCATGATTTCCATATAAAGCGTTAACTCTCTTCTTAGCTTTTCAATATTACCATTACTTATTTCAATAATATACATAGCTCCCTCAAATAATGCTCTTGATACAGAAGCTATCACCGTATTGTCCTCTAACTCTACCTCTTTACTTTTGACAATGTCTATAATTTTATTTGTAAACATATTTAAGATGTTCTCTTTAAATACAACAAACTGCTTTTCATTTTTTGCGCCAACCATAACTTCAAGTTCGATTTTATGCTTTTCATATAGTGCTACTATTTTATCTATAAAATCTTTAAATACTGCTTTGTCTTTCATATTAGAATATTCTTCAGATATATATGTTAAAGATTCTTCTAAATCGTTTTGGAGATCGTTTAATATTTCATCTAAAAGGTGAGTTTTTGTTAAAAAATATCTATAAATATTTCCCGTACTAATTCCAGCATCTTTTGCTATATCTCGCATAGATGCCTTTTGAAAGCCATCGGTTTTAAATCGATTTTTACTGGCTTCAATTATGCGCTTTTTCACCTCGTCTTTTAATATTTGCATAAAAATAAACCTCCGTTCACTTTTGATATTATACTCCTTCTTGTTGGATTTTGTCAATAAAAAAAGCAAAAAAATCAAGAGACGTTAAATCTCTTGATTTAGTTATTATTTCAATAATTTTTCTAAAGCATTCGCGTTTAATATTGTATTAGATATAAACTCGCCTTTGTAAAAATTAGCCCAGTTATTAAAAATACAAGGCGCATTTTTAGCTTTTTCTAACGAGTCTATTTTTATAAAATTCAGCTTTATATTTTTTTCTTTAGCGTAATCAGATAATTCCTTTACTTCATATTCTACATAGGGACACTCATTGCTATAGTAAATTGTAAAGTCTTTGTCATCTATTTTCATAGTTCTCGCATTATCGTTAAATCTAGGTGTTTCGCTATTCTGGAACTGCAATGCCATTAATTCATAATCTCCGATACTATCTACAACTTTAAAGCCATAATGCTCAAAGAATTTCTTTTCTCCTAAAAACGGTTTTTTCTTTTTAGATGCTAATGTACATATACCATTTTTCCCTTTTTCTTTTGAATCATTTATTGCATATTCCAATAACTCTTTTCCAATTCCTTTTCCTTTAAAACTTCCTGCTACCCATAGGCAATAAATGTATTCATAGTTGTCTCCACTAATAGGTACCCAAGATGTTTCTAAAGGTTCATATTCTATAAATATCTTACCTCTTGCATCTAATTTTCTAAACACGTGGCCATCTTTTAATTTGTTTTTTATCCATTCTTTTTTGCTATCTACACCATCTTGATGTTTTGGGTCTCCTATTGCACAACAAATATGCTCTTTTTCGATATTTTCTAGTGTTAAATTTATGTATTCGTTCATTGTGATCCTCCTATTACCCTAAAATACTTTTTATTTCCATACTTTACATCTTCAAAATTAAAGCTTCAATTCTTCATAATCTGCTGGTATGTCAAACATATCATCTCTAGCTTTGTTTGAGCTTTCTTCAACAATTACTTTATCATCTTCTGCAACAATCATTTTTAACTCATCTTTGATAAAATAGAATCTTACTCCGTCAAACTCTTCATAGTAATATTCTACTCCATCTATTGTTTCTTTTCCACTTGTCATTTTGGTTTCGTCAAGGTCTGAGCCAAAATCAAAATCTTCAATATCATCATCTTTACTTGCTGTAGTTTTTATATACCATTTTTGATCATCCATAACAGTATATACATACTCATCATCTGTTATTGCTCGCATACTTGCTTCTTCTGCATTTATTCTTGCAGCAATTTTGCCATCTTTTTTAGTTACTTCAATATTCATTTCTTCACCGTCAAGAGAACCACTATATTTCATATAATAGTTACCGCCCATAAGTTTTACAACTTTACTACTACTTGTAATTGCACCTATACCACCAATTTGATTTTCTTGCTCAGTAGCTTCCTTTCCACAACCTGTTAAAGCGATAACTAAACAAATTACCATCAATCCAATTATACGTTTTTTCATTATGCATTCCCCCTATTTTTTATTTGTTTTACTCGATTATTATATATCATATTTACTACTATGTGCAATATTTAAATATTTACTTATTTATTAATTAATTTAAAAATATATGGTAAAATATATTGGGAGTGATAAATATGACTAATCAACTAGAAGTACATTTAGATAATTTTAAATATAATTATAACGAAATTAAAAAACTTATTAAGCCTACTACTGAAATAATGCCTATATTAAAAGACAATGCTTATATGACATATATAAATACTCAAATTGATTTACTTAATGAACTTAATATAAATATAATTGGTCTTGCAAATGCTCTTGAGGGCGAAAATATGCGTCGCCTTGGTTTTGATAAAGAAATCTTTATATTAAACCAACCGTTAAACGAAGATATTGAAAGAATTGCTAAAAGCAACTTGACTATTGGTTGTTGTTCTAGTGATTTTATAGAGAAATTAGGTAACTATCCTGCTAATTTTAATATTCATATTGAAATCGGGACTGGTATGGGAAGAACCGGTATAAATCCGTATAAAATACCTGAATTTATAGATCTTGTGAAAAAATATTCTAATATTACTGTAACAGGCATATATACTCATTTTTCTTGTAGTGACTCCAATGAAGAATATACCCAAAAACAAATATCTATTTTTAACGAAGCTGTTTCTTTAATAAAAGAAAATATTAGTACTATAAAATATGTTCATGCTTGTAATTCTGCTGGAATAATAAATTATCCTGAAGCGCATTTTAACCTTATTCGCCCTGGTATAATTTTATATGGCTATTATCCTTCTCCAGAATTAAAGGAAAAGTTGAATTTAAAACCTGTTGTAAAACTAAAATCCAAAATATCTTTCTTAAAAGAAGTACCTAGTGGAGTAAGTATAAGCTATGGAGCTACCTTTACTACAAGTCGCCCTTCTATAATTGCAACTATTCCTATTGGTTATTCTCACGGAATTTGTCGTGTCTTATCTAATAAAGGGTCTGTTGTTATAAATAAAAAAATAGCCCCAATTGTTGGGACTATTTGTATGGATTCTTTAATGGTTGATGTTACTGATATACAAGCTATGTTAAACGATGATGTATATATTTTTGACAATGAAAATATAACTCTCGATGAAATAGCTAATTTATGTAATACTATTAATTACGAATTCCTTGTCGGTATCTCAGACAAGATCGAACGAGTTTTTATTTAGTTTCTGCTAATAATTCGTTCTCCTTAAGCCATGCCGTAAAATAATTTAATATTCTGCGTTTTGTAAGATTAGACATGCATTTGTTATTTTCATATTCGATGCATTCTAATCTTTTTTTAGGCTCTTTAAAAGAGAACTTACCTTCCTCATTAAGCTCATACTGTATATTTAATGGTTTATTTTTATAAAATAATTTAAAATCTTCTAATGAATTTTCCTTGCTAAGTTCAATTTTATAATTTCTTGGATATTGTTGATACGGGCTAAGTAACATTATATAGTCTAATATAAAGATTAATATTCCTTCTCCTATAAATAATCTTGGATCAACATTTTGAGGATTTAATGTTGTTTTTATAAATAATACTGTAACTATTATTAGACATACGTCCAAAATAAAATTTATAACAAAATTTCCTTTACTACATTTTGGCCTAAATTCACCACTAACCAATTTTTCATTCATATCTCTCACCTCAGTAGATATATCGGTTTTTGTTATAATTCACTAAATACACCACCTAATTTTTCGTTTATAACTAAGTTTGCCATGCTATCAAAAGAAGTAGCATCTTTATTTATTAATACTAAATTATCTCCGTTAAAATAGTTAATTAACCCACTTGCTGGATATACCGTAAGAGATGTTCCACCTATAATTAACATATCTGCTTCTCTTATTGCTTTTATTGAACCTTCTAAAGTAGCATCGTCTAGTCCTTCTTGATATAAAACAACATCTGGTTTTATTATTCCTCCGCAATCACATCTAGGAATACCTTTTGAAGAAAATATGTATTCACCATCATAAAATTTATTGCAATTCATGCAATAATTTCTTAAAACACTTCCGTGTAATTCAAATACATTTTTAGATCCGGCTTTTTGATGAAGTCCATCTATGTTTTGAGTAACTACTGCTTTTACTTTCCCTAATTGTTCTAACTCTGCAAGTTTAAAATGAGTTATATTAGGTTCGTATTTTAATGAATTTAATTTGTCTCTATAGAACTCATAAAAATCTTCTGTTCTTTGAAGAAAAAATTCGTGGCTTAAGATAAGTTCAGGTGGATATTTATATTTTTGATTATATAATCCATCTTTACTTCTAAAATCTGGTATCCCACTTTCTGTAGATACTCCAGCTCCTCCAAAAAACACTATATTATTTGACTTTTTTACTAATTCTTTTAATTTTTCTATTTTCTCGTTCATAATATCCTCCAAATTCTACTTGCATTTTCCACACCATCTACACCCATTACAAGATGCATTCATTTTACAAGTTTTGCATTTCTTTTGTACTTTTACATTAACATCTTTTTGAGGGATATTTAATCCCGACCTTTGAGCCATAACCTTTTGATATGCTTTTGGAATATGATAAGTAACACCATCTTTTATAAAATAGTTACCTGTTCCAACAAACTCAAAACTTACGTTATACTTTAAACACTCATCATAAAGCCTTTTTATCCATTCATAATACAAAGGCCTATTTCCTTCATAATTTTCCCCATCTGCAAGTACTATATCTATCTTCCCTGTAGCCAAATATTTATCCAAACTTACTTCGCCTATCATAGGGGCACACATAATGCCTCGCCTTTTTAATGGAATATCAAGTAAAATAGGTATTCTCTCGTCTGCTCTTTTTTGATTTTCGGCAGTAAACGTAAGCGATACATTTTTATATCCATCTCCCCAATCACTAGGCAAACATTCTTTTACGCGTTCTGCCCTTTTCGTTTGAAGCCAAAAAGAGACGTCTTGTCGAATACGTATCATTTCCCAAACTTCTTCTCGCCACTCATCTGCTTCTTCTAAAAAGAAATCACTTGTCATACACACCATCAAAGAGCTTCCACTTTTTATTTTATATTGTTTATCTCTTCCCTTTTTTATTGGCAAGTTAAAATTAGTCTTTACTTTGTAAATTTCACTACCATCTTTATCCCTTTGCTTGTCTAAAAAATACATGTAACAATTTTCGCAACCTTCGCTGTATTTTTTACAACCATGCCATGGGTTCCATATTTCAGTCATAGTTTCTCACCTAAGGAAATAATATCACAGTATATTTTTTCTTGCAATTGTAAAAAAGACGAGGATTATAAAATCTCTCGTCCTTTTTTTGCAATAGAAAAAATTATGATTATTCCAATAACGAACATGATTATACTCGTCCATTGGTTTATACTCAAAATATTTACTCGCCCAGCTCTTAAAAAATCAAGTGAAAATTTTACTAAACTACATAATATAAGCGTCCAGCCTATTTTTTCTGTATCACTTTTTTTAATTTTAACTAACCATAAAAAAATCCCTAAATTTACAATACTCTCAACTAATTGCACTGGAAATAATTTTACTCCATTAGGCGCTTCTATTGAGTTTATATATTTAACGCTTATAATTCCGTCCCATTCCATTCCATAACAACAACCTCCAAAAAAGCAACCTAGCTTGCCGATTGCATATATTAAAGGCATTAAAACTATGGATAGTGTGAGAAATTTTAATATAGGGAAGTTAAATTGTAAGCAAAAAATATAAACCATAAGGAGTCCACCTATTAAAGCTCCATAAGCGGATACTCCGGCTGAAAAAACGCTCTCATATTGAGGATAATTCGCAAAATATGAAAATATTTTTGCTCCAATAATAAAGCCAAAATTTTCATAAAACAAAATACTTAATATCACACTAATTTGATATTTTTCTTTTTTCAAAAATATACTCCAAAATATACTATTTATTATTAATGATAGGAAAAAGAATATTAAATATATCCCGTTTATTGTTTTTATAGTAAACATTTTTCTTCAATTCCTTTATTTCCATATTACAAATATAAACGGTTTTAACAACCGACTTGTAAGTGGATCCGGGAGTCCTCCATCTAAGCCTCCGCACGAACACCAAAATCCAGCTCCATCAAGAAGCCAGGCTCCAACATAAAATATTAATGGAACAATTAATGCAATAATACTACAACATATCGCTAGAATTGGAAGTATTACAAATGCATTAGGACTTTTTAACATAAAAAATATCAACACAAATATGCTTATAATCAATATAGGTAGTACACTAAAACTTATACAATTATCATTTGATATATCTTCCATATTTATAATACTAGCCATAATCGCATACCAGCATGTATAAGCTATACTCAATAAGCAAATTATAACACTAATAATACTTATTGCGATAGTTTTTTTCTTTGATTGTGCTTTTACATTTCCTTCCTTACCAGGTAATATACTGCCACATTCCATGCAATAGTTAACATTAGTCGGATTATTTTTTCCACAATTACTACATTTAACACATATCTCCATTTCATCAGCCATACGAGCTTCTATATCTAAATATTTTCTATATTTTATTGAGTTACTAAACAAAGCTATTCCCACAATAAGAGCTATATATGATGAGGAAATCCCTATAATTGCTGATAGAGCACTAATAATAATACTTCCTAAAACTTTATTAAGGTTATCACTAGCAATTAAAAAATACCCATAGAACGCACCTATGCATATAATTATATTACCAATAATAGGATCAATAATCGTAACTATTGATATTTTGGGTGTAACTGTCATATTACCTAAACGTATTATTAGCATTAAAATTATTGTTACTATTTGTATAATTCCCAAAAGTAAAAAACCTGTTTTTTGTTCATCTTCTAAATTTACTTTCCTTTGCAAGACTAACACCTCACATATTAAAAACTTTAAATTAAAAATAACAAAAATTAAAATATTTGTCAAAAAATTTCATACACGTTTACCTAAAATTTATACTTAAAAAAAGAGTAAAAACCTTTTTAGATTCTTACCCTTTTTATTACTTTATTTTTTCAATTTAATATGGTTCAATATACATTACTCCATACTCTTCGCCAGTTGGAGCTAACTCAACTATATCAGATAAATTAGGTAAATCTGTACCATCTTTAGATATTGCCACTACAATTTTAGAATTGTAGGAATTAATATCACCTTTTAATCCGACGTAATATTCTCCTCCATTGGCACTCTTTAAGTTTGGATCAACATAACCATCTATTTCATCTATGTCTCGATATTTAATCCAAGAATTTGATTCTAAACCATTTGTTATAGTTGATCTTAAATACGGATCAGACATATATTCTGCAAGCCAAATTCTTGTTGCTTTACCTATTTGTGCTGCTGTAGCTTTATCAGCTCTTACCTGCATACGACTTTCGATACCAGCTACTGTTTGCATATATAAATCATAATAAAAAGCTGTTCCAAATTTACCTTGTAATTTTTCCATTATCATATCTTTATTATTTTCATATATGCCTACGATTTCATCTTTTGACATCTTATTTAATACTTTTTCATTTTTAGTTGTATCAATTTTATTTATCTTATTAACTTTTTTATATTTTGTATCAATTACTAATGCCACTTCTCCTTGGTCTTCTACTGGTATATGAATTTCAAAACCAGAAACATATTCGTTAGAAGTAATTTTAGCTTTTTTATATGTACCAGTTATTATTGTATCATTTCCATCTATACTTGCTTCATATTTATATTCATTATTATTTACTTGTGAAAGTTTTAACATAGCTTTATTTTCTTTTTCTGTCTTTTCTACAACGAATTCTCCATCTACTAAATTATAATGATTTCTAATAGTTGTAGCTATAAAATTATGAGTAATATCTTTATTAGCTCTATTTACTTTATCTTCTAGCTTAAGTTCCTCAGTTACCAAAGCATAATACTCTTGATTTTTATCTTTTACAGTGTATATTGTAAGAGTATTTTCATCTTCATATCCTCTATCTTCTTCAATTATATCTCTTCTTATAATTTTGTTTTTTTGATAATATAATTTAGAAATTAAATAACTATCTTCAGACATTCCATAGTCTTCCATATCTTCAAAATACTCATCTATTGTAGATATTATTTCTTCTTTAGTAATTTTTTCTAATTGAGGATTTGTTCTCTTGTTTAACTCATATACTTTTTCAAATTTTGTCCAAATTAAATCTACAAGTGTCTTATCATTTTTAAATTCAGTCCAAATATTCTTCATTCCATTGAATAAATCCTTATCAGATATTTCATATTTTACAACATCTGTTTTATATTTAATTCCGTTTATATCTAATTCTTCACTTTTTTCTTTTGAAAAGAATTCATTTTTCAAAAATTCTTTATCTAATAATTTTGAATATTTTTTCTTTGCGTCTTTAACTATTTTTTCCTCGTTTTTAGTGAGTTTTAATGCCTCACGCATTTCGCAAGGATAGTAAATTCCAGTAGGAATTTCATCCTCATCTAAATCTATTTCTAATTTTTCAAATAATTCTTTTAAATTACCCATGTCAACAGTAAAGTAATTATCAAATAATTCTGGTATTTGTAAAGATATCTTATTTCCGTTTGCTACCATATTTAAATTGGCAACTTCTTCACCATCAACAAATGCTTTTATACTTGCATCTTCATATTTTTCATTATATGGCTCATTATTTGTAATAACATATTTTCTAGTTTTTATTAAAGGTAATTTTACTTCTACTCCTACTTCACTACTTATATCTTTAGTATTGTTTTTCGCAAACTTTTGTAAAGCTCCGAAATCACTTTTTTCAAGTTGCTTTACTAATTCAGTAAATGCACTTTTTTCAAGCTTCATATATGTATTTTTATTAGAAGCATTTGTACTACTAGCAGCAAAAGCTGGTGCATTGAAAAATAATAATATTGCTGCCATAAAACTTGCCAAAAATCTCCTTAAATTTTTCATAAAATTATTCCTCCTCTTCGAATAATTATCGTATTTTTTATAATTTCATTTAATATTTTTTCATAATGTCGATATAAATATAGCTGAGTTTTATCTTTTTGTCAATTGGGGTGTAATAAATGAAAACTAAAATAATAATTTGTGTGCTAATTTTAGTAATTAGTTTAACTTTTTATTTTAATAATAAAGAAATTCCTATTTCAAACATAACTATAAGTTATGCTGATTCTGTTATACCTAAAAATTCTACGAATGAAGGTGACTATGGTTTGATAGATTTAAATACTTTGCCAACAAATTTTGTAATAGACTTAAGATATGCGACTGAAAATAATTTCGCTGGGAAACAATTTTATCCTAAAATTGCAAAAGCATATCTTCAAGAAAGTACTGCCGAAAAATTAATGGCAGCAAACGAAGAATTGTATCAACTAGGATATAGAATAAAAATTTGGGATGCATATAGACCTAGAAGATACCAATACGATTTAAGAAAAGCCGCAAATGAAATCAATCCTAAAACTGAAGGCTATATTGCAAATCCTATAACCGGTTCTCATCATAATCGTGGAACGACAGTAGATATCACTCTAACCGATTTAGAAGGCAGAGAAATAGATATGCCTACAGGATTTGATCACTTTGGAAAAGAATCTTCTATAAATTATACTGGATGTACAAAAACTCAAATGGAAAATAGAGAACTTCTTGGCAAAATTATGGAGAAACATGGTTTTAGAAGAATAGAGTCTGAATGGTGGCATTTCGATGATGTAGATTGTAGGAATTATCCATTACTAGATATTGATTTTATAGATTTATACGAATAATTATTTAAAATACAAAAGCTGCCGGAGATACTCCGGCAGCTATATTGTTAAAAACGGACATCGAAATCATCTTCAAACAATATTTATTATAGATTAAAGAGCAACAACGTTAGCAGCTTGAGGACCTTTTTCTCCATCAACTACTTCAAACTCTACTTCTGCTCCTTCTTGAAGGCTCTTATAACCTTCCATATTTATAGCTGAAAAATGAACAAATACGTCATTTCCGCCTTCTCTTTCGATAAATCCGAAACCTTTTTCAGAATTAAACCATTTAACTTTTCCTTTTTCCACTTTCACATTCCTCCTAAGACAAACTTTTGCTTTATGAAAAAGCAAATCTTGCGTTTATTGCCGATGTCGTACAAAAACTACACCATTAATTTATCACACTTAATTTCTAATGTCAACGATATAATTTTTGATTTTTATAATATTTTTTAATAGTATCCATAGAAGTTATGTGGTGCAATATACGTTATTTTTCTTAGTGAAGTTTCAAACCAACCTTTTCCTGGTGCGGTAGGTGTGCAGAAATACAATGCATCTTCATCTAGTATTCTTGCTCCATTTAGTGCATCCTCTACTACTTGTTTTGCTGTATCACTTACTTTTACGGTATAATATCTTCCATCACTTATAGGAGTAAATTGTTTTTGGGCAAAAATTACTTCTTCTACTGTATTTGGAAATCTTTCATATTTTACTCTATTTAATACAACATTAGCCACTGCAAGCATTCCATCGTATCCGCTTCCGCCAGCTTCAGCCTGAACTATTCTTTCAAGCATTTCTATCTCGTAATCAGCTACATTTAGTCCTAAATCTTCGTAATAAACTACATTACTAGAAGCTCTATCAACTCTAGAGCCACCTCTTGATGTAGCATTTCCTCTACTTGCATTAGCAGCCGCTGCTCTTTCTCTTTCTTGTTCTTTTAATTCCATTTCTTCCGCTAACTTCTTAGCCTCTTCTTCCATAGCTTCGATTCTTGCAATATCTTCTTCAAATTTCATAGCTATTTCTGTAACATATTCAATTCTAGCTTTTTCATTATAACTGAATTTAAAATAAGCACCTAAAGATACTCCAACCCATGCTACAATTAAAATTATAGGCATTACTATTTTGCGTAATAAAATAAAAATCACTCCTTTAAGTCAAAAAATCACTGCAAGTCAAAATTCTACCACATAATATATTTATTGTCAAATTTTTATTTTTTAATACATTAAACCTCACTTTTTATAGTATATTGACCAATATTCTTTATTATGTTATTATTTATTCGAATAATTTAAAAAAGGATTGATAATATGAAAATACAATGCGAAGATATCATGAATTACCACTGCCCTCGTTGGAACGAGTTGCCAGAAGTTAATTTATACATTGATCAAGTAATTTATGTACTAGAAAATAATTTGGCTATTTTTAATAAAGACGATGCTCCTCTTATTACTCCCTCTATGATTAATAACTATGTAAAACAACACATATTAAAACCGCCTATTAAAAAAAGATATAATCGTTCTCATCTTTCGTATCTTTTTGTAATATGCATATTTAAAAGGCTTATGAGTTTAAACCAAATCAGAAGCTCAATAACTATGACTAGGAGATTGTTTGCCTTAGAAGATAGCTATAATATGTTTTGCGAGCAATTCGAAAACGCCTTAAAAAACGCCTTTGATCCTGCTAATAATCCACCGGTTTTAATAAATGCCGATGATGTTCAAGAGGTTGCCGCACTAAAAGCAATTGTTAATTCATTTGCAAATATAGTTCTTGCAGATAGAATAATTGCTTTTCGTGAAGAGTAATATTTATATTTTTTTTTGACGATACTGTGTACAGAAGACAAAACTCTTTTAGGAGGAGATATACTTGAAAAAACGTACTAGGTTTATTACGCTTTTATATGGTTTCTTGCTTCTGTTTATAGTATCTATTAGCCCTGCAGAAACCAATGAAATTATTGATATTATTCTACCTGATTTATATAAAACTATAATATCTAATGATATTGATTTGGATAAAAATAATTTGAATATTCACTATATAGACGTTGGTCAGGCTGATTCTATTCTAATAACTCTAAATGACTCTGCTATGTTAATAGATGCTGGGAATAACGATGATGGAAGAAATGTCGTAGATTATCTAACTTCTCAAAACATCTCAAAATTAGATTATGTGATAGGTACACACCCTCATGAAGATCATATAGGTGGACTAGATGATGTTATAAAGAGCTTTAAAATTGAAAAACTAATTATGCCTAAAGCACAAACTAATACTAAAACTTTTGAAGACGTATTGGATACAG
>JAEEXS010000025.1 GCA_016287855.1 Clostridia bacterium
TAACGACGTCTGCATCTAACGGCTCTATATTTAAATTTGCTAGTGCATTTCTATCATCATCATCAATATGTTTTATTTCAAGCAATCTATGTATTGTTTTTGCCTCTGCGCCAGAAGTCTCAGAGAGCCTTTTTGCAGCTCGTCCAGTAGGTGCACAAAGCACAACTTTGGCATCAAAATTTTCTAAAGTTTTTAATATTGCTTTTATTATAGTAGTCTTTCCAGTACCAGGTCCTCCTGTTATAACCGACACTTGAGAATTAAATACACTTTTTACACATTTTATTTGTTCATCTGTAAGTTTTATTTCATCCCCTAAATCAGTTACAATATCTTTAACTTTAAATTTACTAGTAGTTTCACAAAGTGTTTTAATACTAAATGCTATATTCTTTTCAGCATTAAATAACGCAGTTAAATATACCTTATCTTCTTTATAAATCTTTATTTTCCCCTCTATTGCAAGAGCTGCAATTGCCGATTCAATCGCATCACTATCTACAGCCAAAAATTCTATTAAGTAATCTATCAACTGCTCTTTAGGTAGATAAGTATGACCATCATAAGAAGCTAGAGATAATGTATATTTTATTCCAGCAGATACTCTCATAATATTATTTACGTCTATCCCAACGTTACTTGCAATTTGATCAGTTACTTTAAAAGATACTCCATTACAAATATCCAGTATTGTATATGGATTGGATTTTATCAAGTCAAGGGCTGTTGCACCAAGTTCTTTATATAATTTCAACGTATTCTTATTGCCAATTCCATAATCACCTAAAAATGATGTTAATTTCCAAAGTTCCCATTGTTCATTTAATGTTTGGCTCATGGATATTGCTCGTTCCATGTTTATTCCCTTTACTTCAGTAAGTCTTTCTGGAGTATTCCGAATTACTTCTATCGTTTCTTCTCCAAATTTCTTTACTAATTTCTTTGCAGTAGCAAGTCCAACTCCTTTTATTATCCCAGAAGACAAGTATTTTTCTATTGCTTTAACACCCTTTGGCATCAATTTCTCAAAAGTTTCTGCTTTTAATTGTTTTCCGTAATCGGGATGGTTTACCCAGTTTCCAATTACTTTTATTTGCTCGCCCTCTTGAACATATGGTAAAAAACCGACAACAGTTATATCTTCGTCGTCGGTTGTATTTACGTCACAAATGGTATATCCATTAGTTTCATTTTTATATATGATTGATATTATTTCCCCAGAAATTTCTACCATATTTTTTACTCCATTTTAAAGTACATATATTAACACACATAAAATATGTAATAAACTACCTAAGAAACAACACAGATGGAAAATAGAATGAAACCATTTATGCTGTTTTCCTTTTGCATATAGTATCGCTCCTATAGTATATACTATGCCGCCCGAAACTAGAAGTGTAAAACCACCAACACCTAAAACTTCTATAAGAATTTTCACAGTAAATATTACGAGCCAGCCCATCGCTAAATAGCAAATCATAGAGAAAACTTTAAACTTTTTTAAATCAATAGAATTGAATACAACTCCTAAAATTGCTACTCCCCAAATCACTCCGAATATTGACCAACCTAACGCTGGATTATACGTCCTTAAAGGACATAAACAAAATGGTGTATAGCTTCCGGCAATAAGCAAAAATATTGAACAATGATCTATTATTTGAAAGACTTTTTTAGCCATTAACTCAGGTGACAAGCCATGATAAATACTAGACATTGTATATAAAATAAACAATGTAATACCAAAAACAATAGATGAGGCAACACCATAGCCATTTCCTTTTTTAGCAGAAATAACTATACCCAGAACTAGAGCAGCAATACCGAAAGTAGCAGCAACAATATGAGAAACCATATTAAAGATTTCTTCACCTTTAGTGTATTTAGGCAAAATTCTATCTGCCAATTTAACTCTTTTCGACATTTTTAAACCTCACATTTATTAAATTACGCCAATCTTTGGTCTTGTTTATGAGTAACTTTCTTTGGTTTTCTAAGTGGAGCCCTGTTTTCGTTATATATGATTTCAGGCTTTGCACCATTTAAAATACACTCTGCACTTATAATAACTTTTTCAATATTATTAGATGAAGGAATATCATACATAATATCAAGCATAATTTCCTCTAAAATAGCTCTTAAGCCTCTAGCGCCAGTTTTCCTTTCAATAGCACGTTTTGCAACAGCTTCTAAGCTACCTTCTTTAAACTCAACCAAAACATCATCATATTCAAACAATTTTTGATATTGTTTAACTAAAGCATTCTTAGGTTTTGTAAGGATTTCAACAAGTGCATTTTCATCTAATTGATGAAGTGTAGCAACAATAGGCAATCTTCCAATAAATTCAGGAATTAGTCCAAATTTAACTAAATCTTGAGGTTGAAGTTGTTCTAAAGTTTCACTTAAATCCATTTCCTTTCTACTATCACTAGTAGTTCCAAATCCTATTGCTTTTTTACCTAATCTTTCAGAAATTACTTTTTCTAACCCATCAAAAGCGCCACCACAAATAAATAATATATTAGTAGTGTTGATTTGAAGAAACTCTTGATGAGGGTGCTTTCTTCCGCCTTGAGGAGGAACAGATGCAACAGTTCCCTCTAAGATTTTAAGCAAAGCTTGTTGAACCCCTTCTCCACTAACATCTCTAGTAATAGATGGGTTCTCACTCTTTCTAGTAATTTTATCTATTTCGTCTATATATACAATTCCACGTTCAGCAAGCTCTATATCGTAATCTGCAGCTTGAATTAAACGTAGCAATATATTTTCAACGTCTTCACCAACGTAACCAGCCTCAGTAAGTGTAGTTGCATCAGCAACAGCAAAAGGCACATTTAATATTCTAGCTAATGTTTGAGCTAGAAATGTTTTTCCAGAGCCAGTTGGTCCAAGCATTAAAATATTACTCTTTTGAATTTCAACATCATTTGTGTCTTCGTCGTTTATTCTTTTATAATGATTATATACCGCAACAGATAATATTTTCTTTGCTTTTTCTTGACCAATTACATATTGACTTAGTATATCGTATATTTCTTTTGGCTTTGGTACTTCACCAAGTTCAGGTAAAGCTGAATATTCTTCAGTTTCTTCGCCAATTATTTCATTACATAAAGTAATACATTCATCACAAATATACACTCCTGGGCCAGCAACTAAACGTTTAACCTGCTCTTGAGCTTTGCCACAAAATGAGCATTTTACTTGTTTTCTATCTTCATATTTAGGCATCGCTAAACCCCCTTTTCTTTTGATTAACTATAGTATTGAATCAATAAGTCCATAATTTTTAGCTTCTTCAGCAGACATAAAGAAATCTCTTTCACAGTCTGCTTGAATTTTTTCAAGCGGTTGACCCGTTCTTTCGCTTAAAATATGGTTTATCTTATCCTTAATTTTTAAAATTTGTTCAGCTTGAATTTTAATATCTGTAGCTTGACCTTTTGCTCCACCTAGTGGTTGGTGAATCATTATTTCACTATTTGGAAGAGCAAATCTTTTCCCCTTAGCACCAGAAGCAAGTAAGAAAGCTCCCATGCTTGCAGCCATTCCTACACAAATAGTAGAAACATCTGGTTTAATATGGTTCATTGTATCAAATATTGCAAATCCGTCTGTAACAGAGCCTCCAGGGCTATTTATATAAAGATTTATATCTTTATCTGGATCTTCTGCAGCTAAAAACAATAATTGAGCTACAACTAAAGATGCTGTAGTTTGGTTTATTTCATCACCTATTATTATTATTCTCTCTTTTAAAAGTCTTGAAAAAATATCATATGACCTTTCTCCATGACTTGTTTGCTCTATAACGTAAGGTACTAAACTCATTATAACTCCTCCTTTGTAAATATATTATTCTAGTCAAAACACAAAACGTTACAATTTTATTTAGTAGTTTCAGCCTTTGGTTTTCTTCCTCTTTTTTTAGGTTCTTCAGGTGTAACTTCTTCAGCTACTTCTTCTTTTTTAGTAGTCTTTTTTGTTGTTGTTTTTTTAGTAGTCTTCTTTTCAGCTTTTTCTTCATGTGCATGGTCGTGATCATGATCACAATCGCACTTCTCCTCAGTTACTTTAGCATTATCTACTACAAATTCAGCTATTTTCTTTACTTTTATTTCTTGTTCGAAGTACTTCATATCATCTGGCTTTAAGCTATTTCTGAACATATCGGCTTTTTCACCATAGTTCTTAGCCATCTCTTCAATTTTAGCATCAACTTCTTCTTTTGAAGCAGTGATATTTTCAACTTCTCCCAATTTTTCAATTGTTAATTGAACTCTTACTCTTTCTTCAGCTTGTTCTTTAAATTGAGCTTTAAAAGTATCTAAATCCATATTAAGCATCTTTAAGTACATATCAAGACTCATGCCTTGCATTTGAAGTCTCCAGTTATAGTCTTGAATCATATTATCTATTTCAGTATCTATCATAGGTTGAGGAATATCAATCTTAGAATTCTTTGCTACTATTTTAATAGCATCATCTTCTACTTGAAGTTTCATATGCTCTTCGTTTCTTTCAATTGCTTTCTTCTTAAGGTCAGCTTTTAGCTCAGCTAAAGTATCGAATTCGCTAACATCCTTTGCGAACTCGTCATCTAACTCAGGTAATTCTTTACACTTAATAGAATTTAAAGTTACTCTAAACATAGACATTTTTCCAGCGAGATCAGCAGAATGATACTCGTCAGGGAATTTTACGTCTATTTCACGAGTTTCGTTTATCTTCATTCCAATAAGTTGTTCTTCAAAACCAGGGATAAATTGACCACTTCCGATAGTTAATTCGAAGTTTTCACCCTTTCCACCTTCAAAAGCTACACCATCAACAAAGCCTTCGAAATCAATATTAGAAATATCTCCATCTTTTAACTCTCTATCTTCAACAGTAACTAAACGAGAATTTTTATTTCTCATTGAATCGATTTCTTTATCTATATCAGCATCTTCTACAGTATGTACTTTCTTTACAACTTCTATACCTTTATATTTACCTAATTCAACTTCAGGTTTTACATAAACTTCAGCTGTAAAAATTAAGTCTTGTCCATTAGCAATTTGAGTAATATCAACGCTTGGATGACTTACTGGAGTTAAATTATTTTCAGCTATAGCAGCTTCGTAAGCAGGTTGAGCCACTATATCGAAAGCATCTTCAAACATTACTTCTTTTCCATACATTCTTTCTATAACATTTCTAGGTGCTTTTCCCTTTCTAAAACCAGGAATACTTATCTTTGGAGCATTCTTTTTAAATGCTTTATCTACAGCAATATCAAATTCTTTAGCTGGGACTGTAATCTCGATTTTTACCTTATTTTGTTCTAATTTTTCTACCTTTGAACTCATTCAAAAAACTTCCTTTCATCTTTACATTTTTACGGTTAATTCTATCACAACTACACATGAATGGTCAAGTAATTTTGACCAAATAATTACCTTCTACATTTCAAATAAAGACATTTGGTTACTCTGAGGTAGCCCTTGTAAACAACCAAACTTATTAAGTAATTCTATAACCACTTTACCGCAGTGCGACTTTTCTTGAAGCTCATCAATACAGTCAAAAGTGTCTTCTTGAACTGTTTTGTATATTCCTTCGGCCGCAACTTCTCCAAGTCCTGGAACACTGTTTAGTGGTGGCCTTATTCCCTCATCTTCAACCAAAAACTTTATACTATGGGATTTATATAAGTTGATATCTAAAAATTTAATACCTCTCTCATACATCTCAAGCACAAGCTCTAAAACCGGGTACATTTCTTTATCTTTATTAGAGGCCTGATTTCCTTGTAACTCTATTTCCTTCATTTTGGCCTTAACTTTATCTTTTCCAAAACACATTACTTCATAGTCAAATTGCTTTGCACGAATTGAAAAATATGCAGCATAATAAGCTTTAGGAATATGTACTTTAAACCAAGCAATTCTAAATGCCATCATAACATAAGCTGCAGCATGCGCTTTAGGGAACATGTATTTTATTTTTTTACAAGATTCCATATACCACTCTGGAACGTTATGTTCGCGCATTAACTCCTCATACTCTTTCCACTTTTCAGGATCTTTTGTTGCTTTTCCTTTACGAACAACCTCCATTATTTTAAATGACATATTAGGATCAAGCCCACATCTCATAAGATATGTCATAATATCGTCTCTTGTACATACTGCCTCGCTTAGAGTTGCTATCCCCTTATTAATTAAATCTTGAGCATTTCCAAGCCAAACGTCAGTACCATGAGATAAACCAGATAATCTAATTAGCTCCTCAAAAGTAGTAGGCTTTGTATCAAGTAACATTCCTCGGCTAAACTTAGTTCCAAACTCAGGCACCCCATATGTTCCTACTTCAGAACCTATTTGTTGTGGCGTAACCCCTAATGCATCAGTTGAACTAAAAATACTCATTGTTTCCTTATCATCAAGCGGTATTTCTTTAGGATCTACCCCTGTTAAATCTTGAAGCATCCTTATAATAGTCGGATCATCGTGACCCAGTATATCTAATTTCAATAAATTTTGGTCTATTGAGTGGTAATCAAAATGAGTAGTAATAATATCTGATTCAGGGTCATCAGCCGGATGTTGAACAGGACAAAATTCAAAAATTTCTCGTCCTTTTGGAACTACTATTATTCCTCCTGGATGTTGACCAGTAGTCCTTTTTATACCTGTACAACCTACCGCTAATCTCTCAATTTCGGCGGTAGAAACTTGTCTTCCTCTTTCTTCAAAATAATTTTTTACATACCCAAAAGCTGTTTTGTCTGCTATTGTTCCAATTGTACCAGCTTTAAATGTAGTTCCTTTTCCAAAAATAACTTCTGTGTATTTATGTGCAAAAGCTTGATATTCTCCAGAAAAGTTTAAGTCTATATCTGGCTCTTTATCCCCGTTAAACCCTAAAAACGTTTCAAATGGAATATCCATTCCATCTTTTTTTAATTTAGTTCCGCATTTAGGACAATCTTTATCCGGTAAGTCAAACCCATTTTTTACTCCATAATCTGAGAAATCTGAAAATTTACATTCTGGATTAGGACATCTATAGTGAGGTATTAATGAATTAACCTCAGTAATACCAGTCATATAAGCCACTAAAGATGAACCAACCGAACCCCTAGATCCTACTAAATATCCATCTTCATTTGACTTAGCAACTAACTTTTGAGCTATTATATACATAACTGAAAAGCCATTATTTATAATGGAATTAAGTTCTTTTTCAAGACGTTCTTGAACAATCTCTGGTAAAGGATTTCCGTATAATTCATATGCTCTATTATACGCAATGTCTTTTATTGTCTTTTCGCAGCCTTCAATATGAGGAGGACATTTTTCAGGAGATATAGGTCTTATTTTTTCACACATGTCTGCTATTTTATTGGTATTAGTAACAACTATTTCATATGCTCTATCCCCTAAATATTCAAATTCTTTTAGCATTTCATTTGTGGTTCTAAGATATAATGGTGCTTGCATATCTGCATCTTTATAGCCTTGTCCTGCCTCTAAAATACGACGATAAACCTCATCTTGTGGATCCATAAAATGGACATCACAAGTAGCAACAGTAAGCTTATTTTGCTTATCTGCTATAGCTACTATCTTTTTATTTATATCTATTAATCTTTGCTCTGATTCAACTAAACCATCTCTTATTAGATAATTATTATTCCCTATTGGCTGAATTTCTAAGTAATCATAGTATGAAGCGATGCTTTCGATTTCTTCTTCACTTTTTCCTGTTGCAATAGCGTTATAAAGCTCACCTTCACTACATGCACTTCCAATAATAAGTCCATCTCTAAATTTATCTAGTAATGATTTTACTATTCGTGGTTTTTTATAGAAATAATCTAAATGAGAATAGGAAATAATTTTATATAAATTTTTTAATCCTACATAATTTTTAGCAATTATTACAATATGGTATGATGGTAGCTTTTTATAATCCATTTCAAATTTTTCATCAAAATCATCAATAGTAGTTGCCCCAACACTTTTAGCTTTATCCATAATTCTATTAAATATAGCAACCAATGTACGCACGTCATCTAACGCCCTATGTGCGACATCAACTTGAATATTAAGACTAGAAGCAATTAGCCCTAGCTTGTATTTCTTCAATTCAGGGAAAACTGCCTTTGAAAGCCTTAACGTATCTATATATGAATTTTCTAGTTTATATCCGTATTTTTCAAAATTATATTTTAAGAAGCCAATGTCAAAATCTGCATTATGAGCAACTAAAACCGAATCCTCAATAAATTCAATAATTTTAGGAATTACTTTATCTATAGTTTCTGCATCTTTTACCATATCATCAGTAATATTAGTAAGTTCTACTACTTCTTGAGGAATAGGTTTTTCAGGATTTACAAACGTTTCAAATGTATCTATAACTTCACCATTTTTTACTTTTATAATACCTACTTCTGTTATTTTTTGAGTAAAATGAGATATACCTGTGGTTTCTAAGTCTAAAACACAAAATTCTGTATCTACTAAACTTTGATTTTTTGAATAGAAAACACAGGGATCTTTTGGTGGAACAAAATACCCTTCTACTCCATATAAAATTTTAATATCTGCCCCTGTTGCTTCTAAATACTTATGCGCTTCTGGGAAACTTTGTACTACTCCATGGTCAGTTATAGCCATAGCTTTCCAGCCCCAAGATATAGCACGTTTTACTAAATCCTCACAAGAAGTCACTCCATCCATTTGGCTCATTTTTGTATGTAGATGAAGTTCTACACGTTTTTCTTCCGCATCATCCATTCGTTTTTCTTTAGGTGGCAAAGGCACATTTATAATGGTTTTTACTATAATTGTAACCTCTTTTGCAAACTCATCAAATCTAGCACTACCTTCAACGCGTACTGCTTTAACTTTACTTAGCTTTTTAAATATTTCCTCAGAATCATCTTTTTTAGGGAAAAACTTACATGTAATTGTGCTTGTGTTGTCAAAAACATTAAAAGATATTATATCGTTTTGTTTTCTTCCAGATATCATTTCTGGAGTTAACAATTCTCCTTCTATTACAAGTTTTAGTTCATCTTCAGGATTTATATTAGGAATATTTATTATTTTATAATAATCAGACGTTGTTCTTAAACTTTTTCCATATATAAGCGGACTTTCTTCTCCTTTTACTTTTTGGATTTCATCTAATTGCTTTTCCTCCGCATTTTCAGTAGTTATTGCATTAAGTTTAGGTCTTCTGGTAAAGCTTTTTTCCTTCTCCTCACTAGTTTGTTTTAATTCAGGATGAGCTTCTAAAAATTTAGCTTGTTCTTCATTTGTTTTCTCTATTTCTTCTATTGCAACTCTTTCTTGAAGTTTTTGCATATTTTTATACTTTTCTTCAAAAGCTTCATCATTAGCACTTTCAAAGGAAACTACAAAATTCTTATTATATAAATTTTTAAAAACTCTTTGGAAAAATGCGTCCATTCTTCTATCTTCAAGCATATATTTTAGCTTACTAACAATCTTTACTTTTACTTTATTCTCTACTACTTCAAGTTTACTCCCATTTAAAATACTTGAAATTAGTGGCTCTTTTCTTCCGATATATTTAATCAATAAATTCCAGTCGTCTACCGGGCTTCCAGTAATTTCAACATTATTATATTCTATATTAAACAAAGTAAAATTAATATTAAATCTTTTTATTGCATAGTCTTCAAAACTTATCATTTCTTCTAAAGTTATAGGCTTCTCAGAAATTAAATTTAATTGAAGTGCATTTTCTTTTTTATGAAGTTTTAACTCTCCCTTTATTTCAGCCACTTTTAAATTATTATCTTCGAGATAATCTTTAAAAGCTTCATTCATAAATTTTGCCATTAATATCACCTATGTTCCTTACTTCTGTTTTATTCTATAAAAAAAAGATTTTTTTTTCAATATTTATAATTATAATTTATTTTAAACTTGCTTTTATTGTAAACTAACTGTATAATTTATATGATAAAAATTTGTGAATTATTGTCTATTCGGCAAGGAGGATGCTGTGATGTCTTTCATAGTAGATTACCAAAATGCACATGCGGATGCTAGTGCATACAACTGTCTTGGCTTTATACTCGGAAAAACAGAAGTCATTGGTCTCAAAAAAGAAAAAGCAAGTGACAGTCTGGTGGACGTATTTAAGAAATGTTTAGCTAAGAACTATATCCGCGCAACCCAAAAGAAAACTTGGGAACCTGAAAGAGCTACCTTCGTCCTGTTCAACTTAACCACTTTTTACGACCTTGCGTTTCATTTCCACGTTATCCGCGTTAACTTCGATGGTACTGTAGATAACAAACCCGACAACAAACCTGCCGAAAGCTTCGCCAATCTCGAAGAGTTTGCTGCCAAATATCCTGAGTACAACCTCGATACCGCTATGTACTTCGTCCTCGACTGAGTAAAGGGGTAGCGTCATGAAAAGAAATTTTAGTGAAAAATACAAGGATATGATAGATCGCTCCTTACGTCTGGAAATGCTTGACTTAGAGGAAGGATGCTATCTGACCGAAGCCAAACGTCCTATGACGTCTAGCAAGTACCGTCGTGATTTTGTTCACACTCAATTCGACTTCGTCACATTGTTTTGTAAAGACTATTAAGCAAATTATAAGAGCCAACGCAACCGCGCTGGCTCTTAATATTTATTACTTTTTCAATTATTGAACTACCGCAAAACTAATGTTAAAACTATACTACTAAGAATTACAAACCATGCTCCGGCAATAATTGATAGTATCGATATATATATTTGCCTTTTTCCATCCCAAAACAAGCTTGGATTATCTGGATTAATCTTTATCAAAACAGTTTCGCCCTCATTAGGACATTTTCCCCTAACTGTATATACATCATCACTTTCCGTATATTTTACTCCATTATAACTATATTCGTACACCGGGCAATATACTATATCACTCCTAAAACGCCCATCAATATCCGTATTATTAAGATATGCATGCAACAAATTTATACATGTTGCAGATACTTCCACAGTACAGCCTTTTGGAGGTTTTAGTCCTTTAATTCCAAAATATACCATTCCTAACCCTATTAGTTCCATAGTAATTAAACCTAATAATGGTACAGTAACGCTTACATCTCCCATATCAAGTGGTGGCATTACATAAACAATTACACTTATTATAATAGTAATTAAGCCCGCAATTGAAATAAATATCCCTAACTTTTTACCATCTTTATCCTCTTTGTTATTTTTTTCTAAAATAAATAATATAACCCCCTCTTCAATAGTAAATGCCCCTAATATACAGAATCCCCATATCATTAGCTCAGGTTGAAAAAAAATAAAAAATAGAAATAAAATAAATAAACCTATAGTAAAATTTCGTAATATTTTAATTAATCTTTCATTTTTCTTCCTATTTTTTTCTTCATTAATTTTTTTCATAGATTTAAATAAAAGATACCCTGCTCCAATATATACTGCTAATATAACAACTGATATGATAACTATCATACTCATATATTTTTTCCTTTCTTCTGGCGATAAAATTTTATATAAACTTTCTATTACTTTGAAAACAATCTTTGTATAATAGCTTCCGCTTCTTCTAATGTTTTTTCTTTATTTATAGTTAAGAACTTACCATCTTCATAGAGTATATTTCCATCAACCATAGTCATACAAACATCGCTTCCTTGCATGCTATATACAATAAGATTTGGAATATCGTATGCTGGATAAAGATGAGGTTTATCCATATTAATAGCTATAATATCTGCTTTTTTACCCACTTCAATAACTCCAATATCATCTCTACCCATTGCTTTTGCTCCATTTATAGTAGCCATGTCCAAAATTTGAGTAGCAGATAATTTCGTTGGGTCATTTTCAATTCCCTTATGTATTAAAGCCGCAAGATGCATCTCTTCAAACATATTTAAATTATCATTACTTGCACAACCGTCCGTTCCTAACGCAACATTTATTCCCATATCTAATGCTTTAGTAATAGGTGCAAAACCGCTTCCAAGTTTCATATTGCTTGATGGATTATGAACCAAAGTTACATTCTTTTCTTTCATAATTTTTAAATCTTCATCTGTTACCCAAACACAATGAGCAGCATAAGTATTATTATCTAATATTCCAATATCGTTAAAATATTGAATAGGCGTTTTTCCATGTCTTTCTATACAATCATTATGCTCTTTCTCAGTTTCTGAAACATGTACTTGAACACAAGCTTTTAATCTCTTATTTTCATCAGTCATTGCTTTAACCACATTAGGTGTTGTTAAATATTCAGAGTGCAAGCAAAAATCTGCTTTTAGTCTTCCTGTATCAATTGCATTCACTATTGTTTCTACATAGTTTTCGTCTTTTTTACAAGCTCCTAATTCCCTAACTGCTTCAGAATTACTAAAATCTCTATTATAAAAACTATCTATAAGCTCTATACATTCTATAGTCCTAATATCATCTTTGCCTTCTATATTAGGATCAAAACATAATCCCACTCTACATAGATTTGATTTTATTCCAGACTCAGCAATAGCATAAGCCGAAGCATATGGGAAATCGTACATTTCGGCAAATGTTGTTGTTCCAGTTGAAAGCATCTCCATAATAGCTAATTTACAGCCAATAAAAGTATCTTGTGGCACAAGTTTTTCCTCAATAGGAAAAATTGCGTTATTAAGCCAATCTTGTAATTTTAGTCCACTTCCAACACCCCTTAATAATGTCATAGGGCTATGACCATGAGCATTTATAAGCCCCGGCATAATGAGTTTTCCTCCCATATCCTTTTCTTCATCATATTTTTCAGTTGGATATTGTTCAGAAACATAGTCTATAGTATCTTTATCTATACCAAGATATCCATTTAAAACTTCGTATCCTTCATTAGTTCTAATAAGTATTTTACAATTTTTAAGTAATCTTCTCATAATTGCCTCCTTACTTAATAAGTTATCATTTTATTAACCAAAAAGCAAATAAAAAAATAAAAAGGTCATCAGTTAAAAAACTGATGACCTTTTGAGTCAAACTTTTCTCAAAACTACGATACCGCACCCACGGTAGTTAACGTCCCTCGGATTATATGACACCGAATTAACACTTGCAACAGGATGCTTGTCTCCGGAATCAATAAAGTCTCCTCCGAAAACTATAAAGGTCGATGCATCTTTGAAAATCTTCAGTGTATTGCCAATGCCGTCCTTAAAGCCACCTACTAGCCTTGCTCCGGTATGCTCAAAATTGTGATTGGAACGAGGACTATCCCAATAATTCCCCGCCGAAGAGGAATCATCGCAAACGTACCCCAAAGACCACATACCGCAAGCTACCCTATAGGCGATGAAAAGGTCTCCTTCTTCAGGAGATCCCAAGCCAGAACTCCACTCTTCGTCGTAATAGAAATTGGTTGCTGCGATATCCCACATCATATACGATATACCACGGCCTACCCTACCATCAGGCTTATAAAAGATCTTCCCTTCTTTTGTTAGAGACGGCTCTAACGTGGCAATCTTAAAAGTATATGGGACCCTCTCAATGGCAAATTTGATTCGGCTTAGAAATTCTTCCTGTTTTTTCGTTTGAGGATCGGCTACTTTTAGCCAATCGGATATCTTCTTTTTCTCTTCGTCTCCAATCAAAAAGAAATACGAATCTATGGCCTTTTTCTTCTCCTCGCTAGGTACGAGCGCAGTTCTTGAAAACTCGTAACTGTACAGATTCTTGTCATCACCAGTTACGTGATGAACTGAATCGTCCTCTATTCTTAGTTTACTCCCATCCCTTAGCAGAATTTCATACTTCATTAAACGTCCTCCCCCAAATATCACATATTTTTTAACGACCTCAGATACCACTACCTCTGAACTAATTATTTCCAATACGTGATAGTATTTTATTACAGATTGAACGTTTTTGCAAGTTTAAATTTAATAAAGGCCTCTCCATTCTTCACTTCTAGTTATTGCTCCGAATATACTTTCTCTAACTCCCTCGTTTTCTCGCATAATATTCCTTAATAAATCTTTTACATATTGTCTTTTGGTTTCGCCATTAGCAGGGCATTCATTTTTCACAACAGGCAAGTCATATTTTTTTATTAAATGCTTTATTTCGTATTCAGGAGTGTATATCATAGGCCGAATTACATGTAAATCTTTTCGACTTAAATATGTTATTGGTAAAAATGTGTGTACTCTCCCTTCATAAATTAAGCTCATTAAAAATGTTTCCATTACATCATCCATATGATGTCCTAAAGCCACTTTATTACACCCTAACTTTTTAGCTGTATCATATAAAATACCCCGTCTTAAATTAGCACACAAAGAACACGGATTTTTTTCTTTCCGTATATCAAATACGATTTCTTTTATATGCGTTTTTTCGACAAAATACTCAATATTATTCTCTTCACATATTTTCTTTAGTGGAGTTACATCAAAGCCTTCCATGCCCATATCTAGAGTTATTGCAATTAATTCAAACTTTTCAGGATAAAATCTTCTAAGTTCAGATAATGTTAGAAGGGTTAAAAGACTATCTTTTCCTCCAGATAATCCAACCGCTATTTTATCTCCATTTTTTATCATATCAAAATCACTTATCGCTTTTCTTGCATAACCTAGAATATGTTTCATAAAATACTTACTCCTTACTTTGAAATCAATTCACAAATTAAGTTACTTATTTCTGTAGGATCATCTATAGTTAAACCTTCTATTAATCTTGCTTGTGAATATAAAATCTTTGTATAATTTTTTAATGCTTCTTTATCATCTTTATATAATGTTTTTAATTTTTCTACTATTGGATGATTTTTATTAATCTCTAAAACTGTTTGAGCCTTTAATTGGTTTTGATTCCCCAATTGATTACTTAAAGTTTTTTCCATTTCAAGTGAAATTGGTCCCTCGCTTATTAAACAAACAGGATGATTTACAAGTCTATTCGTAAATCTTACACTTTCTACTTTATTAGATATACTTTCTTTCATAAAAGCAAACATATCTTCAAATTCGTTATTTTCCTTTTTAAGCTCTTCTTTTTCCTCGGCAGTATCGATATCTAGTTTATCTGTACAAACATTTGTAAACTTGTTTTTATCGTATTCCATCATTGTTTGAAGTGTAAATTCATCTACGTTCTCTGTTAAATACAGAATTTCATAACCTTTATCTTTAACTGCTTCTACTTGAGGTAACTTTTCAATTTTTTCTAAAGTCTCACCACAAGCATAATATATATCTTTTTGACCGCCTTTCATTCTACTACAATACTCTTTTAACGTAACCAATTTCTTTTCAGTAGAAGAATAGAACATTATTAAATCTTTTAGCTTGTCTTTATTCATTCCAAAGTCCATATATGTTCCGTATTTTAATTGAGTTCCAAAGACTTTAAAGAAAGTTTCATATTCTTCTCTATTATCTTTTAGCATCTTTTCTAACTCGGATTTTATCTTGTTTTCAATGTTCTTTGCGATACCTTTAAGCTGTCTATCGTGTTGTAACATCTCACGAGAAATATTAAGCGACAAATCTTGACTATCTACTAATCCCTTAACAAAGCTAAAATAATCTGGTAATAAATCTGCACATTTTTCCATTATAAGAACGCCATTTGAATAGAGTTGAAGTCCTTTTTCATATTCTTTTGTATAATAATCAAATGGTAAATGGGAAGGAATATATAAAAGTGCATTATAGCTAAGTTGACCTTCAACAGAGGTATGAATTACTTTTAATGGTTTTTCAAAATCATTAAATTTACTTGTATAGAAATTATTATAGTCGTCTTCGGTTATTTCAGATTTTTTCTTTCTCCAAATAGGCACCATACTGTTTAATACTTCTATCTCTTTTACCTTTTCATATTCGTTTTCTGTTCCTTCTTTTTTATGTTCATGCTCAACTTCCATTTTTATAGGATATCTTATATAATCTGAGTATTTTTTTACTAATTCCTCAATCTTATACTCTTCTAAAAATTCGCTATATTTTTCTTCATCAGCATCTGGCTTTATATGAAGCGTTATTTTTGTTCCACAACCTTCTTTTTCACATTCCTCGATAGTATAACCATCTATTCCTTTTGAAACCCATTTATGAGCCTTTTCTTCGTCTAAAGATTTACTTTCAACTGTTATTTTATCTGCTACCATAAAAGCTGAATAAAAGCCTACACCAAATTGACCTATAAGCTCTAGATTGTTACCTTCGTTTTCTTTTTTAAAGGCAAGAGAACCGCTTTTAGCTATAGTTCCTAGGTTATTTTCAAGTTCACTTTCAGTCATACCGCAACCATTATCTGAGATTATTAAATTTCTATTTTTCTTATCTATTTCAATATTAATAGCTAGGTCAGATTGTTTTACTTCTATATTAGAATCTGTTAATGAACGATAGTGAAGCTTGTCTATTGCATCACTTCCATTCGAAATAAGTTCTCTTAAAAAGATTTCTTTATTTGTGTAAATTGAATTTATCATAAGCTCTAAAACTCGCTTAGATTCGGCTTTAAATTGTTTTGTTGCCATATTTACCATCCCTTTCACGGAGATTATATATCTAATTTTTAGCAGTGTCAATATTAGAGTGCTAATTCATTAAATAATATTTCTCAAATTATAATAACCTTATGAATATACGTTTAAGGAGCGAGTTCCGCAGATAAAATTTTCAAATGAATTTGTTGAAAAATTTTATCGAGGACCTGTCTGAGCGGGAAAACGTATATTTATAAGGTTAA
>JAEEXS010000026.1 GCA_016287855.1 Clostridia bacterium
AGGCACAAGACTAAAAGAGGATTATGGGAAGACTTATTTTACAATAATTGATTTTAGAAATGTAACTAGGCTGTTCCAAGATAAAGAGTTTGATGGAGAACCAGAAATGGAAAGTGATTTTGAAGGTACGAGAGAGAAAAAAGGCGAAGACTTTGTTGGTGGTGGACTTATTGATGTGGTAGGAACAGACGATCCAAACGAAAATGGTATAAAGTACAGAATAAATGATGTAGAAGTAGAAATAATTAATAAAACAGTACAGTACTACGATAAAAATGGTAAGTTAACAACAGAATCTTTAATGGATTTCTCAAAGAAGAGTATTTTGAATGAATATGCAGATTTGAATACTTTTCTTAATAGGTGGAATAGTGAAGATAGAAAACAAGCGATAATAGATGAATTAAAAGAGCAAGGTATTTTATTAGATGTTTTAAGAAAAGAAGTAGGTAAAGAAGATATAAGTGATTTTGATTTAATCCTTCATGTTGCGTACGATAAAAAACCTTTAACCAAAAGTGAACGAGCTAATAAAGTTGTTAAACGAGGCTATTTGTATAAGTATTCTGAGCAAGCACAAAAAGTATTGTCTATGTTACTACAAAAGTATCAAGATAGTGAAATAGTTGATTTATCAGATACAAAAATTTTACAGTTAAGACCATTTGATGAATTAGGCGGTCCATTAAAAATTGTTAAATTATTTGGTGGGAAAGATGAGTATATTAAAGCAGTTGAAGAATTAGAAAATGCATTATATGCATAGGATAGGAGAAGGTTATGGGAATAGGCAATATATTAAAAAGATTAAGAGATATTATGAGAAATGATGATGGCGTTAATGGGGATGCACAGAGAATAGAGCAGATAGTTTGGATTTTATTTTTGAAAGTTTATGATGCTCAAGAAGAATTATGGGAATTGAATGAAAATGATTATCATTCGATTATTCCTGAAGAATTAAGGTGGAGAAATTGGGCAGTAGATAACAAAGATGGTAAAGCATTAACCGCAGATGATTTATTGAATTTTATTAATAATAAATTATTTCCAACTTTGAAGAAATTAGATGTAAATGAAAATACACCTAAAAAGAAGGCAATAGTAAAATATATTTTTGAAGATATAAATAACTATATGAAAAATGGTATTCTCTTAAGACAAGTTATAAATGAAATTGATAGTATAGATTTTACAGATTCTAATGAAAAACACGATTTTAATGAAATATATGAAACTATGCTTAAAGAACTTCAAAGTGCAGGAAGTGCAGGAGAGTTTTATACACCAAGACCAGTTACAAATTTTATGGTTGAAATGGTAAAGCCGACATTAGATGATAAAGTTGCAGATTTTGCTTGTGGAACAGGTGGATTTTTGACGTCTACATTAGATTATTTAGATAAGCAAATAAAAGATTTGAAAGATAGAGATAAATATAATGATTCAATTTATGGTATTGAGAAAAAGTCGTTGCCATATTTGTTATGTGTTACAAATATGTTATTTCATAATATAGAAGATCCTAATATTGAACATAAAAACAGTTTAACTAAAAATGTAAGAGATTATTCACAAAACGAGAAATATGATGTTATAGTTATGAATCCACCTTATGGAGGAGCTGAATTGAAAACAGTACAGGCAAATTTTCCAGCAGAACTTAGAGGATCAGAAACTGCAGATTTATTTATGACTCTTATCTTGTATAGATTAAAGAATAATGGAAGAGTAGCTATAATTTTGCCTGATGGATTCTTATTTGGAACTGATAACACAAAAACTAATATAAAGAAAAAATTGTTGGAAGACTGCAATTTACATACTATTATTAGAATGCCAAGTAGTGTTTTTGCACCATATACTTCAATTACTACAAACATTTTATTTTTTGATAAAACACAGAAAACTAGTGAAATATGGTTTTATAGAATGGATATGCCTGAAGGGTATAAGAATTTTTCAAAGACTAAACCTATAAAAAATGAGCACTTTGATTGTGTTAGAGAATGGTGGAATAATAGACAGGAAATTAAAGATGAAAAAATAGATGAAGAATCAACAGAAACTTATAAGGCTAAAAAGTATTTAATTGATGAGATTAAGAATCTTAATTATAATTTAGATTTATGTGGCTATCCGCATAAAGAGGAAATAATACTCGAGCCTAAAGAATTGATTGCACAATATCAAGAAAAAAGAGCAAGCTTAAATGCTGAAATAGACAGAATTTTAGAAGAAGTTAGTAAATTATTAGAGGAGGAATAAGATGACAGCACAAGAATTGAAAAACTCTATTCTTCAGCTTGCAATACAAGGAAAGTTGGTAAAGCAAGACCCTAATGATGAGCCAGCCTCAGTTTTATTAGAAAAAATTAAAGAAGAGAGAGAGAAATTAATAAAAGAGAAGAAGATAAAAAGGGAGAAATACTCTGAAATATATAAAGATCCTACAGATAATCATTATTATGAGAAGTTTGAAGATGGTACTGTTAATGACATAAGTGAAAATATTCCTTTTGATATTCCTGATAGTTGGAAATGGATTCATTTTGGAGAATTATTTTATGCACAATCAGGATTGAGTTATAAGAAAGATAATTTAGCAATAAAAACTGATAATATGTTCACTATATTTAGAGGTGGAAATATTGGTGATGGAGAGTACTTTTATAAAGGTGACGACTTGCAAATTTCAGAACAATTTGTAAAAGATAATACAATATTAAAAAAGAACTGCTATATCACTCCTTCTGTGACAAGTATTGAACATATTGGAAAAATTGCATTAATTGATGTTGATTTAGTTCAAACAGTTGCTGGAGGATTCGTGTTAATTATTTATCCTATTCTAGAAAATGTTGATTTATTAACTTATTTCTTGTATGCATTGTCATCAAAATACCATAAAGATAATTGCAAAAAAATAACTAATAAATCAGGACAAGCTTTTTATAATCTTTCGAGAGAAAAACTAATGCAACTATTATTACCATTGCCACCAATAGAAGAACAGAAAAGAATTGCAGAAAGGATTAAATTATTCTTACCGTTTATAAACAATTATAATAAAATAAATGATAAATTAGAAATTTTAAATTCTAGATATAAAGATGAATTGAAAAAATCTATTTTACAATATGCTATACAAGGCAAACTTGTAAAGCAAAATCCAAATGATGAGCCTGCAGATAAACTAATTGAACGCATACTAGAAGAAAAACGACAATTAATGAAAGATAAAAAAATTAAGAAAGAAAACTTATCTGTTATATACAAAGATACTGATAATCAATTTTATGAGAAGTTTGATGATGGTAAAGTAGTTAATATTACAGATGAAATATCCCTTGATATTCCTAATAGCTGGCAATGGGTAAGATTGAAAAGTTTATCTACATTAATATCAGATGGAACTCATAAAACTCCCAGATATGTTTCTACTGGGATTCCGTTTATCTCAGTAAAAGATATTTCTACTGGTATATTAAATTTTAATGATACTAAATATATTACAAGTGAAGAACATATACAACTTGTTAAAAGATGTAAACCAGAAAAAAATGATATTCTAATATGTAGAATAGGCACTTTAGGAAAAGCTCTGAAAATAAATACCGATATTGAATTTAGCATATTTGTTAGTTTAGGACTAATAAAACTTATAGATATAAGATTAGCTGATTATATTGTCTATGTTATCAATTCAACATATGGATTTAATTGGATAGAAAAATACAAAGTAGGTGGTGGAACTCATACATTTAAAATCAACCTAGAAAATTTAAGAGAAATGCTTATTCCTATTCCACCATTAAATGAGCAAAATAAAATGGTTTTAAAAACAAAACAGCTATTTAACTATATAAAATAATATAATGGCATACTGGAAAGGAGGTTTTCAGTATGTCTTTTACTTTTGAAAAATATCTCAAAAGCAGAAATCTTTCTCAAAATACTCAAAAAGTATATTTATTTACAGTTAAGCAATACCAATCAAAATATTTAATTATAAACGAAAAGAACTTACAATCTTATAAAACTTTTCTTGTTGACAATTACAAAGTAAAAACTGTAAATTTGAGAATTCAAGCAATTAATACATACTTAAAATATTTAAAAAAAGACCACTTAAGATTGCCATTATTGAAACTACAACAGAAGAGCTTTTTAGAAAATGTTATTAGTGAAGCTGACTATGAATATTTCAAAAAATGCTTGAAGGAAGATAAAAACTACTATTGGTATTTTGTTATAAGATTTATTACTGCAACTGGTGCAAGAGTTAGTGAATTAGTGCAATTTAAAGTGGAACATGTAAAAATAGGATACTTTGATTTGTATTCAAAAGGTGGTAAATTAAGAAGAATTTATATTCCTAGTAAATTGCAAGAAGAAGCTTTAAAATGGTTTGAATCCATTAATTTAAATAATGGTTTTATCTTTAGAAATAAGTACGGGCAAAGAATAACTACTCGTGGCATTGGTGGAGAACTAAAAAAATTAGGCATGAAATATGGATTAAATCCAAAAGTTATTTATCCACACTCATTTAGACATCGTTTTGCTAAAAGTTTTCTTGATAGATTTAACGATATTTCTTTACTTGCGGATTTGATGGGACACGAAAGCATAGAAACAACAAGAATCTATTTAAGAAGAACTAGTACTGAACAACAAGAAATAGTAAATAATATAATTGATTGGTAAAAAAACAGCTGACTATTCAGCTGTTTCAATATAATTTATAATATTATTGATTTTATTTGAAATCTTATTTTGTTCATTTATCGGTGCTATTGGTATTAATAATTCGCCCCATAAGCTTTTATTAATAATAGGTGTTGCAGTTCCTCCAGAATTGTTTTTTAAAAATTTAAAAAAGTATTCAGAAATCATAATATAGTATAGATATTTATAGTCAAGTGTTAAAGGTGTAATTGCATTAATTTGTTGATTAAAGCATACCTTCCTATCTACAAAGTAAGCTTTACCAATAGAACCTCCAATACATACCATTAATATTGATTCTTTATCTACCATTCTTGAATGTTCTGCTCCTTCAAAAGTCAAACCTTCATTATCATATATAATTTTGTTATAAAAGATATCACCTGGCTTAATGAATGGAACATCTCTACCAAAATAATCTTTTCTTGCTGTTGTAGGAGTTGTCCCTGTTTGTAATGTCCCAATATTTCTTAATCTAGTCCAACACCAGTTTTGTGGTATTTCAAAAGGAATTTCATCAGTAATATTATTAATAGTACCATCGTCAAACTTCTCATAAAATTGATTATCCGTATCTTTGTATATAATAGACAAGTTTTCTTTTTTTATTTTTTTGTCTTTCATTAATTGTCGTTTTTCTTCTAGTATGCGTTCAATCAGCTTATCTGCAGATTCATCGTTTGGATTTTGTTTTACAAGTTTACCTTGTATAGCATATTGTAGAATAGATTTTTTCAAATCTTCTTTGTAAGAATCATTTAAGGTGTTCAGTTGAATATATGTTTTATTATAGGCATTTATTTTAGGTAATATATTCTCAAGCTTGTTAATAATCCTTATTTGTTCATTGAGTGTTGGAATAGGTACAATAAATTGCTTTAATTTATTAATACTTATACCACCTATTATTCCTGTCATATTTTCTTTTATAAAATCTCGGATATATTGCGATTGAAAAAGATAATATATATATTTCTTATTTATGCAGTATGAATTAATGCTTGCAAGTTTATTACCAAAACAAACATCTTCATTTAAGTATCCGATTTTTCTACCAACACTTCCACCCTCTACACACATTAAAGTTGAGAAAGCAGGAGCAATCTTAAATTTAGTTTCATTGAATGGAATTTTTATACCATTTGAATAGTCTATTGTATTTTCAAAGCTGACATCTTTAGTTGCTATAAAATTAAAGCCCCCTGATAAATTTGTATATTTCTTTGTTTTTTCTGTTTCAGATATACTGTTTCCTGTATAAACATTTGCTACACTATATAATCTCATAAAAATCCAATTATCAGGTATATCAAAAGGGATTTCATCAGTAATATCATTTATAGTACCATCTTCAAACTTCTCATAATAATGATTATCTGTAGAAATGTTGCATAAAGTATGCAACACCACGAAAGTAGAACGCACTTTGAATAGTCTTGAATGATGTCAAATAGCACAAACATATATTGAAAATAGTTTGAACATACATCGTATGAGGCATCAAGTCGCCCTTCCGCTCCAAGTTTAAAAAAGCACACAAATTGCTATAACAAGCCACTTGCGTGTTTAATTTTGCCCAAAAGATGCAAGTCGTATGCAACAGGAGGATAGTCTGAATGCTATGTAGCGGTGTAAAGGTGAATATATTTACATTGAAAATACTATGCTAAAGTGATATAATGCACGATAGGAAGTGATTGAATGATAAGATATGATGATAGTGAGCCGTTTATAAGACCACATGGAATTAAATTTAGAGATGGTCAAGATCCCAATATTAGATTGCCCAAAGTAGCTGTAGGTGTTTTCTCAAGTCATTTATACAAAGATATAATTGAAAAGTTTAGTACTAAAGAGGTTGGATATATTTCAGGTGCTAATTTAGAGAGAAGTATCTATATTATTAATTATAAAGGGGTACATTTAACATTATTTATGGCAGGAGTAAGTGGACCTTGGATATGTGCAGATATGGAAGAATTGCATGCCAAAGGTGTTGAAAAGTTTATAATATTTGGGAACTGTGGAGTGCTTGATTCTAGTATAAAAGATTGCTCTATAATTATCCCAACACTAGCATATCGCGAGGAAGGTACGAGTTATCATTATGTAGAAGAATCAGATACTATCGAAATGAATACAAAATATGTAGATGAATTTATTGAAATTTTAAATAAATATGATTTTGATTATATAAAGGCGCCTACATGGACTACTGATGCTTTTTATAGAGAAACGAAAAATAAGATTAAAAAATATCAAGAATTAGGTGTAAAAACAGTAGAGATGGAAGGTGCTTCTATTGCTGCTGTATGTAAATATTTAAATATAGATTATTTTACATTTTATTATGCTGGAGATAATCTCGATAGTGTAGAATGGGATGAAAGAAGTTTGTCGGGACTTTCAAATATAGATAAAAAGAAAGAAGTGACAATATTAGCATTAGAATTAGCAATTAAGTTAAGTACAAAATATTAAAACTATTACAAACTAAAGCTTTTTTGCATGTAATATTCTGTGCAGGTAAAAAGGGCAATTACAAGGCAAGATAGTAAGAGAACGGGGAAATGGCTTATATTGCAAGCCTGTATGTATCTTGATTAAGAGAGTTGAGGTAAAATTATGAATTATAATGAGCTCTTATTGTATATACCGTATTTTGAATCTGATGAGAAAAAATATGAAATGATTGTAAAAGATAGAACTGTATTGCCGTATTGTTCATACAGTGATAAAGTAGTGGAATTTATTAAATTGTTATATAGATTAGATGTTTTAGATAAAAATTATCTAGCTAATTATGATAAAATTAAAGAAAAATATCATAGTGAAAATAAATTAGACATAATAAGAGAAGCTGATTTAGAAGAAGTTTTAACTATTATGACTTTTTATGTAAGAGGAGATAGATTCTGCGATGGTATGTTAGCTGAAGCTTGTGATAAAAAAATATTGTTGGAGATATTAAAAAGAATTGAATATTTGCAAAAGCAAAGCACACAGAAGGCTTAAAACAGCCGCTTGTGTGTTTTATTTTTGCCAAAAATAAAAATCTGCTCATCTTATAAAAATATAAAGTATAAAAATTATCACAAAAATGAAACATATTTCACTTTTTGTGATATAATTAAATATAAAATAAATTTCACACTAGAAAGGATGATAAAATGGGATTATTTAAGAAATTTGTAAATCAAACTAGAAAACCAGAAGGAGTTCTTGGTAAAATGATGGTTAATGGACTGAATGGTGGACATGCGAAAATGGCTGATTGGGGCATGTCATATCTACAAAATATTGAACCAAAAGAAATACTTGAAATTGGATGTGGTGGAGGAAGAAATGCTAATGAACTTTTAAAAAAATATTCTGAGTCTGTAGTTACAGCTATTGATTATTCTCATGTATCAGTAGAAAAAGCAATTAAATATAATACTAATGAAATTAAAAATGGACGCTGTATTGTAGAACAAGGAGATGTATCTAATCTAAAATATCATAGCAATAAATATGATCTTGCAACTGCCTTTGAAACAATATACTTTTGGCCTGGATTAGAAAAATGTTTTTCTCAAGTAAAAAATGTTTTAAAACCAGGCGGATTATTCTTAATAGTTAATGAATCTGATGGTACTGATGAAGCAAGTTTAAAATTTGAGAGCATTATTACTGGTATGAAATGTTATACGATTGATGAAATAGAGCAAGCACTAAAGAACGTGGGTTTTTCAGATATTAAGTCATATCATCATGAGGATAAACCATGGATTACTATAATTGCAAAAAAATAGTAAAATGAAAAATATAAAAAGGAGAATTTATATGAAGCCGGATTATAAAAATTGGGTTCCAAAAGGCATGTGCGCTTCATTGTGGCTTGGGACTTGCATAACAATAAGTTTATTTATTGTATTTAAGATATATAATATGAGCGTATGGGTTGTTGCCTTAGTATTAGGTATAATATTGGCGCTTTTTAGCTCATATATGCAAATTTTATATAATGCATTTGATTATAACGGGAAAAGAAAATTATCAAAAGAGATTATAGAAGGCGTAAGTAAATTTATAGAAGCTAGTGATGGCGATAGAATACTAGATATAGGTTGTGGCTCTGGCGCATTAGCAATAGCAGTTGCTAAAAAGAATGCGAAAGCTCATATAGTTGGACTTGATCGCTGGGGTAAAGAGTATGCATCATATAATAAGTTGCTTTGTGAATCAAATGCCACGTTAGAGGGAGTTAATAATATAGAATTTATGCAAGGTGATGCAACAGAACTTCCTTTTGAAGATGGAACCTTTGATACAATTATAAGTAATTATTGTATTCATAATATTCCTTCAAAAGATAGGCAAAAAATATTACTAGAGGCATTTAGAGTATTGAAAAAAGGTGGTGCTTTTGCTATACATGATATTTTTTCAAGAGGTAAATATGGGGATATGCAAAGTTTTATAGAAAATTTAAAAACAAAAGGTTATGAAAATGTTGAATTAATAAAAACAGAAGATAAATTTTTCAAGAAAAATGAAGCAAAGTTTTTGTCACTTAGAGATTCTGCTATTTTAATTGGCAAAAAATAAATAGGAAGGAGAATTGTTTTGAAAAAAGATTTTGTTGAACTTTCAAGAAGATGGTTTGATAATCAAGCAAAAGATTATGATAAAACAAATACTATTTTATATTCTAAATATGGAAAGATAAGTTGTAAGTATATTTATGATTATTTAAAAAATAAAGAATACGAAAGTCTATTGGATATTGGTTGTGGCACAGGATATTTAATTGATATGCTTTCTAAAGAGCATGAAGCTGAATATATTGGGCTTGATTTATCCTCAGAAATGGTAAATTATGCGAATAGCAAAAATATAAATAATGCAAAATTTTTAGAAGGTAGGTCGGATATGTTGCCTTTTGAAGATGACACATTCGATATTGTTACATGTTCACAAAGTTTTCATCATTATCCAGAAACAGATAAACCACTTCAAGAGGCATTCCGAGTTTTAAAAAAAGGTGGATTATATATTATTTCGGATACAGGCACAGGGCCGTTTGGGTTTATTGGCGCGAAATTAGATGGATTTTTATATAGATGTTTTGCCACAACAGGTGATTGTAATATTTCTTATTTAAAAATGATGGAAAAGGATATGAAAAGAAATGGTTTCAAAATAGTGCATGGAGAAAAAATAACAACATTTATATATGCGGTTGTTGGTGAAAAGTAAAAAAGATGTGATATTGTGGAAATTTTTGGGGTATTATGATACATTTTATTGGGACAATTGTTTTTTATAATAATGATTTTAGATGGTACTTTAGTATAAATAGTAATATCTAGGGGAGGCTTGCCATGGCAACGTCAAAAGAATATAAAGAGTTTATATTAGAACAATTAAATTTATTAGATAATATAACTTGCAAAGCAATGATGGGAGAGTTTTTATTATATTATAATAATATCTTATTTGGCGGAATATATGATAATAGATTACTTGTCAAAATAGTTGATACAAATAAAAAGTATAATATGAGTGAACAGCACCCTTATGAAGGTGCAAAGCCTATGTTTTTAGTTGAGGATATCGATAATAAGGAATTATTAAAAGAAATAGTAATTGAAACTTGTAAAGGATTGTGATTTGCTTTTTTATGTAAACGGTGATATAATACCATTTGGTAATTGAAAGTTTTCATATCCTTTACAATTAAGAAGGGAGATAGTTATGGTAAAAACGAATTTTTTATGCTGTGTTCGTACATGATGATGAGCATATTATAAAGCTCGAAATGATAGTGGAGTAAGGAGATACAAATGAAATATATGATAATCAGGGCTAAAAGCATCGACCAAGAAGAAGCCATAAAATCTGTTGAAAAACGAGTGAATGAGTTATTGAAATACGGGGCAAGGCTTTGCGGCGGAGTATCGATAGCTGTAGACACAGACTATGATTGGGTAGTATGTCAGGCATTGGTAATTGATTAAAAAAATGGGCTGGAGTTTAAATACTCCAGCCCTTTTTTATGGTTTTAGATTGAAAAATTTTATTAGGGAGATAATATAAATTTACTAAAAAGTTAGTATTTACAGCAATAATATATTTTGTTATGATATTTATGCATAATTGAGATTAAAAGGAGAGAGACTAATGAAAAAAAATATAAGATTAGTGGCGCTATTATTAGTTATTTTTGCATTATCTGCTTGTAGTAGTTTCCCAAAACCTGAAAAAACGGTGAGGTTATATTTAGATTCTGCAAAAAATTTTGATTTTGAAACTATGAAGACTCTTATTGCTTCTGAAGAATATCAAGAACAACATTCTAAAATGGCAAATAATACTGATGAAGGTGCAAAAAATTTTATGGACTATTTGAGAGAGTGCGCACCAAAGATTGAGTATACGATTTTTGATTCGGAAATTAAGGAAGAAACTGCAACAGTAAAAGTTTTTTGCAAATATGTAGATGGTGGAGTATTAATGAAAGACGTTATTTATGAAGTAATAAAAGGAACCTTAACAAATGCAATTACTGGTGGTAAAGAGTTAACTGAAGAAGAAAATGAACAATTGTATGTTGAGGCAATAAATAATATATTGCCTAATATTGAGGAAAAAATGATTGAACAAACTATAGATGTTACATTGCATAAAACTGAAACTGGCTGGATAATTGACGGTGGCGAAGAAGAATTATATAACGTAGCAATGGCAAATTTTATGAATGCTAGTAAAGAATTAATTGAATCATTTAATCAGCCAGGTGGAAATAAGATTCAGGTTTCGATGAATATAGAACAATAATAAAAAAGTTGGGCTGGAGTTAAATACTCCAGCCCTTTTTCTTTCCTAAAAACTATTAGTATCTGAATTAACTTCCGTAGTAGTTTCTTTTGGTGTTTTATTTCCTCTTAATTTAAACACACCTACTATTAATAAAACTACAAGAACGAGTAATCCGATTCCAAGAAGCGGCCTAAATCGTATCCATGCAATAGCTATTACTAAAAGTCCTATTGCGAGACCTAGCAAGAATGAAATTCCCCCAATAGCCGCACCAACAACATTTCCAAGAATAGGTATTCTAGATGTGAGTCTTGATATTGGGCTAAGTATGCCTGCAATTCCCATAATTATTAGAAGTATTCCTATAGCTCTTAATACCCATTTAAGTATATTATTACTTGCTTCAATATCATTTATCATAGCTTCGCCGGTTTTTATTCCACTTGTAATTACATTAAATGTTTTACCACTTTGTGCAACGTAATCTACAATTTTATTTTCATATTGTTTACCAAGTAAACTTACTTCCGAATCATTATTGTACTTAAAACTAATTCGTATATCACCTATTTCAGGAGTAGCCAAATTATTTGCTGTAGTAAAATAATTTTGTTCTATTTTTAATTTGAAATTTTCTGCTATTTCATTAGATAAATTGCTATAAACTTCAGGAGTATCTAATCGTCCAATTTGGTCTAGGGTTAGACTAAAGGCACCAACATCAACCCCTGTAGCAAGTAAGGTCCTGCTTTCATAAGGCATAACTTGAGGATTTACATGTCCAGAGCTATGAAAATCATTTGAATCTATTATACTGTTAGACCAAACTTTAGAATAGGTATATGTAGTATCTCCATCAGAATCTGTATCTGAATCTTCTTCCCATTGATACATTTCAACATCTCTTACAAGTTTTGCAGTTTTTTGGGTTACACCAACAATGTCATCTTGAAGTTAATCAGATAAAACATTTAATTTCCCAAATGTGGCAATTAAAGCACCCTCATTAGCACTATCTATAGTTTGAGAAGAAACTTGAATTACATTTTTCCTAGCTTCTGCAATTGCTTTAATATTCTTTACATTATTTCCTTCATTGAACCACAGTAAACCAATACCGATAATAATTGCAAGTAGTGCGGCAGGAATGCCTCCTATTTTGCTATTGTTGTTATTTGCCATTTTTACTCCTCCTTTGTAATATTTACAAAGGAATTATATTTTTTTTTGAGGTAACTTGTCAAGAAATAGCCTTAACATAAATTATTAATTTGAATATTATATTATGTAGTCTTTTTTAAATTACCCCCTATCATTTTTTGTAAAAATATGTTAAAATATGAAAGGTTAATGTTTGTATAAAAGGAGGGGCTTTTATGATAAACTTCAATAATAACTCAGTTTGGAATTTAAGACCAATAGAGGTTTCTGTCGTAAAAGACGAAGTAACAGGGCTATTAATTGATGGAGAAGAGATAGTTTTAGCATTTAAGACGGTACGTGATCAGCTCATATTTACCAATAAACGTATAATTTCTGTAGATATTCAAGGGGTCACTGGTGCAAGAAAATCATATAGTTCAATGCCTTATTCAAAAATACAATTCTTTACTATACAAACTCCTGGTTTTGTAGAGATTATACCGGATTCAGAATTAATCCTTACGTTTGCAAATGGCTTTACAGCCAAATTTGAATTTAAGGGTAATGTAGATATTGGAAAGATTGGTAGAATGATATCTGAATATGTTTTATAATAATTACATAAAAAATTATCAGAATATGTAAAATAATATTATTGACAACAAAAGTAAAAAAGACTATTATTTTACATGTAATATTTTAAGTGAGGTGAGAAAGAATGAGTACAAATAGTTTAAAACCTGTCCCCCGAAGTAAGAGGAATGGGGACAAAAATTTAGAAAATATAAATCTTTTTTTGTGTACTCATTCTGGAAATTAATTATATACTTCGGTGTTTTGGACTTTATGTTTAATCAAAAAAATAAGGTTAAGTATGCCTTTAGAAGGGAATTGGATAAATATGAAGGAAAAAGCATTAGAACTTTTAAAGAAGAGAAAATTTGCTGAGTTACGACTTTTATTAAATGATGTAAGCCCTATGGATGTGGCCACGATGATAGAGGAGCTAGATAAAGAAGATATGCTTCTTATGTTTAGGTTACTTTCTAAAGACCTAGCTGCTGAGACTTTTGTAGAGATGGATAGCGACAACCAGGAAATGCTTATATCTGTGTTTAACGATAAAGAACTTAGAGCTATAATTGACGAATTATATTTGGATGATGTTGTAGATATAGTAGAAGAGATGCCTGCAATTGTTGTTAATAGAATTTTGCAACAAGCAGACCCTGAAACTAGAAATTCAATAAACGAATTGTTAAAATATCCAAAAGACAGTGCTGGTAGTATTATGACTATCGAGTATGTCGATTTGAAAAAGGATATGACGGTTGAAGAAGCGTTCAATAGAATAAAACAGGTAGGTGTAGATAAAGAAACTATCTATACTTGTTATGTTACGAGTAAAAATCGTAAGTTGTTGGGAATTGTAACAGTAAAAGATTTACTTTTAGCAGATAAAACAACAACTTTAGATAAAATAATGACTACGAATATTATTTATGCAACGACTTTAGAAGACAAAGAAGTTGTTGCTAAAAAGTTCGAAAAATACGACTTTATAGCTATGCCAGTAGTAGATAAAGAAACTAGATTAGTTGGTATTATAACTGTCGATGACGCGGTGGACGTAATCCAAGATGAGAATACCGAGGACTTTACCAAAATGGCTGCTATGCAAACGAGTGATGATACCTACTTTAAAACTCCTGTTTGGAAACAAGCAAAAAACAGGGTTTTATGGTTATTAATACTTACTTTGTCTGCGGCTATAACTGGAACAATTATTACAAATTATCAAACTGCATTTGCTGCGGTTCCTCTTTTAGTAGCATTTTTGCCTATGCTTATGGATACAGGCGGTAACTGCGGTGCACAAAGTTCAACAATGATAATTCGTGGTCTTGCGTTAGATGAAATTAGAGTGGGAGATGTGGCAAAAGTAATATTAAAAGAGGTAGGAATAGCCTTATTAGTAGGATTAGCATTAGTTCTAGTTAATATGATAAGAATAAAATTAATGTATAATAGTAGCCCGTTAGTTTCACAATTAATGATAGTTGTAGGGCTTACTTTGATGTGCACAGTAACTATTGCAAAAGTATTGGGTGCAACCCTTCCTATTTTGGCAAAGGCTTGTCATTTAGATCCTGCTATGATGGCATCTCCGATTATTACTACAATTGTTGATATGTGTACGGTTATTATATATTTTGGCTTAGCAACTAAGTTAATGGATGTAATTCCTTCGATATAAAGATAAGAAGTGAAAAGGACTCAGCTTGAGTTCTTTTTTTATATAAAAAATAAATATTTTTTGCCGATACACTCTGTATAGTTAGGAGGAAGCGTTATGACAAGAGATGATGGTAGAAGAGAAAGTTTGATTAATAAAGAATCAATAGAATCAGTAAATACATTAGTTGAAATTGCTGGTGGAAATAGATCAGATAATTTAAAAGATAGACTAAATGAGATTGTTGATAGCTCAAATATCAAAGATAAAAATGAACTTAAATATTCGATAGAAAAAGGACGAACTAGAAATAAAAATCAAGAAAATGCGGAAAAACTTAGCGGAGAAGCTAGTAATATAGAGGGAATAGAAGAATTCTTTTCCGAAAAAGAGGGGATATAAATGAAAGAGGATATTGGAGTTGTATATTCAGAGTTATATGAAATATTAAAAAATATAAACAAAGAGAAGGTAATGAAGATATCGCCGAAAATAATTGACAAAATAATAAATGAACGAGATAAAAATTATGAGCCAAAGATAAATTGGAACAAACCATTAACAGAGCAAGATATTAATCAAAATACAAAAAATATTTTGGCTTGGATAAATTTAAAGTATTGGGCGAGTGACGAGGAAAAAGATTTACTATTAGAAAAGATAGAGAGAAATAAAGAAAAATATGAAGGAAGTTATGAAAATTTATTTTACAATAAAAAACTTCCACAAAAGAGTTCAAAGACAAATATATTCCAAAAAATAATTAACTTTTTTAGAGGGAAAAACAAAAGATAAGAGGTGAAAAATATGGCAGGCTTATTAGAGAATATAAAGAATAGATTAGATGTTGGTTCATTAGAATATTGTGAGAGAATATGCTCTATAAGCCAAAAGCTATTTGGATATACTACCTTTAAAATAAGAGGGAAAGTAAAAGGATATATAAAAGACATAGAGATAACTTCATTAGAGGATTGCGTAAAAATAAAAAAAATGCTTGGCAGTGTTATGCCAGATGATATAGAAGAAAGAATAAAAGAATATGTTGAAACAGTAGAAATAACTTCATTAGAGGACTGTATGAAAATCGAAGAAATATTTGGTAGTTATTATGATATGCCACCAGATGTAAAAGATGCAATTATAGAGTATATTAAAACAGCACCAATACGTTCTTTAGAGGAGTGTATAAAAGTTGTAGGAATGGTTGAAAACCTTTATATGCATTTTGAAGAAGTACCAAGTATAAAAGAATATTGGAGTCAGCTTGAAACAGTAGAACCATCAAAATTTTCTTCATTAAGAGAAGCTGTAGATTTTTATGAAATTATTTATAAAGACAGACCAATACCAGATTCTTTATTAAAACAATTGAAAAAAATTAGCAAAACAGCTGGTAAGAAAAAAGATTATGGGAGTATACCAGTATCTGTATTGCTTGAAAATAAAAAAAATAAGTTAAAATATTTAGAAAAACGTACTGATGGGTTCTCTTATCAAGAGGAGTGCAAACAAGTATTAAGATACACACCAACTGAAGATAGAGGCCAAATAGCAGATAGTGTAATAAGTACATTAAGTAATTCTTATAAAACTGAGATAATAAGTTTGTGTAGTACGGAATATATAGAAGCATATATAAAAGATGAAAATTCTAAATTGAGGGACGATGGTGTCTGCTGGTTAATTGAAAAAGCGGCGAAGAATAGACCGCAAAATGAAGTTGAAAAATTAGTTGAGCTATTTATAGCTAAATTTCCCGAATATAATAATGTAGAAGAATTAGTAAGTTTATGTAGTTTTAGTTATATAGCTGAGTGTATGAAAAATGAACGCCTGAATATGTCGGAGAACGATA
>JAEEXS010000126.1 GCA_016287855.1 Clostridia bacterium
TATCAGCCTCTAATAAATAGAAAAATGGTCTCTTTGCCAACTCTGGATGAAATTTAGTAGATTTATATACACATAAAGATATTTCATTTAATCCATCTCCATTAATATCACCCACCATAACTTTCATCGGTTTTAAACTTTCAAGATTAATAGAAAACGTTGTATCAACATTTTTTACATCGTTCCCTTTTATATTATCAATATATTTTATATCACAAATCGACAAACTATTTCCATATAATTCATCTTTTTTATTCGTTTTATTACTTCCTCTGATAAACAATATTTCGTCTATTCCATCGTTATTGGCATCACCCACACACCATGAAACAATATTGTCCATTTGCCTAATAGTAGGAAAAAATATAATAGAAGTGATTATTACTATAAAACATATTATTACAAAAATATATATTTTCTTTTTTTCAACTTTCAATTATGATATTGCCTCCTTGCATTCTCATTTTTAAGCTTAGATGAATTTTTATTGAGTTACAATTTCCGCTCCACGTTCAGTTTTTACTGTTACAGAATCTGCTTTAATGGTTAAATATTGTACTCCATACTCATCATATTGATCTAGTGTTCCTACTACCTCTATCCAATCGTTTTCATTTGGATACTTTCCGTCTTTATATGTAAATTCAAAGCCACACATACTTCCATCATTTCCGCAACATCCAGGACCTTGCCTATATACATAATAATAAGTCGTATTCGTTTCTCCAAAATACTGTGCAGTAAACATTCCCTCTATTTTAAGCTTTTTACCTAAATATGCATCAGGGTTAGTATAAATCTCATTTATATATGTAACATACATTTTCTCAGTAATATTTAAATCTACATCGTTATTCTCATCGGTAGCTGGCGTATTACTAGTGCATCCCGTTACTAACAAAAGACAAACTACTGTAAGTCCCATTAAAATTTTATTTTTCATTTTTATCCCCCAATTCTCTTAAAAATCTTTCCACTAATAATTGCTCCTATTATTGCAAATATTGCAAAAGTTGCAACCTGAACAGAAACAACTGTTGCTCCTGTTTGGAAAGACATACGGCATGCCAAGAAAAAGCCTACTACAAAAGTAACTATAGAAATAATTGCAGAAACTATTACAACCCATTTAAAGCTCTTGCAAACTCGCATAGCAGATAATGCCGGAAAAACTACTAAGGCTGAAATCATTATTGCTCCCATCATTCTCATTCCTACGACAACAGTAACTGCTGTTAATACTGCAAGTAAGATATTATACAAATTAACTTTTATACCTGTAGCTTTAGAAAAGTTTTCATCAAACGTGATTGCAAAAAGCTTATGGTATGATAAGGCAAATAATACAATTACCGCTACTGATAAAACTATGCTTAAAACTAAATCTTTATCTGTTAAAGTTATAATAGATGCTGAACCAAATAAACTATTACAAATATCTGTATTTCTGCTATCTGAGAAATTATATATTAAACTACCTAATGCAATTGATCCAGTTGAAATTAAAGCTAAAGCAGAATCGCCTTTCATTTTGCTATTTTCAGTTAGCCTAAGTAAGAAAAAGGCTGTAATTATGACTGCCGGGACACCCAATTCAAGCGAATATTGTTTTAAGCCTAGAACTGTTGCTATTGCCAAAACACAAAATCCTACATGAGATAGCCCATCCCCTATCATAGAGAACCTTTTTAGTACTAAGCTTACCCCTAGAAGTGAAGCGCAAAGCGAAACAAGTCCTCCAACTATTAATGCTTTAATTATTATTTTTACCAATAATGGATCGGAAAACATTTCTACTATTGTCATCATCCTCACCTCTTCCTAAAAAAGCTTTTGCATATTTTGTTTTCATATACTCTTTTGTTGTTCCAAAAAACAAAGGTTTATGATACAAATGTAAAATATGACTTGCATCTTTTGTAATAGCAGACACATCATGAGATATCATTATTATTGTTATTCCGTGCTTTTTATTTAGTCTATTTATTATTTCATATAATTCATTTGTAACTACTGGGTCTAGTCCAGCAACAGGTTCATCTAGTACCAAAAGCTTTTGAGTTGCACATAACGCTCTTGCTAGTAATACTCTTTGTTGCTGACCACCAGACAAATCGTGATAGCACTTATTTTGCATATCAAGAAGTCCTAAAAGTTCCATATTTCTTTTAGCAGTAACCTTATCTCTAGCAGTATAAAAAGGTTTAAATTTAGAATTATTTAACGTTCCAGACAATACAACCTCTTTTATAGATGCCGGGAAATCTTTTTGGACAACTGTTTGCTGAGGAATATACCCTATTTCAGTTTGCTTCAAGTCATCGCCGAACTTTATTTCTCCACCTGCAGGTTTTAACAAGCCCAAGATTGTCTTCATCAAGGTAGATTTTCCAGAACCATTTTCACCTATTATGCATAAGTAATCGCCTTCATTAACTTCAAAAGAAATATCTTTTGCAATTTCTTTTCCGTCATAAGCTAATACTAAATCTTTGCAAGATATTAACGCCATTTTACTTTAGTGCCTCCCTTAAAGTTTCAACATTTCTCTTCATTAAATCTATATATGTAACACCATTATTAAAGTCCTCTTTAGAAACATTATGACAAGAATGTAATTCTGCTTTAGTAGCTCCTGTCATTTGACATATTGTGTCTGCTACTGCTCCGTTTGAAAACTCTATATAAAACACTTTAGAAACATTTTCTTCTTTTACTTTCTCAACTAAAAGATTTATTGTAGCAAGACTTGGCTCAGAATTAGAAGAACAACCTGGGAAAGCTGCATAATATTTCAAGCCATAATGTTCTGCCAAATATCTAAATGGAAATCTTTCAGCAAACACAAGAGTCTTTATTCTTGCATTTTGGACTATCTCTGTTAAATCGCTATCTATTTTTTCAAGCTCTTTTATGTAATTATCTGCATTATTTTTATAATATTCTGCATTTTCGCTATCTATCTCGCTTAACGTTTCACAAATTTTATTTACTATTTTAATTGCATTTTTAGGAGAAGTCCAAACATGCTCATCGATTTCATGTTCTTCTTCCTCATGTTCTTCTTCCTCTTCATGTTCATGTTCTTCCATACCTTCTACTAGTTCTT
>JAEEXS010000027.1 GCA_016287855.1 Clostridia bacterium
CTGGGCATACATAAGAAGTTTTTCGCCAGGAGTAGATGAGAGTACAGAAAAATTTATGAATTATGGATTTTTGAATCAATTTCTTCTTACTGAATATTTGCCTGCTCAAGATATGTGGTATTCAGGGGGGCTTATTAATTATTATTATTTTGGTCATTATGTTGCAAGTTTTATGGCAAAATTGTCATTTTCCAAGGTTAATGAAGCTTTTAATTTGTATATAGTTTTAATAAATTCGTGTACTTTTATTTTGCCACTTTCTATAGGGTATAATTTAGGAAAGTTTTTGGTGAAGGATGATAAGAGGAGGATAGCAAAGTTTATTCCAAGTATAGTTGCGACCTTAACTGGTTTGGCAGTATGTATAGGTGGAACATTATATTTTCCTATATATAATTTCTTTGTGGATAGGACTAAATTGTTTCCTGAAGGAGAAGACACTACATATCATTGGATTGAAGCTGCTAGATATATAGGGTATAGACCGGATACTGATGATAAAGCTATTAATGAAATTATTCCGACATCTAATATGGTTGCAGATATGCATGCTCATCATATGAATACGATTTTTGTATTTTTAATGATTGCTTTGGCATTGGAATTGTTAGTTGATGATGAGAAAAAAAGCTTAAAAGGTAGGTTATTGTCTCCTAATTTGCTGTTAATAGGATTTATTATTGCAATACAAAAGATGACTAATTATTGGGATTTTCCTATATACTACGTATTTGTAGGTATTACATTAGTATTTGCCAATTTTAGGAGATATAAATTTAGTGTGAAAAATATTTTTATTACATTGATGGAATTAGCAGAGATATTTTTAATACAGTTTTTGGCATCGCTACCATTTACATTAAATTTTGAAACAAGTTTAACCAAAATTTGTATTGCTGAATTGCATTCTCCGTTACATAAAATGCTTGTATTATGGGGACTGCCAGTATTTTGTGTATTGATGTACATAGTTTATTTAATTTTAGATTTTATGAAAAATAAAGGAAAAGGAAAGTTTTTTAAAGAAGGTTTTGCTTATGTAGATAAGTTAGATTCAACAAAATTGTTTGCTTTTATAGCGGGATGTTGTGGAATAGGACTTATTTTGATTCCAGAATTAATTTATGTGAAAGATATTTATGGGCATGAATTTGCGAGAACTAATACGGTTTTTAAATTATGCTATCAAGCGGATATTTTATTTGATATTGCAGTTAGTTATATTCTTGTTTATTTGCTTTATAAAAAGGTGAATAAATGGTTTATAGGCCTTAGTGTAGTTGCAATGATTGGGGTTTTTTGTACATTTGGGTATGGACTAAATGCGATAGCCCAAGTATTAACTTTTGACAATCAAGGTGAATCAAGAAGCCTTGCAGATACAGAATCTTATATAGAAACTTATCATCATTCTGATTATTTGGCAATACAGTGGATTAAGGATAACATTGATAGAAAAGATGTTATTTTGGAAAAAACTGATGGAAGTTATAGTCATTATGGCAAAGTATCTGTATTTACAGGTAATCCTAATGTAATGGGTTGGTACGGGCATGAGTGGCTATGGAGAACGGGTAATGATTATGAAATGCCACGAGAAGTAAATGAAAGGTGGATGAAAGGTTGTGTAATTTATGATACCTATTATAAAGAGTTATTAAAATCGATAGTTGAGAAGTATAATATTTCGTATGTTTATTATGAAACCGGTGCGAATTTGGATACATTGTTAACTTTAGGGAATCTTGTATATGAAACTCCTGGCGATGAAGAGCCGCATATTTATATAATCGATGTTAGAGGTATATAATTTTTGAATATCATCCCTTCTAGAACATATATATGTTGTAGGAGGGATTTTTAATGAAAAAAATAGTTTGTTTTTTAATCATAATTTCCAATATATTTTGTCGTGGTTTTGCAAGTACAGTTATTGCTAATAAAACAGAGCTTGACTTAAAGTGTAAATCTGCAATTTTAGTTGAAGCAGATACTGGTACAATTCTTTATGAAAAAAATTCACATGAAAAATTACGTCCGGCAAGTGTTACTAAGGTTATGACACTTTTACTTATTATGGAGTCAATTGATTCTGGAAAAATTTCATTAGATGATATGGTTGGCTGTAGTGAGCGAGCTAGAAAAATGGGAGGCTCTCAAATTTGGCTTAATGAAACTGAAAAACTTAGTGTTAATGATATGCTAAAGGCTATTTGTGTTGTCTCTGCAAATGATTGCTCAGTTGCTATGGCGGAGTTTATTGCAGGTAGTGAAGAATTATTTGTAGATATGATGAACAAAAGAGCTAGCGAGTTAGGCATGAATGATACGCATTTTGTTAATTGCCATGGAATTGATGAGGATGGGCATTTAACTTCAGCTTATGATATTTCTGTTATGTCTAGAGAGTTAATAAAACATAAGAAGATATTAGATTATACGACTATTTGGATGGATACTTTAAGGGATGGGAAGTCGGAACTTGTTAATACAAATAAACTTATACGATTTTATGATGGCGCAAATGGACTAAAGACTGGTTCTACTTCTATAGCTAAATATAATTTGTCTGCAGCAGCAAAAAGAGATGATATGCAACTTATAGGAGTAGTTATGTGTTCTCCAACAGGTGCAGAAAGATTTGAAGATGCTAAAAAACTTCTGGATTATGGATTTGCCAATTTTGCAGTTAATGTTTTAGATAAAGCTAGTACATTAGTGGGGCAAACTGAGGTTAGTAGAGGAGAAGTTTCAACAGTTGAGGGAGTTATAGAGGATAATATTAGTTTGCTAGGGGAAAAGGGTATGTCAAAAAATGTGGAACGCAAAGTGGAGTTTTATAGGTTGACAGCACCTGTTAGTAAGGGTGAAAAAATAGGGGATATTATTTATTTTAAAGATGGTGTAGAGATTGCCAGAGGAGATATTATTGCAAAAGACGATGTGGCAGGTATAAAGTTAATTACTATTTATAAAAAATTAGTTGATATTTGGGCAAAGGTAGGGAGGTAAGGATTAATACTCTATAATATGGGGAAAGGTTAATATATGTAATAGGGTGCAAAATCTGAGCAACGCTACATATATTAACCTTTCTAAGGATAATAAACTTATGTTAAAAACTCTCTTTCATTTTTTTTAAAAATATAGTACAATATATAAGAAAAGAGGAGAGGTTTAGTTATGGAAGATCAATTTTCACGCACAAGACTAATTATTGGTGAAGATGGATTAAAAAAATTAAACGCATCCACGGTAGCAGTTTTTGGTATTGGTGGAGTGGGTTCATATGTTGCTGAGGCTTTGGCGAGAACTGGAGTAGGCAACTTCGTTTTGGTAGATAAAGATGTGGTTTCTATAACTAATATTAATCGCCAAATTCATGCTACTTTAAAAACTATAGGGTTACCTAAAGTTGAAATTATGAAAGAAAGAATTTTAGATATAAATCCTAATGCAAATGTAAAAATTTTTAATGAATTTTATTTACCGGATAATGCTGAAAAAATGATGGATAAAAGTTATTCTTATATAGTTGATGCGGTAGATACAGTTACTGCTAAAATAGATTTGGTTGTTCGTGCAAATGAATTAAAAGTACCTATTATTTCTGCTATGGGGGCGGGAAATAAATTAGACCCTACAAAATTTGAAGTTTCAGATATTTTTAAGACGAGTGTTTGTCCATTAGCAAAAGTTATGAGAAAAGAGCTAAAGGCACGAAATATAAAGAAATTGAAAGTAGTATATTCAAAAGAAGAGCCTATTAAAGTTGAAAATTCTTTTGAAAATAATAAGAATGTCCCTGGTAGTATTTCCTTTGTGCCGTCGGTAATGGGACTTGTTATTGCGAGTGAAGTTGTAAAAGATTTATTGAAAGGGTAGTAAGATGTTAAAAAATAGATTAATTGTAATTTTATGTTTTTTCATTGCGATTGTAAGTATATCAACCGCAACAACTTTATGTAAAAATACTGATGAGCCAATTCTAAATGTGCTTATGATGCATATGGTTACTGAGGAGATGCCTGAAGATAGTAGTTTGGATACGTTATATATTACTGCAGATATGCTTCGAAAATATTGTGAGTACTTTAAAGATAGGTATACAATTGTGAGTTTAGATGAGGCATATGATATTATTTCAAATAATAAAAAAGTGGACAACCCTAATTTACTTGTTTTTACTTTTGATGATGGGTATGATAATAATTATACATTGGCGTATCCGATACTAAAAGAATATGGAATAAAAGCAACTATAAGTGTTATTGCAAAATATACTGATGAAAATAGACCGGGTTATCTTACTTGGGACCAGGTGAGGGAGATGTCTTATTCTGGACTTATTGCAATTGGTTCACATACGTATGACTCTCATTATTATACAACTGCAAGTGATGGAATAAGCAAACCTGTTTTAATGGCACTGCTTTCGGGAGAAACGGCTGAAGATAGGAGAAAAAGAATTTTTACTGATTTAAAAATGGCAGATGATATGATTAGTGAGGTTACAGGTAAAAAAGTGAATATAATGACTTATCCTTATGGGGTTCCGCCATTTGACTTGATGGATGAGATTGCTAGAGAGTTTGATTATAATATTCAAATTCTTGTAAGACCGGGAGTTAATAAAGGAGTAGAGATGTTTTCTAAGTTAAAACGTTTTACTGTTAATGGAAATCAGGAGCCTTCTCAGTTAGAGGAGACCATGAAAAAATATAATGGATTGAAGTTTTTAGAAAAATTTAATTAAAAGGAGTGGTTTTTATGGACAAGAAGGTAAAAATAGGTATAGGTATTGGTATAGGAGTTTTGATTTTTGCCATTGTTTTAGCGGGTATTTTAAATGGCTGGTTCTATAAGGATGAGCCTGTTAGTAATGAAGGAGATGCGTTGCCTAGTGATGATGGTACAGTAATAATAGAAGCAGATAATGATTATGTTGGTGCGCCTCTACAAAATATTATAAATAGAGCTGGAACAATAAAGAAAATTAATCGAAATGGCGTTGTTATAAGTGGACCAGGAGATGAAGATATTACAATATATATAAACAAAGATACTTGTATTTATGGAGCTGATGGCAGAGACAGGACAAAAGATGATTTAGCTGAGGGTATGTATATTACTGCAGACATTGATGGAGATAAAGTTACTTCTGAAACTGCTTTTGATGCTATGATTATTTATATTTCTGGGAAATAGTTTTGAATTTAAATTTTAGGACGAGTTTTTACTCGTCCTTTTTTCTTGACGTATTATAGAACTTTATGTATAATTTACATGAAAAAAGTATAAGGGGTGTTGGCTTTGGAAAAACAATATTTAATTGCAATAGATGGCCCGGTAGGTGCTGGAAAAAGTACAGTTGCTAAGATTACAGCTAAGAAACTTAATATTATTTATGTAGATACTGGGGCTATGTATAGAGCGGTAGGTTTATACGTTACTAGAAAGGGCTTAGATACTAAAAAATCAGAGGATGTTAATAGTGTTTTAAATGAGATTAATTTAGATGTTAAACTTTCTAATGAGGGTCAGATGATATTTTTAAATGGAGAAGATGTTACAAAACTTATTAGAACACCTGAAATTTCTATGGCTGCTTCTAATGTTTCGGCTATACCCGAGGTTAGAGTAAAGCTAGTGGATATGCAAAGAAAGTTGGCTGAGACAAAGAGTGTTATTATGGACGGAAGAGATATTGGAACTGTTGTTTTGCCTAATGCGACTACTAAAATTTATTTAAATGCGGAGTTGGATGAAAGAGCAGATAGAAGATATAAAGAGCTTATTAAAAAAGGGCAAGATGTTACTTTTGAAGATGTTAAGGCGGATATTGTAAAAAGAGATACTAATGATATGTCTAGGGCAGTTTCACCTCTTAAAAAGGCTGATGATGCTATTGAGTTAGATACAACCGGATTAACTTTGGAAGAGGTTGTAGATAAGGTTATAGATATTATAAACGGGAGATAAATTTATGTTTAGAAAGTTTGTTATTTTTTTTGTTAGGATATTCTTAGATATATATTTTAAGATAGATGTTGTTAATTGTGATAGATTTGAAAAAATAAAGAGTGGGTGCATTGTTGCGCCTAATCATATTTCGGCTTGGGAAACGGTTATTATTCCGGCTAAAACTAAGCGTGTTATGTGGATGATGGGTAAGGAAGAACTTTTTAAGAATAAGGTTGGCGCATTCTTTTTAAATGCTCTAAAAGTATTTCCTATTGCTAGGGGGAAAAAGGATTTTATGTCTATAAAAAAAGCTGCTACTTTGGCTTCAAATGGCAATGCTGTTTGTGTTTTCCCTCAAGGAACTAGGAAAAAGTTTGGCGCAAAATTAGCATTTAAGCCTGGAGCTACTATGGTTGCATATAAGGCAAAAGTACCTGTTATTCCTGTTAGTGTCGTACCGGAAAATGATTTTAAATTTAGATCAAAAGTACATATTGTTTATGGAGAACCTATTTATTTTTATGATTATTATGATACAAGACTAAGTAAAGAAGTAATGAATAAACTTACTGAACAAATAGAAAAGGCTGTTCAAAAGGGAATAGATTCTGTTAAGGGGGAATAGGTTTGGAGCTAACGGTTGCAAAAACGGCTGGTTTTTGTTTTGGTGTAAAACGAGCTATTAGTATTACTGAAGAGGCTTTAGAAAAGTATGATAATGTGTATAGTGTAGGTAGTATTGTTCATAATAAGTTTGTTAATAATGGGCTTAGTGAAAAAGGTTTAGTTTTTGTTGATGGAATAGATAAAGTGCCAGTTGGTAGCAATGTTATTATTCGTGCTCATGGGATTACTGCAAAGGAATTAGAGGATTGCCAAAAACGAAATTTGAATGTTATAGATACTACTTGTCCGCATGTTAAACGTATTCATGATATTGTAAAAGAACATTCGGATAAAGGGTACTTTATTATAATAATTGGAGATGAACAGCATCCTGAAGTTGTGGGAATTTCGGGTTGGACTAATGGGAATTTTAAGGTTATAAATGATATACAAGGCATTGATTCATGCAATCTAGATAAAGTTTGTGTTGTTTCTCAAACGACTATGAATGTTGAAAAAAATGAACTGATTGTAAATGAGATTAAGAAAAATGCTAAAGATTGTGTAGTTTTTGATACAATTTGTCATGCTACGGAGGAGAGGCAAAAAGAGCTAAAGACTTTAGCGAAAGATGCCGACTATGTAATAGTCATCGGAGACAAGACGAGTGCTAATTCTAATAGGTTGTATGAAATTGCAAAGGGTATATGCAATTCTCAATTTATTGAAAATATTGATGAATTAGACTTGAATTTTTTGACAGAATCGTGTAAAATATGTGTTATGGCTGGTGCGTCCACGCCAAAATGCCTTATTGACGAAGTTGTCGATAAATTAGAGCAAAAAGAAGTATGAAGGGATGGATAAAACGTGGGTAATGAAGTAACGGAATTTGAAAAATTGTTGGAGGAATCATTAAAAGAGATTCGCTCTGGTAGTATTACAAAAGGAGTAGTAGCTAATGTCGCAAATGGAAATATTATTATAGATTTGGGCTTAAAGTATGATGGTATTATGCCATATTCAGAGTATTCTGATGAAGCTGAGCATAATCCTGAGAATGAGCTAAAAGTAGGTCAAGAGATAGAAGCTTACGTTGTAAGAGTTAACGATATGGACGGTACGGTTTTATTATCTCGTCGTAAAATCGAAGGAATGAAAATGTGGGAAGAAATAGATAATTGGATAGAGAGTAAAAAGCCAGTTGACGTTAAAGTTATAAAAGACGTTGGAGCTGGGCTAATTGCTAATAAAAATGGAATTCAAGTATTTATTCCTGCTTCTCAACTTGCAGAAAAGGATGCAAGACTTGAAGATTATGTTGGAAGAAACTTAAAAGTTAGATTTTTGGAAGTTAATAAAGATAGAAAAAGAGTTGTTGCTTCTGAAAGAGTTTTGGCTCGAGAAGCTAGAGCTGAACAAGAAGCAGCTGTATGGGCTAAGATTAAAGAAGGAGAACAATTAACAGGTACTGTTAAGCAACTTGAGAAATTTGGTGCTTTTGTTGATCTTGGCGGTGTAGATGGTTTAATTCATATTTCTGAGTTATCTTGGGGAAGAATTAAGTCTCCTAGCGAGGTTTTATCTGTTGGTCAACCTGTTACAGTTTATGTTTTATCTGTTGACAAAGAAAACAGAAAGATTGCTTTAGGATATAAAAAGGCTGAAGATAATCCTTGGAATAATATTGAAGATAAATATCATGTTGGGGATGTTGTTGAAGTTAAGATTGAAAGACTTGTTCCTTTTGGTGCATTTGCTCAACTTGAAGTTGGTTTAGAAGGGTTAATTCATATTTCTCAAATTTCTCATAAGAGAGTTGGAACTCCTGCTGAAGTATTAAAAGTTGGTCAATATGTTAATGCCAAAATCATGGAGATTGATACTGAAAAGAAGAAAATTGAGCTTAGTATGAAGGAGCTTGAAGAACCTGAAATTGATTTGAAGGAGAAGGAAGAGGCTATTGCTGAAAAGGCTACCGAAGAGGTTAAGACTGAAGCTCCTGTTGAAGAGAAGGCTGTTGAAGAAGTTAAGGCTGAAGCTTCTGCTGAAGAAAAGGTTGTTGAAGAAGTTAAGGCTGAAACTCCTACCGAAGAAAAAGCTGTTGAAGAAGTTAAGACTGAAGAGCCTACTGAAGAAGTCGAGGAAAATGTTTCTACTGATGCTGATGAAGATGAGATCAAACACTATTAAAGAGTAGTTTTACATTGATTAATAAAAGCAAGTGTAGGAATGAGTTACTCATTCCTACATTTTTTAGAGGTGTTAAAAATGGGTAAAAGAGAAGATATTAGAAATATTGCGATAATTGCGCACGTCGACCATGGAAAGACAACTTTGGTTGATGGTATGCTTAAACAAAGTGGTACGTTTCGTGAGAATGAACAAACTACCGAACGTATGATGGATTCGAATGATTTAGAGAGAGAAAGAGGTATTACAATACTTTCTAAAAATACTTCAATTCATTATAACGGAATTAAAATAAATATTGTAGATACTCCTGGCCATGCTGATTTCGGTGGAGAAGTTGAGCGGGTTTTAAAGATGGTTGATGGGGTTTTACTTTTAGTTGATGCGTTTGAAGGCCCTATGCCTCAAACTAAGTTCGTTTTGAGTAAGGCTTTAAAACTTAATTTGAAGCCTATTGTTGTTATTAATAAAATAGATAAGCCTAATGCTAGGCCTTTAGAAGTTTTAGATAAAGTATTGGATTTGTTTATAGAACTTGAAGCTACGGATGAACAATTAGAGTTTCCTGTTGTTTATGTTTCAGGTAAAACTGGTGTTGCTAAAACAGATATACATGCTGAAGCAACGGATTTAAAGCCTTTGTTTGACGTTATTTTAGAGAATATTCCAGCGCCAAGCGGCGAGGAAAATGCACCTTTGCAGATATTAGTTTCTAATGTTGATTATGATGATTATATAGGTAGAATTGCTGTTGGAAGAATAGAACGTGGAATTATTAAAAACGGTCAAAACGTTACTCTGTGTGGCGGAAGTAATAATGTAAATAAAAATGCTAGAATCGGGAAATTATTTACTTATTCGGGATTAAAAAGAGTTGAAACTGCAGAAGCTAAAATTGGAGATATTGTTGCATTTTCTGGTATTGCTGAAGTAAATATTGGAGATACTATTTGTGATCCTGAGTGTATTGAACCTTTACCTTTTGTTAATATTGACGAACCTACTTTGTCTATGACAATAGGTGTTAATAACGGACCTTTTGCTGGACAAGAAGGAGAGTTTGTTACATCAAGACATATTAGAGATAGGTTATTCAAGGAAGTTCAGACTAACCTAAGTTTAAGAGTTGAAGAAACTGATTCTGCAGATACTTTTAAAGTTTCTGGACGTGGAGAGTTACATTTGTCTGTACTTATTGAGAATATGAGAAGACAAGGATTTGAAATGGTTGTTTCTCGTCCTAGTGTTATTTATAAAGAAATTAATGGTGTTATGTGTGAACCAGTTGAGCATCTTGTTATAGATGTTCCAGAAGAATATATGGGTGTTGTTATGGAAAAGCTTGGACTTCGTAAAGCCGAGATGATTAATATGGCACCAGGTAACCAAGGGTATACAAGATTAGAATTTAAGATCCCTTCTCGTGGTCTTATTGGATATCGTTCTGAGTTCTTGACAGATACCAAGGGTACAGGTATTATGAACCATTTATTTGATGGGTATCAACCATCAAAAGGTGAAATCCATTCAAGATTAAGGGGCGTTTTAGTTGCTTTTGAGGCCGGAGAAGCTGTAACATACGGCTTATATAATGCTGAAGAGAGAGGAGAGTTATTTATTACTCCTGGCACTATGGTTTATGAAGGCATGATTGTTGGAGTTAACGCAAAGAACGAGGATGTTGTAGTTAATGTTTGCAAGAAAAAGCATGTTACAAATATGAGAGCATCTGGTTCAGACGAAGCTTTAAGATTATCTCCACCTAGACAATTATCTTTGGAACAGGCTTTAGAGTTTATTGCAGATGATGAGTTGGTTGAAGTTACACCAAAGAATATAAGACTTAGAAAGAGAATCTTAAATAAGGAACAAAGAGCAAAGTTTGAGAGCAAAATGAAATAGATAAATTAAAGGGCGAAAAATGAAATATTTTTTGCCTTTTTTAATGCATTAAATGACATGTTTTACGGTTTAATATTTATATACTTAATTTGAATATTGCATTATATGTTTTGGGAGGAGAAGTATATGAATATTAAAAGTTTTTTATTGAAGATAATTGAACCAATATTAAGAAACGATGAGGAAAATACTGCTTACTATATAGGTGGAAGTGATACTTTGCCTCCACCATTAGAACCTAGCGAAGAAGAACGTTATTTGAGGTTATTGAGGTGTGGCGAAGACGTTAGACCTATTTTAATTGAACATAATTTACGCTTGGTTGTATATATTGCTAAGAAGTTTGAAAATACAGGAGTCGGATTAGAGGATTTGATTTCTATTGGTACTATTGGGCTTATTAAGTCTATTAATACGTTTGATGCTAATAAGAACATTAAACTTGCAACATATTCTTCAAGGTGTATTGAAAATGAGATTTTGATGCACCTTAGGAAGATGGCTAAAATTAGGAATGAGGTTTCTATTGATGAACCATTAAACGTTGACTATGACGGAAATGAGTTACTTCTTTCAGATATTTTGGGCGGGGATCCAGAGGCGGTTAATAAAGATATAGAGAATGAGGTGGATATGAAACTTCTTAATAACGCTATAAATAAACTTACTGGGAGAGAGAAGAATATTATGGAATTACGATTTGGGTTAAAAAGTGGGAAAGAAAAAACGCAAAAGGAAGTTGCAGATATGCTTGGTATTTCTCAGTCATATATTTCAAGGCTAGAAAAAAAGATTATTAAGAGACTTAAAAAAGAGATTTCAAAAATGATGTAATGAGAGAGTTAAATTTTCTTAAGTTATAATAAACTTATAAATATATGTTTAAGGACCTGTTTGAGCGGGAAAACATATATTTATAAGTTTTATTTTTTATTGCTTAATTTATTTGTAGCACTCTAAAAGATTTTATTGAAATGTAGCACAAAATATGGTAAAATAAATCGTATTTAAGAGGGAGGAGAGCTATGGAGAATAATGTGAATTTAACTGTTTCTGAAGAAGTGGTTGCAGTGATTGTTGAAAAAACTGTAAAAGCGATTCCTGGTATTTATGATATAAATGGCGGAATTATTGATGGAATTACTAATATGCTCGCCTCAAAGCGTGTTAAAGGAATAAAAGTAGATATAACTGAAAAAGCTATTTTTATTGATATATATTTAATTGTTGAATATGGTGTTAAAATTCCAGATATTGCGTGGGATGTTCAAGATAAGGTAAAAAAAGAAGTAGAAGATATGGTTGGAATGCAAGTTTCTGCAGTTAATGTCCATATTCAAGGTATTAATTTTAAAAAGAAGAATGCTTAGTTGGAGGTTTTTTTAGTGAGTAGAAAATTAGCAAGAGAAATGGCAGTTTGTTTTTTGTTTCAAGTAGAGTTTCAAAAAGAAAATATTAAAGAGCAAGTTGAAGATTTTTTGGATTCTTATGGCGATGCAAATTATGATAAAGATTATTTTTTAGAGATAATAAATGGTGTTTTAAATTCACAAAAAGAAATTGATGAGTTGATTGAAAAAAATACTAAAGGTTGGGAATTAAGTAGAATTGCAAAAATGGATTTGCCTATTTTAAGGGTCGCAATATATGAGATAAAGCATAGAGAAGATATTCCGGTTGGAGTTAGTATAAACGAGGCTGTTGAGATTGCAAAGAAGTATGGAAGTAAGGATTCGGCTAAGTTTATTAATGGACTTTTAGGGCAGATTGATTAAAAGTGGGTGAGTAAGATAAATAATACATATACAGTTGCACAGGTGAACAAGTATATTAAAAAGATTTTAGACAATGATTTCATCCTTTCTAATATTGTGGTTAAGGGTGAAATTTCTAATTTTAAAAATCATTCTTCTGGTCATTTGTATTTTTCTCTAAAGGATGAGAACGCGACAATTAAATGTGTTATGTTTAAGGGCCAAACTCTTGGACTTAAGTTTAAACCTGAGGACGGGATGAAGGTACTTATTTCTGGATATATTTCTGCGTATGAAAGAGATGGGCAATATCAACTATATTGTGATTCTATTCAATTAGATGGAATGGGCGATTTGTATGCTAAGTATGAGAAGTTAAAAGAGAAACTTCAAAAAGAAGGACTTTTTGATGAGAGTAGAAAAAAGAAATTACCTCTTTTACCTAAAACGGTTGCAGTAATTACTTCTCCGACAGGTGCTGTTATAAAAGATATTTTAAATGTGTCGTTAAGACGTTTTCCTAAGGCTAATATAAAGTTATTTCCGGCTGCTGTTCAGGGGGAAGGGGCTTTTAATGAGCTTGTTCATCAAGTTAATTTTGTAAATGAAAACAATATGGCTGACGTTATTATTATTGGTCGTGGTGGCGGAAGTATTGAAGATTTGTGGAATTTTAATAGTGAAGAGTTAGCTTATGCGATTGCTAATTCTAAAATCCCAGTGGTTTCTGCGGTAGGGCATGAGACAGATTTTACAATTTGTGATTTTGTTTCAGATTTGAGAGCTCCTACCCCATCTGCGGCGGCAGAGGTGGTTTTCCCAGTGTTGGAGGAGCTTAATTATAAGTTGTCAAATTTTGAAAAGAGAATGAAGTTCGCTCTTACTGAGAATTTAAAGAACAAGAAAAAACAGTTACAAAGAATATATGAGTCATATTATTTTAAAAGACCTCAAGAGTTGGTTAATAAGTTAAAAATTAGACTAGATAATAGTCAAAAAGATTTGGCTAATATTGAAGAAAAAATTATTACTGAGAAGAAAAACAGTTTTGTAAAACTAACAAATAAATTAGATGCATTAAGTCCATTAAAAACGTTATCTCGTGGGTATGCTGTTGCGATTAAGGATGGGGTAACAATTAAGAGTGTTTCACAATTAAAAGATAAAGATAAATTTAAAGTTAAACTGAGTGATGGGGAAATTAATGCAGTTAAGGAGGGCTAGACATGGAAAAGAATTTTGAAGAATCAATTACAGAATTAGAAAAAATTGTTGCAGATTTAGAGAGTGGAGATAATACTTTAGACGAGAGTATGAAGAAGTTTGAAGAAGGTATGAAATTGGCTAAGAATTGTAATGAGCTTTTAGAAAAAGCTGAGAAAAAAATTTCTGTAGTTTTAGAAAAAAATGGCGAAATTGTAGAGGAAGATATGTAGTTGATTTAGTATTTAAAGAGAGGCGAATCGAATGTTAAAAGAAAGATTAAGTGAATATAGTACTTTAGTTAATAAAGCTTTTGATGATTTGCTTGTGGTTGATGAAGCACCAGAAAAAAAATTAAAAGAAGCTATGAAATATAGTATTACTGCAGGAGGGAAAAGACTTAGACCGGCACTTATTTTAGAGGGATATAGGATTTTTAAGCCTGATTATGAAAAAGCACTTCCGTTTGCCTGTGCGATGGAGATGATACATACTTTTTCATTGATACATGATGATTTGCCTGCGATAGATAATGATGATTTTAGACGTGGTAAGCCTACAAATCACAAAGTCTTTGGTGAATGTACAGCAATTTTAGCAGGGGACGGACTGTTAGATTATGCTTATAAAGTTATTTCAAATGATATGAAAGACGGGGAGAATTTACCTAATAAAGTAAAGGCTTTTGATATTTTTTCTAATGGTGTTTTTGATATGATAAAGGGAGAGTTCGTAGATACTGATTTAGAGGGTAAAGATATTTCTATGGACCAACTTATGTATATGCATAATAATAAAACGGGAGCTTTGATAAAAGCGTCGCTACTTATAGGGGCAACTTTAGCTGGAGCAGATGATGTTTCGCTTCAAGTACTTAAAAAATATGCAGATATTATTGGGCTTACTTTTCAAATTAAAGATGATATTTTGTCGGAGACCGGCGACGAAAAGATTCTTGGTAAGCCAGTAGGACATGATAGTATTAATGGAAAAAGGACGTTTGTTACAATGCTAGGAGTAGAAGAGGCAAATAAAAGATTAGATGAGTTGACAGCCGAATCAGTAAGCGTTTTAAACGATATTTCCGATAAAGATATTGAGTTCTTGAAAGAGCTTGCAATTTTTATTAAAGAGAGAAATAATTAAGGAGCGGTTTATATGGATTACAGATTTCTAATAATTCCTACAGTGGTATGGTTTTCAGTACAAGTATTTAAACTTGTATCTGATGCGGTTGTTAATAGAAAAATAAACTTTAAGAGATTTGTTGAAACAGGTGGGATGCCTAGTTCACATTCAGCAGTTGTTACTTCTTTAATGACAGCTGTTGGCTTATCTGAAGGTTTTGATTCACCTATATTTGCAGTAGCATTTGTTTTTTCTTTTATTGTTATGTATGATGCAGCTGGAGTAAGGCTTGCTGCTGGAAAACAGGCAAAAATTTTGAATCAGCTTATTAATTCCAACCAAGTTAAAGTTGATACGAACGAAAAATTAAAGGAACTTTTGGGACATACTCCTATACAAGTTTTTGTTGGGGCCATTTATGGTATTATTGTTGGATATTTAATAATGTTGTTTTGGTAGGTGATAGATATGGCCAATTATGCTGTAAAATATGTTAAAAAAATGGATGAATATTTAAATGAGACTCATACTCAAGAAGAGGTTGCTGAAGTTACAAAGGATCATTTAATAAAGATACAGTTTTTTCAACATGAAAGATTAGTGCATTTAATAGTTACAGTGTTGTTTGCATTATTAGATATGATTACGATTTCGGTGTCATTTTTTTGCCCTAATATAATTATTAATATACTTGTAATTTTATTTACAGTTCTTTTAATCCCTTATATTTTTCATTATTATTTCTTGGAAAATTCAGTCCAAAAGATGTATGGACAGTATGATAATTTGAGAAAAGTGAAATAACATTGATTAAAAGTTTGAAGAATTGATTATAATTAGAAAGAGAGGGATACTATTATGGAAACATCAAATGAAGTAAAAATTCTTAGTATGTTGGGTGAAGTTAATAATAAACTTAATAGTTTGGAAGTAGAATTAAAAAGAGAAATAAATGGAGTAAGAGAAGAATTAAAAGGAGAGATAAGTGGGGTAAGAGAAGAATTAAAAGGAGAAATAAATGGAGTAAAAGAAGAACTAAATGAAACAAAAGTGGAATTAAAAGGAATGAAAGAAATTATGTTCAAAAATTTCGCTGCTTTGGCGGATACTCAAGTAACTACATATAACAAACTAAATGAGATATCAGATAGCTTAAAAAATATTGAATTTAGAGTAGGGGTTACTGAGGCTGGAGTCAGTTTAAATGCTAAAGAAATACAAGGAATAAGAAATATATAAAAAATAGGGAATTAGATTCCCTATTTTTTTATTTCCAAAGATCATTCATCTTTTTTTCAATTCTTTCTTTTATTTCATCATTTGGGAGTATTGTAACAATACCATCTACGAATTCAATCAGGTCGCCAGAGTGAATTTCAGGCGGGAAGAGGGTTCGATCTAAATTTATAATTTCGTTCGAATTATATTGTTCACAAACAACATATTCGCCTTCGGCTCTATCTATAATCAGTTTCATAATATTATTCCCCCTTTTGCAGTTTTATATTTATGTTTTCTCCATCTGAGGAAAGTATTATAGTTCCATTTAAATCAGTTCTATAAGTTTTTATTCCAAGTCTATTAAGCCGCTTTATAATCTTTGAATGAGGATGCCAATAGTCATTATCTTTACCAACAGATATAATTGCAAGGTCTGGATCAACAGCTTTTAGAAACTTCTCAGATGAAGAGGTAGAAGAACCATGGTGACCTAATTTTATAACATTAGATTTTAATTCATATTTTGAATTTAACATATCATTTTCATTTTCAATTTCAGCATCTGCACAAAATATAAAGCTATTTTCCCCATATACAAGTCTAATTACAACAAAGAATAAATTAAGATTTTCAATA
>JAEEXS010000127.1 GCA_016287855.1 Clostridia bacterium
TGTAAAACCAGATACTACTTTAGGAGAGGTGGTTGATCTTGTTAAAGAAACTGGACATTCAACAGTAATGATTACAGAAAATGGAGAACCTAATGGTAAGTTCTTGGGACTTGTAACAGATAAAGACTATAGACTAACTAGAGATAGTTTAGATGAAAAAATAGAAAAGTTTATGACTAAAAAAGAAGATTTAGTTTATGCCAAAGAAGGAATTACATTAAGCGAGGCAAATGATAAAATATGGGAAGAAAAAATTAGTTGTCTTCCAATATTAGATAAAAATGAAAATCTAAAATATTTAGTATTTAGGAAAGATTATGAAGATAGTAAAACTAATGTAAACTCACTTTTAGATGATAATAAAAGATATATAGTGGGGGCCGGAATTAATACAAGAGATTATGAGGAACGTATTCCAGCACTTGTTGAGGCTGGAGTAGATGTACTATGTATAGATTCTTCAGATGGTTATTCAGTATGGCAAAAGAAAACAATTGAGTATGTAAGAGAAAAATATGGTGATGATGTAAAAATTGGAGCAGGAAATGTAGTAGATAAAGAGGGATTTAGATATTTAGCTGAGGCAGGTGCTGACTTTGTTAAAGTTGGTGTTGGTGGAGGATCAATATGTATCACTCGTGAGACAAAAGGAATAGGTAGAGGACAAGCAAGTGCTTTAATTGATGTAGTTGAAGAAAGAAATAAATATTTTGAAGAAACAGGTACATATATTCCAGTATGCTCAGATGGTGGTATAGTTCATGATTATCACATAACACTAGCATTAGCTTTAGGTGCAGACTTTGTTATGATGGGCAGATATTTTGCTCGTTTTGATGAGTCTCCAACAAGAGTAGTAAAGAAAAATGGAAGTTTTTATAAAGAATACTGGGGTGAAGGATCAAATAGAGCTCGTAACTGGCAAAGATATGATATGGGTGGAAAGAAGACTACAATGACTTTTGAAGAAGGTGTAGACTCATACATTCCATATGCAGGAAAACTTAAAGATAACCTAGCTATAACTTTAGAAAAAATTAAATCTACAATGTGCAATTGTGGTTCAATAACAATATCTGAGCTTGATGATAAAGCAAGACTTACTCTTGTATCATCTGTAAGCATACGTGAGGGTGGAGCTCATGATGTTATTACTAAAGATGTAGAGTAGGAGGATAAAAATGTCTGAGTTAATATTAATAATAGATTTTGGTGGACAATATAATCAACTAATTGCAAGAAGAGTTAGAGAGAAAAATGTTTATAGTGAAGTTCATCCTTGTACAATTTCTATTGAAAAAATTCGTGAGCTAAATCCTAAAGGAATAATATTTACAGGTGGACCTGCAAGTATTTATGAGGAAGCTGCACCAAAATGTGTAGAAGAGGTATTTTCACTAGGAATTCCAATTTTGGGTATTTGCTATGGTATGCAATTTATGAGTCATACTTTAGGAGGATGCGTTAAAAAAGCTTTAAAAAGAGAATATGGACAAATGGAGGCTAGTTTAGATACAAGTTCTAAACTATTTACTGGCTTAGATGAAAAAAATATTTGTCTTATGAGTCATACAGATTATGTAGATGTTCTTCCTGAAGGTTTTAAGTCTCTAGCTTCAACAGATACATGTAAAATTGCTGCTATGGAAAATGTGGATAAAAATTTTTATGCTGTACAATTCCATCCTGAAGTAAATCATACAAATAATGGAGATAAAATAATTGAGAATTTTGTAATAAATATTTGTGGCTGTAAAGGTGAATGGAAAATGGATACTTTTGCAACACGTACAATAGAAAAAATTAAAGAAAAAGTTGGAGAAGGAAAAGCAGTATGTGCACTGTCTGGTGGAGTGGATTCATCTGTTGCTGCAGTTTTAATGTCTAAGGCAATAGGAAAAAACTTAACTTGCATATTTGTAGATCATGGACTGCTTAGAAAAAACGAAGTAGAAGAAGTAGAGGCGATATTTACTAAACAGTTTGATGTTAATTTCATAAAAGTAGATGCAAGAGAAAGATTTTTAAATAGACTTGCGGGCATTACAAACCCAGAACAAAAGCGTAAAATAATTGGAGAAGAATTTATTCGTGTATTTGAAGAAGAAGGAAAAAAGATTGGAAAAGTGGATTATCTAGTACAAGGAACTATTTATCCAGACGTTATTGAAAGCGGTCTTGGAAAAAGCTCTGTAATTAAATCTCATCATAATGTTGGAGGACTTCCAGATTATGTAGATTTTAAAGAAATTATTGAACCTTTAAGAGATTTATTTAAAGATGAAGTAAGACAAGTAGGACGTGAGATTGGACTTCCAGAGTTTTTAGTTAGTCGTCAACCATTTCCAGGACCAGGACTTGCAATAAGAATTATTGGAGATATAACAGAAGAAAAGCTAGCTATACTTAAGGATGCAGATTATATTTTTAGAGAAGAAATTGCAAAGCATAATATGGAAAAAGAGTTATCTCAATATTTTGCTGTACTTACGGATACAAAATCTGTAGGAGTTATGGGAGATGAAAGAACTTATGATTATTTAATAGCGATTCGAGCAGTGGTTACAGATGATTTCATGACTGCAAAATTTGCAAAGATTCCATATGAAATTTTAGAAATAATATCTCAAAGAATAGTAAATGAAGTATCTCATGTAAATAGAATAGTTTATGACATTACTTCTAAACCTCCTGCAACAATAGAGTGGGAATAAAAAATAATTAAATTATAAAAGAGCAAGATAAATATAAATCTTGCTTTTTTTCTCTTTTGTGGTATAATCATAATACAGTGTAATTTACATAATATTAGAAAAAATAATAATTTATAGGAGGTAATGTTATGAACATTGAAAAAATCTTATCGATGGTAGATCATACTCTACTAAAACAGGAAAGTACATGGGAGCAAATTAAGTCTTTGTGTGATGATGCAATAAAATATAATACTGCATCAGTATGTATTCCACCAAGTTTTGTAAAACAAGCTAAAGAATATATGATAGAACAAGGAGCAAATATTGCAATATGTACTGTAATAGGTTTTCCAAATGGGTATAATACAACTAATGTTAAATGGTTTGAAA
>JAEEXS010000028.1:0-15000 GCA_016287855.1 Clostridia bacterium
CTTCATTACCATTTTTATCTATAAGACCCCATTTTCCATCTTTTTTTGCTTCCGATTTACCTTCCCAGAAATAAGAAGTATCATCATATATGAAAGGTATTATTTTGTTTTCATTTTTATCTATATAGCCCCATTTGTCATTACTTTTTACATTGGCTAATCCTTCCGAGAATCCCCAGGCATCATCATATATAAAAGGTATTACTTCGTTTCCTTCCTTATCTATATAACCATATTTTCCATTGCTTTTTGCACTAGCTAATCCGTCTGAAAAATCTCCAGCATCGTCATATATGAAGGGTATTACCTGATTCCCATTTTTATCTATATAACCCCATTCTCCGTTACTTTTTATTCGTACCAGTCCTTCTGCAAGTGCTCCAATATCATCATATATACATGGTATTACTTCTTTGCCTTCTTTATTTATGTACCCATATTTACCTTCTTTCATTACACCTAATAAGCTATCTGAAGAGATCCAATCATATATGATAGCATCATATATAGGTGGTATTACTTCCTCTCCTTTTTCATTTATATAACCATATTTTCCTTTATTATTTTCTACTTTAGCCAACCCATCCGAAAATTCATATATTTTAACATATTTCTGCGATATTACATCTACTTTAGAGTTTTTACCATTGTCAAGCAACTTACTCATAAGAGAAGCTATTTGAGCTCTTGTCAAATTTTTCTTTGGGTCAAATGTACCATTTGCATTTCCGCTCATTATTCCATTTCTAACTGCTATTGCTACATATTTTTGATAACTGCCATCTATTCCAGTTTTATCTGAAAATTTATTCAATAGAGAATAATCTGGCTCCTCTTTGCCAAGCCCTTTTGCATTTACCATTATTTTAGCTACTTCTTCCCTACTCATTAAAGCATCTGGTTCAAAATAACACCCATTATTTTTTCCTTCCGATTTTCCCATCACATTAAAAGCCTTTTGTATATATTTATAAGACCATCTACTATTATCCACATCTACACAATCGTTAAAAGTCCACGAATTTTCAGTATTAATAGGCAATTCAATATTTGCATATTCTACTGTTTTGCTTAATATTGTTGCAAATTGTTCTCTAGATATATAATCGTCTGGTCTAAAAGATCCATCTGTAAATCCACTCAAAATACCCTTTTCTGTCATAAAATTAACTGTTTCATAAGCCCAATGGTTTGAATCCATATCTGTAAATGCATTACAAACTGGCATAATAAGCACTACCGTTAAAAGAATACATAAAAATACTTTAATTTTTCCCACTATTACCATCCTCTCTAATGAACAAAAATAATTACAAGAATGTATCGGTAATATAATTTATTAAAATTATACATTTAAAAAATAAAAAGGCATTATAAATGCCTTTTTAATTAGATTCTCTTAATGCCTCAATTGCTTTAATCTTTGTTGCTCTTTTAGCTGGATAATATCCAGATAGTATTCCTACTAGCATTGCAAATAAAAGAGCTGCTACTACTAACCATAGCGGAATTATTGAGATTTTTGAGCCACCGCTTCCTATTCCAATAGCTCCTCCAATTTGGTTAGAATATTTATTCATAAAGTACGATGCCAGATAACTTAATCCTACGCCTAAACCTCCGCCGATAAGTCCTATCATACTTGCCTCAAACAAGAATAATTTTTTTATATCCGTTATAAGGCAACCTAAAACCTTCATAACTCCAATCTCTTTCGTTCTCTCATAGATAGACATTATCATAGTGTTAGCAATTCCTATCGCTGAAACTAGCATAGATACCGCGCCAATTCCGCCTAAAATAAGTTCTAAAGTATTTGCAGTTTCTTGCATTGGTTTTACCATATCTGCTAAGCTATATGTACCATATTCCATATCTTTTATCTTATTTTGTACCTCTTCCACGTGTTTTACATCATCAACAGAAACCCAAATTTGAGAATATCCTTTATCTTCAACCTTTACTCCAGCTTTCTTTAATTCTTTCTTCCATTTTTTCATTTGGTCTATATTAACGTAGATATAGCCATTTTTATCTCCATTACTTTCTACCATTTTCCCGACAAATTTAGCATTATAGTATTTAGGTGCAACTTTTGAATCATATCCCGTATCAAACGTCATTTTTATTCTATCATTCATAATATCTACTAAATCTTCACTATCATTATATCGCATCCCAGAAGATTTCGGATTGTAAAACCCCGTAGAATAATAAGAATATAAAAGTTCATCTGTGTCTTCTGCTGTTAAATAACGTCCCTCCTCTAATTCAGGGAACTCAAAATAAGTAAAAGCCTCTGGGTTTACTCCGCAAAGCGTTGACCAAGATTCATATTTACCAGAAATAAATTTAACGTTCATATATTCTATAGGTGTAACAGCCTTTACATGTGGAATTGCTTTTAACTTAGAAACCAAATTGTCGTCTAACTCTTTCTCTTTTCCCGGCTGCCATCTATCTGTGTCGTTGTTTTCCGCATAATAATACTTATTAACATTTATCGTAGTAAGGCTTCCCATTTGCATTATTTCGTTATTAAAACTTTCTGTCATGGCAATTCCTAGGGACAACATTACAACTATAGAAAACGTACCTATTACAACACCTATAACAGTAAGCGATGTACGTAGTTTTCGTCTAGCAAGATTTTTTAAGCCCATTTTTATAAAATCATTACTTCTCATTTTTTCACCGCCACAAATTAATTAAATATCTCTCTTTTTCATGGTATGCTTCCCAAGGAGTATACCACATACTACTCCTAAAATTATAGCTCCTATTATAACTCCAATAAGTACCCAATTTATACTTCCGCCACTATTTTGTGCAGCCATTTCCATATCCATCATTTTGTAATCCATTTTATTACCTCCGATTCACAAACACTAGATTTCATCTTCTATCTTTTTCATCATTACTTTTATAGTTATAAGCCTTGCAACTATCATAGTAACTAGAAATACTCCTAGTCCAATAAGAGCAATCTGCCACCATTTTAATTGATCTTCATCATAATCTATATCCATAGGGATATCGTTATTTATATCAGGTTCAAATGCTGGTTCTTCTCCATACACAACACCCTCTATTGCTCTTCTTATAGTCTTTACATTTCCGCTAGAATCTTCAAAAGAGAAAACTAAAGTCCCTTTAGCATCTCCTGCTACATCAGCTTTTACTTCAATTTCAGAATAGCTGCCTGTTCCCGGATCAACATTCCCTATATAGTTAGTATTATTAACAGAAGAATAATCACCCTCTAACGAAACTGACAAATTAGATATAACAGCTTTTCCTTTATTGTAATATTCAAATGAAATATATCCGGTATTTCCTAAGTACATTTCGTAAGGACCATTTACGTTATCTATTGAAAGTTCTGTTCTTTCAACAACCGGAATATTAATCTTTTCTGTAGAACTATGTGAATTCCCATCAGCATCTTCATAATCAAAATTAATAGTTACTGGATATGCACGAGATAATGCATCAGATTTTGCTCTTAAATAGAATGTTTTTGAAAATTCTCCAGCCGGTCTTAATTCACTTACATAAAAAGAATTGCTTCCACCTTCTAAAGTAAATGTTCCGTCCTCTGAATCTACAATCGCCTTCATATTTTTTATTGTTTTTGTAGGATGTGTATTTTTTATTGTGAAATAAAATGAAACCGTTCTCCCTGCAGTAACAGTACTAGGATTTGTATAATATGAAGACACAATAATCTTAGGCACTCCTTTTCCAATATCTCCTTCTGTGCCTTTTACATCATTTATATAAATTGTTTTTGTATCATTATATTCTTTATTATCTTGATCAAAATACTGAAGTTCCACTTGTAATTCATTAGTACCTTTTGTAATATCCTCAGAAACTAATAAATCAAAATCAATAGTTTTACTTTTCCCGCCTTCTAAATAATCAAAATATCTATTGTCTATACTATCTTTTACCATAAAACCATCTTTGGATAAACCTTTTAATGTAAGTTTTACTCTTCTTGCGTCTAAATCTCCACTATTGTATATGTCAAACGAAAGTCTATTGCTTGAATTAGCAGTAACTACTTCTGGTGTATTTTTTACATTTTTAACTAGGATTAAAGGCTTAGAATATTCTTTAGTAACTTCAAAGAAAATACTTTGCTTATTTGAATACTCTGTATGGTCATTGTCTGAATAAGCGATATTAAACGGCAATGCGTAAATTCCAACATCTGCAGTTTCTTTTACTTTTAAACTCATATTTACTTCTTTTTTTGCTCCAGCGCTCATTCTATAAATAGTATATGTATCAACAGCAGTTTCCCAATAAACTGGAGCATCTTTTTCTGAATTTGATATAGTAATATATCTAGCTCCTTCATCCCCGACATTTTTTACAACAACAGTAAAATCAAGAGTTTCACCCGCTTTAACCTTTACAACGTCTGTCTTATTTTCAAAAATTATCTTAGGATATTCTGCTTCGTACTCATCTGCTTTTACTGTAGCTCCTCCAATTACGATAAAAAATATCAATATACTTGTTAAAATTAATTGTATCTTTTTCATATAAAACTCTCCTTCTTAAAACACTTTATATAATATTTGCCGTTTCGCCTTTACTTTCAATATTGGCTATATGTCCATCATGGATACTTATTATTTTGTCCGCAAATTCTGCTAATCTCGCATCATGTGTAACCATAACTATTGTTTGGTTATACTGCTTGGAAATATTTTTTATAAGTTCCATTATTTCCATAGTAGTCTTCGAATCAAGATTTCCAGTAGGCTCGTCTGCGAATATTAGCTCTGGGGCTCCAACAAACGCCCTAGCAATACCAACTCTTTGCTGTTGCCCTCCACTCATCTGAGACGGTTTATGTTTCGCTCTACCTGAAATACCAACCGCATTTATAATTTCTTTTACTAACTTCCTTCTTTTTTTAGGGTCTATTTCTTTAAATATTAACGGTAATTCAACATTCTCAACCGCTGTAAGTGCCGGAATTAAATTATATGATTGAAAAATAAAACCTAAATATTTTTGACGAAAAATAGATAGCTCTCTTTCGCTCATCTTGTCTATTCTTCTTCCGCGAATTGTTATTTCGCCAGAAGTTAATTTCTCAATTCCTGCCATAACATTTAATAAAGTCGATTTACCTGAACCAGATGTTCCTAGTAAACAGCAAAATTCACCTTTATTAATAGTTAAACTTACATTATCTAAAGCCAATATTTTCTCATTACCAACTTTATAAATTTTGGTAACATCTTTTACCTCAATCATTGGCTCCATTTTATCACTCCTGTTCAGTTTAAAAGTTCAAAATTTCTCTTTAATTTTACTCCCTTTCAACATTTAAGTCAATAGCAAATATTGTATATTACGATATATTTTGATAAACTATTTATACTATTAAGGGGGTAAAAATATGAATGTATATGATTTCGATAAAACTATATATGATGGCGATAGTACCGTAGATTTCTACTTTTATTCTATTAAACGCCAACCTAATTTATTAAGGTTTCTTCCTTATCAGGCTTTGGTTTTTATAAAATATAAGTTAAAATTTATAACAAAAACACAGGCAAAGGAAAGATTTTTCAAGATGTTTAATGGGATAAAAGATATAGATACATATATAGCTGATTTTTGGAATAAAAATAAACATAAAATAAAAAAATTCTATAAAGAAACTCATTTAGACGATGATATCGTAATATCCGCTTCCCCTGAATTTCTTCTCGAACCAATTTGTAAAGAATTAAAAATAAAGACTTTACTTGCCTCTCGTGTAGATAAAAAAACCGGCAAATATACCGGTGAAAATTGCTATGGAGCTGAAAAGGTAAAAAGATTTTATGAACTTTATAAAGATAGTGAAATAGATACTTTCTATTCCGATTCTTTATCAGATACTCCACTAAAAGAAATTTCTAAAAATGCATATATTGTAAAAAAAGACAAACTAATAGAGTGGGATAAATTCTAGTCCCACTCTATTAATATACTATAAAATACATTAAAGCTGCATATATAAGGCCACCACTCACTAAAATTCTGTCTTTTAATAAAACATTTACTGGATCGCCATCAACCTTTCCTTCTATATCTTTACTATATCTTGCAATAATTATAAATACCAATGCTATGGTTATATATGTAATTGCATGGAATTTGCCTGTCATTACTACAGTTATACACCATAACGTATAGAAACAAAGTGTTAATATAAAGGACATATACATAAGAATATTTACTGTTTTATAATTATAGTATCTAAGCGCTTTTCTTACACATTCCCCTTGATTTTTTAACTCATTTCTTCTCTTACCTAAGCTCATATATAAAGATGTGGTTAAAACCGTAAAACATAGCCAGTTAGAAACTTCTATATTACTAATTACGCCTCCATATAGAACTCGTATTAAAAAGCCCATTGCAAGTAATACTACATCTAAGCCTGGTATTCGTTTTAATCCCAGGCTATATGCAACATTAATTAAAATATATATACTCCAAAGTATAAAAGCCATATAGTTGCTATTAATATACACAAAATAATTTAATATTAATGAAATCCCAAACAATACTATTGCAAAAACAATAGCATTTTTCTTTTCTATATCGCCACAGGCTATTGGCCTTTTACATTTTATTGGATGAAGCTTATCTTGATTAACATCCGCTATGTCATTTATTACATATATAAACGATGCTATAAAACAAAACGATAAAAATCCTAACAAATTTACTTCTAAAATTTTCACAGCAAATAAACTACCACTAAAAGCAAGCGGTAAAAATATTAAAAAGTTCTTTAGATAATGTTGAATTCTCATAAGTTTTAAATAACTTTTCACTCTAAATCCTCCATATACATAAGTGTTCCGTATAACTTTCTAGATTTAACTTCATAAGGTCCCACTTTAGTATAATTTATATCGGCATCTTTTAAGTTAAATTCAATGCCATAGTAAGAAGATGAAACTATAAAAATCTTAATTGGTTTATCTTTAGATAAAACTTTTGCTATTTCAAAATTTTCTTTAGTTTCTACCGATTCACTAATGCATTGTTCAACATATTTTGTAAAATAATTTGTGTTCTTTACAAGTAGGAATATACATATTACACCAATAATACCTATTAAAAATTTAAATCCTTTAGTTTCATTATTAAATCCTATAAATATTAAAACAAGTGCAAAAATAGGGGCTAAATAGAAATATGGCGAATATCTAGCCCACCAACTTTCTTGTATAAGCAAAAGTAGAGCTAAAACAACTACTATATTAGACATTAATATTGCAAACCAATATTTATTTAACCTAAACAAACAATACAGGCCAAAAGCTAAAACTGCGGCTGAGAAGCACAATACTCCGCCAAACAAAGGGCCAAATCCAGCTATTCTAGTATCTGGTCCAATAGCTGCGACTTCTTTTTCTTCTTCTGAAACAAAGAATGGAAATTTTAAATCGGGTAATACGTTTCCCGTAATATTTTCTGTTTTAGAAAATACAGAGATAAGTAACCTTTCTATTCCGTTTATTCTATCAAAAGGAACTGGTTGATTCCCCGTCATAATATCTCTTTTATTTTCCCCAGCTAGAGGATAGAACGGATGCCCGTGTTCAGCAAAATTCATTATGTATGTTGAAAAACCGACTAAAAAAATCGCTACTATGCAGGTTATTATATAAAATGATGTATTTTTAATAAAAGTAAATATAAAATTTTTATCAACTATAGAACGAATTAGCCAAATTATATAAAAAAGCAAACAAAATACCCCTGCATATGCAAGACCAGTAAACTTTATATTTATACAAAATACGACTAATCCAAATAACGAAAAATATTTTAGCTTCTCATCTAATTCATACTTTTCATCTGAAATTCCAAATAACATCACTATAATTCCAAATAAACTCGTATATAGCAAATTATCTACATATAAGGTAAATATCTGAGAAACTGTAAGAGGATTATATACAGTAAGTCCACTTACAATTATCGCTTGCCACCATTTTAGATACACCATAGAAAGATAATGAAATACAAAAGCAAATAAAATATATGCCATAAGTAAATTAACAGATTTCCCGCTTTCAATGTCCTTTGTTAAGCAATATATATTTGCACCAGTTATCCAAGCTGCTTTGCAATAATGCTGTGTAAAAATTTCAGCATAGTGCATATTTGTTATATTTAGCTCAGAATTATTTGCGAAATCCCCAAATTTCTCATAAACTGGATTCCAACCATTCGCTAAACTACCTAGTGCAGACTTGTGATACCAACTACTATCACTTGCAAAGTCTAAAATATTCTCACTTATTATAATTGAACTTATAAAAATAACTATGCCTAAAATTAGACCCAAAATGGTATCTATTTTCGTTTTTTTAAAATTTAATAACACGAATATCACAAATGAAAGTAAAATTGAAATTATGGCACTTATGGTTGTAATTGCCCCATGAAAAATGAAAATAATTGAAGACAAAATTAATGCAGTTGTTAAAAAAATCAATAACAATAACCCTGAATTAAAAATTATATTTTTAAAAGAATCTTTTGTTGGCATACTTTTTCCTCCAATACACTTATCTTTTCTCTCTATATTCTTTCGTCATTGTTTAGCTAATTATTTACAATAGCACAAAAAAAGATAGTACTCAATCTGAGTACTATCTTTTCTATGTGAATTTTAGACTAAAGCGTCTTTTAATTCTTATAGCATTTCTTCATTTCCGTCCATAACTCTTTCATATCTGTGGTTGTTTGTAGCTTCCATAATTTGACCATATGCCCAGTGATTTATAGATAAGTCTGTAAATCTTAGAACAAAGTTGCTTCCACCATTTGCATAGTTATGTTCGAAATTATATGAGTAGTTGTAGCTTCTAGTATATAACTCGCCTCTGAATAAGTAATTGTTAATGATTGTTACTGCTTCAGCTCTTGTTATATTGTTGTTAGGTCTTACTGTTCCATCGCTATAACCTTCGATGATACCAAGTCTTAATAATTGTTCAAGAGCACATCTTTCTTCACAATACTTTGTATCTGTTGCTTGAATATATATTGTTTCTATATCTTCAACATCTAATATTGCTGCAATTGCATAAGCTAAATCTGATCTTGTTGCATAATCTTCAGCACCAAAGAAGTTATAAGTTCTAGGTTTCATATATCCCATATCTGCTACTGCTTGCATATAATTTGCTGCCCAGTGATCATTTGCATCTGTAAATTGACCTCTGCTTGTTGATCTAATTCCTTCAATGTTGCAAATCATTGCTGCTAATTCTGCTCTTGTTATTCTTCCTTCTGGTAAGAATGTTCCATCAGGATATCCTACACAGTAAGCTTGATGATATCCAGTTCCATCTCCATCTTCACAGAAGATTAAGTTTCTAACTGTTGAAGTATCTTTTAATGAGCTTCCTGAATAAATCTTTGCAGGTACTGTTATAATCTTTTCGTTAACTTTGCTTGAAGTATAGTTAGCCTTAAATGTTACTCTACCAGCTTCTCCTGCATCTAATGTTCCTAAATTCCATGTGATTTGTTTTGTAGAAATACTTCCATTATCACTAGCTTTAGTAGCCTTTAAGTTTGTAGGTAATTCTACAACTATTTTTGCATTCTTTACTTTTGAAGAAGTTCCATTGTAGTAATTTACATTGTATAAGATATCTTCTTTTGGTTCAAATCTGATCTTGTCATCAGCATTTGTTATTTCTACACGAAGTGTTCTTATTCTTGTATTTAATTCTCCATCTTTATCTGAGTTTCCAGGATAATCATTTTCTTCTACGTAGTATGTAAATCTTTCATAATCACATAAATTGTTATTATCGTCCATTGCTCTTACATATAAGTAGTGTTTTCCTTCTTCTGAAGGTACTTTTACACTGCATTTGTCTGTATATCTCTTTGTTGTGTCATCGTCTTCATCATCCCAGTAGTATTCAATATATACAATTTCTCCATCTTTGTCATCTGCTGTAAGTACGATTTTATCACCATACTCAACATCTCCACCATCTGGATCTGCATCTACTGTAGGATATTTGTTAGTTGGTACTTTTGTTGGTGTAGGTGTTGGTGTTGCTTTTACAATATAGCTAAATGTTTGTTGTGTTTTTAATCCAACTTCATTTACTGCTGTTACATTTAATTGATATGTTCCTGCTGCACTTCCTACTGTTAAGTTTGTTACTTGGATTTCATTTGTTGCGCTTCTTGCTCCAGGTATTACATTCTGTTCTGCTGCTCCATACCAATTGTATTTTAATGATGTAATTTTGCTTTCTGCATCTTTTACTGTCATTGTTAATTTTGTTCCACCTGCTACTACGCTTCCACTTGCCTTGCTCATTGTTATTACTGGTTTTGTTGCATCTTTAGTAGGTGTTGGTGTAGGTGTTTTTGTTGCAGTTGGTGTAGGTGTTGGTGTTGCTTTTACAATATAGCTAAATGTTTGTTGTGTTTTTAATCCAGCTTCATTTACTGCTGTTACATTTAATTGATATGTTCCTGCTGCACTTCCTACTGTTAAGTTTGTTACTTGAATTTCGTTTGTTGCACTTCTTGCACCAGGTATTACATTTTGTTCTGCTGCGCCTACCCAGTTATATTTTAATGATGTAATTTTGCTTTCTGCATCTTTTACTGTCATTGTTAATTTTGTTCCACCTGCTACTGTACTTCCACTTGCTTTGCTCATTGTTATTACTGGCTTTGTTGCATCTTTAGTAGGTGTAGGTGTAGGTGTTTTTGTAGCTGTAGCTGTAGGTGTAGGTGTTGCTTCTACAATATAACTAAATGTTTTTGTTATTGCTAATCCATCTGCATTTGCTACTGTTACTTTTAATTGATATGTTCCTGCTGCACTTCCTACTGTTAAGTTTGTTACTTGAATTTCATTTGTTGCAGCTCTATTTTCAGGTATTACATTTACTTCTGATGCGCCTACCCAGTTATATTTTAATGATGTAATTTTGCTTTCTGCATCTTTTACTGTCATTGTTAATTTTGTTCCACCTGCTACTGTGCTTCCACTTGCTTTGCTCATTGTTATTACTGGCACTGTTGTATCTTTAGTAGGTGTCGGTGTAGGTGTTTTTGTTGCAGTTGGTGTAGGTGTTTTTGTTGCTGCAGGTGTTGGTGTTGTAGCTGCTTTTACTATATAATTAAATGTTTGTTGTGTTTTTAATCCAGCTTCGTTTACTGCTGTTACATTTAATTGATATGTTCCTGCTGCACTTCCTACTGTTAAATTTGATATTGTAATTTCATTTGTTGAACTCTTTGCTCCAGGTATTACATTTACTTCTGATGCGCCTACCCAGTTATATTTTAATGATGTAATTTTGCTTTCTACATCTTTTACTGTCATTGTTAACTTTGTTCCACCTGCTACTGTGCTTCCACTTGCTTTGCTCATTGTTATTTTTGGAGCACTAGTATCTTTTGCTGTTGTAGCTGTTGCTGTAGGTGTTGGTGTCTTTGTTGCTGTAGGTGTTGGTGTTGTAGCCGCTTTTACAATATACTTAAAACTTTTTGTTGAAGTATTATTGTATGCATCAGTTGCTGTTAATTTTATTGTATAAGTTCCTGCTGTACTTGGGAATGCCTCAGCGGTAAATGTAAATTTGTATACTTTACCTTTGCTTGATGTTTTTCCAGATACATCAAACACGCTCTTTTCTGTTCCTCCATTCCAAGAATACATGCATTCACTAAGAGCAGTATATTGATCGCCAGCTTGAATTACGATTTGCACTCTATCTCCAGGATTTACTGTGCTACCTGAAGCAATACTAGGTGTAAATGTAGGTGCGCTTACTGCATATACTGTTCCTGTAATGACTAATACCATTACAAAAAATATTGCTAATCCTTTACTAAAATTTTTCATAATTATACCTCCTAAAAAATAAATTCACATAACCTCTTTACTAATATAACACATATTCGATAAATATGCAATACTTTTTACAAAAATTATGTAAACTTTTTTCTTTTTTACGTGATTATGATATATCAAAAGTTGCTAAAAGTCAATATTTATAGGTAATTTAACAATATTTATTTGATTTTTATTTTTTTACAAAAAATTTACTACATTAATATATGTGACAACTACCGTTTGAAACCTGATCATGTATTTTTTAATATTACATAAAAGGACACACCTTTTGGCGTGTCCCTTTATTTTGGCTCCCCGTGTAAGACTCGAACTTACGACAACTCGGTTAACAGCCGAGTGCTCTACCGACTGAGCTAACGAGGAATATAAATAAATCTGGCAACTTCCTATTTTCCCAAGCAGTCACCCACTAAGTATCTTTGGCATCGAAGAGCTTAACTGCCGTGTTCGGGATGGGAACGGGTGTGGCCTCTTCATTATCGTCACCAGAAATTATTTCATCTTTTACTACATTAATATATATCTTCTTTATTCTATTGTCAATATCTTCCCTCGAAAACTAGATAAAAAAGAAATGAACCAAAACATCCTTACTTCCTTGATCAAGCCTTCGGTCTATTAGTACTGGTCACCTAAATACATTACTGCACTTACAGCTCCAGCCTATCACCATGTAGTCTCCATGGGACCTTATTGCTTTCGCATAAGAAATCTCATCTTGAGGTGGGTTTCACGCTTAGATGCTTTCAGCGTTTATCCCATCCACACTTAGCTATCCAGCTGTGCCATTGGTATGACAACTGGTGCACCAGTGGTGTGTCCATCCCGGTCCTCTCGTACTAAGGACAGATCCTCTCAAATTTCTAACGCCTGCGATAGATAAGGACCGAACTGTCTCACGACGTTCTGAACCCAGCTCGCGTACCGCTTTAATGGGCGAACAGCCCAACCCTTGGAACGTACTACCGCTCCAGGATGCGATGAGCCGACATCGAGGTGCCAAACCTCCTCGTCGATGTGAACTCTTGGAGGAGATCAGCCTGTTATCCCCAGGGTAACTTTTATCCGTTGAGCGACGGCAATTCCACTCTCATACCGCCGGATCACTAAGCCCTACTTTCGTATCTGCTCGACTTGTGGGTCTCGCAGTTAAGCTACCTTCTGCCTTTACACTCTTTTAGCGCGGTTTCCAACCGCGCTGAGGTAACCTTTGGGCGCCTCCGTTACACTTTAGGAGGCGACCGCCCCAGTCAAACTGCCCACCTGGCATTGTCCAACGACCAGCTTCATGGTCTGTTGTTAGAATTTCAATGATTTAAGAGTGGTATCCCAACAGCGACTCCTCACTAGCTGACGCCAGTGTCTCATAGTCTCCCACCTATCCTGTACATAAATCACCGAAACTCAGTACCAAGCTACAGTAAAGCTCCATGGGGTCTTTCTGTCTTATCGCAGGTAACTAGCATCTTCACTAGTACTACAATTTCGCCGAGCTTATTGTTGAGACAGCGTCCAAATCATTACACCATTCGTGCGGGTCAGAACTTACCTGACAAGGAATTTCGCTACCTTAGGACCGTTATAGTTACGGCCGCCGTTCACTGGGGCTTAAGTTCTAAGCTTCGTCTTACGACTAACTCTTCCCCTTAACCTTCCAGCACTGGGCAGGTGTCAGCCCGTATACTTCATCTTTCGATTTAGCACAGACCTGTGTTTTTGTTAAACAGTTGCTTGGACCTATTCTCTGCGACCATCTCGCGATGGCACCCCTTATCCCTAAGTTACGGGGTCAATTTGCCGAGTTCCTTAACAATATTTCACTCGTTCGTCTTAGGCTCTTCGCCTCGCCTACCTGTGTCGGTTTACAGTACGGGTACCTCTACCACCTCATTATGACTTTTCTCGCCAGTGTGATTCGCCTACTTCGTTACTTTTAAATTTTCACTCCCCCTTGCGGGACGTGCTTTCCCTCTTACACGCTTAGACCACTCTCCTGTGTCCTCATAACAAGTCTTTGTCTGGCATCGGTAGTGCAGGAATCTTAACCTGCTATCCATCGGCTACGCCTTTCGGCCTCACCTTAGGTCCCGACTTACCCTGAGTGGACAAACCTTCCTCAGGAACCCTTAGGCTTTCGACGATGAAGATTCTCACTTCATTCTCGCTACTTATTCCGGCATTCTCTCTTGTGTCTCGTCCACATATCCTTTCGATTATGCTTCTTCCTACAACACAATGCTCCTCTACCACTCCATATGTCTCAACAATATTCATTATCCTCATTCATTATATGGGCTGCTTAGCCCCTGAGAGATTTATTGAAAATATTACTTCGCAATATTTTCAATAAATTAACTTCTCTAATTTATCTTATAATGAATATTGTTGAAACATATGAAATCCATAACTTCGGTATACAGTTTAGCCCCGTTAATTTTCGGCGCAGGATCACTCGACTAGTGAGCTATTACGCACTCTTTGAATGAGTGGCTGCTTCTGAGCCAACATCCTAGCTGTCTTAGCAATCCCACATCCTTTACCACTTAACTGTAATTTTGGGACCTTAGTTGATGGTCTGGGCTGTTTCCCTTTTGACAATGAGACTTATCTCACACTGTCTGACTCCTGAGTATAATAAATGGCATTCTTAGTTTGATAGAGTTCAGTAACCTGGTTAGGCCCCTAGCTCATTCAGTGCTTTACCTCCACTTATCTCTTCCTCAAGGCTAGCCCTAAAGCTATTTCGAGGAGAACCAGCTATCTCCGAGTTCGATTGGAATTTCTCCGCTACCCACAATTCATCCGATGCCTTTTCAACGACAACCAGTTCGGGCCTCCATTGGATTTTACTCCAACTTCACCCTGACCATGGGTAGATCACTCGGTTTCGGGTCTATTACATGTAACTCACGCCCATTTCAGACTCGGTTTCCCTTCGGCTCCGTACCTTTAAGTACTTAACCTCGCTACATACAATAACTCGCCGGACCGTTCTACAAAAAGTACGATATCGGACTTTAACGTCCTTTATCTGCTTGTAAACATAGGGTTTCAGG